>CAJUOD010000095.1 GCA_910587875.1 uncultured Oscillibacter sp. | reverse complement strand
TCTTGCTGTGTGACTGGAGTTCAGACGTGTGCTCTTCCGATCTCGGGAGGGAGATCACCGCTCCCTCCCCTGCGGATCCTTCACCCTGGACGATTTCAGTTTTTCCGGCTGGCCCGTGGCGGGGACCGTCTCCGCTGTATCCGTTCCGGCAGACAGCAGCTTCCGGGAAACGGAACGGAGCAAGACCTGGGAGGACGTGACCCTCCAGGAGCTGGCCCAGGAGATCGCCGGGCGGGCCGGGGTGGCCTTGGCCTGGGACGTGGAGGGACCGGGCCCTAAACTGAAGAGCGTGGAACAGGCCCGGCGGACCGACTGCGAGTTTCTCAACGGCGTCTGCGGGGACTATGGCCTGGTAGTCAAGGTCTGCGCCAAAAAGCTGGTGATCTATGACCGGGAGGCATATAAGCAAAAGCCCCCTGCGGCGATGCTGACCCCAGCGGAGCTGCTGTCCTGGAATTGGAAAACCAGTCTCACTGGGACCTACACCGGCGGGGAGTACGCCTACACGGACCCCATGTCGGAGGAAGAGATCAGCGTCAAGACCGGCAAGGGGCCTCGGCTTCTGAAGCTCTCCGGCAAAGCGGACGGCCCCGCGGACGCGGAAAAGAAGCTGGAAGCCGCCATCGCCTCGGCGAACCACGGGCACACCACCCTCTCCATCTCCCTGCGGGGACGGCCGGACCTGGCGGCGAGCCAATGCGTCCAGGTGGAGGGCCTGGGCCGCTTGAGCGGCAAATACTTCATCGACAAGGCCGTCCACCATGTGGGCGGCGGCTATACCACGGATTTAGAGCTTTCTCTGGTGGAGTGAGGAGGATATATGCAGGAGGAAATACGGCTGGGCAAGGTGTCCAGCCTGGACCCGGCGGCAGGGACCGTCCGGGTGGTCTACCACGAGAAGGACGGCGATGTGACCCGGATGATCCCCATTCTATCCCCGGTGTTCTCCGGCCTGTACAGTCTTCCGGCGGTGGGGGACCAGGTGCTGGTGCTCCACCTCTCCAACGGCTCTGAGGCCGGGGTTGTGCTGGGCCGCCCCTGGAGCGATAAATTTCCCCCGCCGGAGGGGGCGGAGGGTCTGGTCCGCTTGGACATGGACCGAAAGCCGGGAGCGGCCACGCTCCGTTACGACTCCAAAGCCAAGGACCTGACTCTCCACTGTGACGGAACCTTAAACATCACGGCGGGCGGGGCCATCGTCATCAACGGAAAGACCATCGATCTGAACTAGAGAGGAGGTGCGGCAATGCCGCAGGCGGCAAGGCTTCATGACCAGGTGGATGGGACCACAGCCGGGGAGCACACCGGGCATATCCCGCCTCACGGGCCCATTCCCTTTACCGGGGAGATATCGGCGAATTGTTCCCCGGACGTGCGGACCAACGGGCGCCCCGCCGCCTTCGTCACCAGCGTCACCACAGAGCGGGACGCCTGCTGCGGATCCAGCCGGGGAATGATTGCCGTGGGCAGTACCACGGTGCGGATCAACGGCATTCCCTCCGCCCGGATCGGGGACGCACTGGCGCCCCATAACGGCGCGGGGACCGTCACCGGGGGAAGCCAAGACGTGAGGATTGGAGGGTAAATCATGGCAGTTGGTTCCCTGGGAAGCAGCATCGTCTTCACCGTCAGCGAGGGCCAGGTCCTCACCTTCTCCAACATGACCCGGGAGACCGCCGGGCGCTGGGCCTCCCACGAGGCCATGGGCGTGAAGCCAAAGGCCGAGTTCTTAGGCCCGGATTGCCAGAAGATTACCCTGGACATCCAGCTTTCCGCCACTCTGGGCATCCGGCCCCGGCGGGTCCTGGAGACCATCGAGGATATGGTGGAGAGCGGCACGGCGGAGTATCTCATTATCGGCAGCCGCCCCGTGGGACGGAATCCCTTCCGGGTCACAGCGTCCAGTGAGGCCTGGGATACCATCTATTCCGGCGGTGAGCTGGCCAGGGCGAAGGTGTCGCTGACATTGGAGGAATACGCATGAGCGATTTATTTGACTTCCAGATAGAATTTATCGGCGGCGGGGCTAAGGAACTGGACCGCCAGCTGGCCCTGCTGCTGTCCACGCGGGAGGGCTCCGTCCCCCTGGACCGGGAGTTTGGGCTGGATCTGAACTTTGTGGACAAGCCCACAGCCGCCGTCAAGTCTCTCTACACAGCGGAGGTGACCAAGAAGGTGGCCAAGTTCATTCCCGCCCTCCGGGTCCGGGAGGTCCTCTGGACCGCTGCGGCGGAGGGACAGCTTAGGCCGAAGGTGGTGATTGCAGGTGCCTAACTATGTACAGAGCTCTCCGGAGATTTCCTTCATCGAAAACAAGAGCGTGGAGGACGTGCGGACGGAGATGGTGGCGGATTTTGAGGCCTACATGACAGAGGCGGAGGGCCGCCCCATTCGCCTGGATCGCGCCAGCGTCCATCGGATGATCCTCTACGCCGCCGCAGCCCAGATATACCAGGCCATGCAGTATGTGGATCGGGCGGGGAAGCAGAATCTGCTTAAGTACAGCTATGACCGATTCTTGGACAACCTGGCGCTCCTCAAAGGCGTGGTCCGCCTCCCCGCCGCCAAGGCCTCCACCACCCTGCGCTTCACCCTCTCCGCCGCCAGGGAGAGCGCCGTGGGTATTCCCACCGGGACCAGAGTCTCAGACGGCGGCACCGTGTTTTTCGCTACAGAAGCCTATCTGGAGATCCCAGCCGGGAGCCTGACGGGAGAGGCACGGGCCGTCTGCACGGTCCCCGGCCTTTCCGGCAACGGCTTCCGACCAGGAGAGCTGAAGGTCCTGGTGGACCCCGTGCCCTACGTGTCGGCGGTGGAGAACCTGACGCTGACCGAGGGCGGTGCAGACACCGAGAGCGACGAGGACCTGGCTGAACGGGTCTTCCTGGCTCCCAGCGCCTACTCCACCGCCGGACCGGAGGATAGCTATCGCTTCCACGCCAAGGCCTACAGCCCCGCCGTAGGAGACGTGGCCGTCACCAGCGACCAGGCGGCGGGGCGGGTAGATGTGGTCTTCCTGCTGGCGGACGGCTCCAGCCCCGGCCCGGACATGGTGGCAGGACTCCAGGCGTACCTGAGGGACGACAGTATTCGGCCCATGACGGACCTGGTGGTGGTCGCCGCGCCGGAGAAGGTCCTCTACAGCCTGGACCTTACCTACTACATCAACCGCAGTGACAGCGGCCGGGCCCTGGCCGTCCAGGCAGCGGTTCGGACGGCGGTGGATGGATACGTCCAATGGCAGCGGACCATTGGCCGGGACGTGAACCCCTCCAAGCTGCTGTCCTTGGTGGTGGAGGCAGGGGCCAAACGGGCGGAGATTACCGCCCCAGCCTTCACCCGGGTGGCCTCCACCGCCGTGGCGGAGCTGAACGGAGAGCCCCAGGTCCGTTATGGAGGGCTGGAGGATGATTGAGCTGCGGGGAAGCCGGTTTACCGGCATCCTGCCGGAGCATCTGCGGAACCGGGAAACGGAGGCTCTGGCCTATGCCGTGGGGCGTCAGGTGGACAAGCTCCTGGCTCTGGCGGACGGGGTGCCCTTTTACGCATGTCTCTCCAACGCGCCGGAGCGAGTCCTGGATCACCTGGCGGTGGAGCTGCGGACCCCGGCCTATCGGGAGACGTTCCCCTTGGAGGTGAAGCGGGCCCTGATCCGGGACTCTCTGCTGGCTTACGCAAAGATGGGAACGCCGTCGGCCATCAACCGAACCATTCAGTCCATTTTCGGTTTCGGCTACATAGAGGAGTGGTTCGACTACGACGGAGATCCCCACCACTTCCGAGCCATCATCGGCCAGGAGGAAGACGATGCGGACCAGGCCCAGGTAGAGGAGTTTACTCGCCTCTTGGGCGACGTGAAGCGCCTGTCCAGCTGGCTGGACCAAATGGTGGTCGCCATACGGCGGTCCTATCGGTATGAGCTGCCCTTCCGCTTCGGCGGGGCTGTGGGAACCGATTTGAAGGGAGACACAATGAGCGGCGAGCGGTTCCAGGCAGAGATCCCCGTGGCCTATGGAGTCTTCGCCTCCACCCGCCTGGCGGGAGGCACGGGCTCCGGCACGTTCTGCCAGTCCCACATACGGCCCAAGCGAATTGAGGAATAGGAGGAATGAGCTTTGACGAATATCCAAGACGGTTGCTTCGCCTGTGCCCCCTGCCGGGCACTCATCGCCAAGGTCCTGGCGGGCCGCTGCCAAATGCGCTATACCCGGGCGGCGGTGGGCAGTGGAACCATCCCGGAGGGCGTCCACCCCAGGGACCTGACGGAGGTCCCCGGCTACGTGATGGACGCCAAGATCTCTGCCGTGTCCAACCCGGTTGACGGTGAGTGCCAGGTCGGCGTTCAGATCAACAGCGAGAAGGTGTCAACAGGTTTTTTCGCCACGGGCGTCCTGCTCTACGCCAAAGACCCGGACGAGGGCGATGTCCCCTACGCCTATCTGCGCATGGAGGATGGCCCGGAGTGGGTCCGCCCCGCCAGTTCCCTGGTTGGGAAGCTGGTTACCTTTGATCTCATTGCCGTGGTTGGGGACGTAAACGAGGTCTTTGCGGACATTGACCCAGACTCCATTCTAACCCGGGCCGCCGCTTTGGCGCTGCTGGAACAGCATGATGAAGATCCGACGGCTCACGCCGCCCTAGGCTCCGCCGTCGTGACCTTCACGGAGGCGGACTGGGGTCCTCCGGCCTCCTGGACGCCGGAGGAGCCGGCGGGGGGAGAAAATGCCGCGATCGAAGCCACAGAAGGCGGGGCCTCGGAGACGCCGTCCGCCTACGACGGCTCCCTGGGCTATGAGATCGCCATCCCCGCGTCGGCGCACAAGCGCAGGAGCGGCGATTTCAGCTTCCAGGCCTTCCATCAGGTGGACGGAACGTACATCACCAACACCTGGGCGGCCCTCGGCACGGGGGCCCGGTATGACGGAGAGGCCGGGACCGTCACGCTGGAGAGCGCTGCCCCCTATCCCGGGAAAATCCTGTTTGTGGGCTGAAAGGAGCGCGTATGAGCTATTTCGGAAAGTACTGGAAGATCGGCGGCCTGATCGCCGGGCCTATTTCCGGGGGCGGGGTCGGCTCGAACGGCAGCTACTCCATCCTCTTTGAGCGGGCCAACGGCGCCACGCTGGAGGGCATCGAGGCCATTGACTGGGCCAGTCCCGCGATTCGGCGCCTGCCCGCCTGCCCGGCAAACGAGGCGGGCCTCCCGGAGGGCTACGGCTTCCAGCTGGGGAACATCGAGTACCACCACAGCACCGGGCATTTTGAGGTGACGGTCGCCACCGCCAAGCAGTACCTGGGAGACGTCACCGGCTACCAGGCCCGGATCGAGGAGCTGGAGGGCCAGGCCGAGGCGCTGTCCGGGCAGGTGTCCGAGGCCCGGACAAAGGAAGCGGAGCTGGCCTCCGCCTATGAGGAGGGAGTGGAGAGCAATGGCTGACATCCATACGCTGGCGCTGGACGCCATGAGGACCAAAGGCGCGGCGGACGCCGCCGCCCTGTCCGCCAAGGCCGTGGCCGGAGAAGTGGACGGGACCTATCTCACCGCCCACGTCGGGGAGGTCCCCACCTGGCGGCAGCGGGACTATACGGGCGTGCCCGTCGGAACGCCTTACAAATGGCAGGGCCGCATCTACAAGCTCTGGCAGGCCCACGACGCCACGGCGCAGCCGGACTGGAGCCCGGACAAGGCGGTCGCCCTCTGGGACCTCTGTCACACCAAGGACCCGGCCCTGGCCACGGACTACCAGCCGCCCCAGGGCACGAGAGGTCTCTGGCAGACCGGCGAGTGCTGTGTCCAAGTTGGACACATCTGGCGCTGCCTCGCAGAGGACAACGCCTACAGCCCCTCGGAGCTGCCGGAACGCTGGAAGGACCTGGGCCCTGTTGGAGAAGAGGAGGCGGCGGAATGAAAAAGCAGCTCGGGATCTAAATCTGAAGGAGGACTCCATGCTGTTGAGTGAAATGTCGGTGGAATACAGAAGAAGCCAGATTGCCCTCCGCACTCGTATTCGAGAGCTGCGGGAGGCCGCCAAGGCGGCCACAGACCCCGGGGACGCGGCGGCGTTTGAAGCCAGAGCCAAAGACCTGTATCCGCTCTACCTGGAGACCAGAGCACTGGCGGAGCTCACGGCGAGGTACTACGAAAGGAGCTATCATAAGAATGAAAGGTTCTCGTTATGAAGGTCCTTTTGATACCCGGGCCAGTGAGTGGATCGGCGACATGGCGGTGTGGCACCAGAAGAACGACCCGGACAACAGCGAGCAGCGCGAGCGCATGTTCCGCAATCTACATAAGGTCATACGGGACGAGCTGACCCCACGCCAGAAACAGATGGTGGAGATGTACTTCTTCCAGCATAAGAATATTCCCGCGATTGCGAAGGAGCTCGGCGTCAACCGTTCTACCGTCAGCCGCACACTTAACAGAGGCATGGGCCGGATTCAGAAGTACCTCAAATATTCGTTATAACCGGAAGCAAAGGAGAGATGTGACATTATGAGCGACGCGGTGCTGGTGGCGCTCATCGGTCTGGCTGGCTCCGGACTGGGGTCCGTGCTGGGCATCCTGGTGAGTACCAAGCTGACCCAATACCGGCTGGAGCAGCTGGAGAAGAAGGTCGAGGTCCATAACAAGGTCATCGACCGGGTATATAAGCTGGAGGAGCGCACGGAGCTACAGGAAGAGAAGATCAAGGTGGCCAACCACCGCATTGAGGACCTGGAGCGATTCCACAAGCCTAGGCAGGAGGCAAAAGCGTGAGGCCGCCTCCCTGCCCCCCTGGCGGCTCTCCTGGCGGCCGGAAGCGCCGACCTGGCATCCTTCCCCGGCAAACGGGGAAAGCGCCCTGCGGCCCTCTCACGGGCATACAGAGCGGTTGAGAGTAAAACGGGCCGGTTTACAGTAAGTTGATAGTAGGAGGTTAGGTATGAGGGGGAAACGCCGGAGGGAGGCCAAAACCTCCAATGTCATCCTGCTGGCACTGGGCCTCTTCGCCTTTGGCTTCATTGCGGCGATGACTGTGATTTTCTGTGTCAAGGGAAGCGTCCCGGACACCCTGATCCAGTACACCTTGGGAGCTGGGGGCGTGGAGGCCCTGCTGCTGGCGGGCATAAAAATTTCGAAGGTCATTTCCGGGACTAGTTCCGGGGAAGAGGAGGAACCGTATGGACAAGAACATCTCTAAGCGGCTGGGAAATCTCTTAAGCGTCAAGTCCCTGGTGACCCTGACGCTCACCGGCGTGTTCGCCTATATGGCGGTGGCCGGAACCATCAGCCAGGACTTCATGACCGTGTACGCCGTGGTCATCGCGTTCTACTTCGGCACCCAGAGCCAGAAGTCCCAGGACGCGATGGAAGGCCTGGGTAATGGCAGCGGCTGAAGTCGTAGTAAAAGCCCCGGGCGCTTCAAGCGTCCGGGGCTTGATTCCTGCCAGTTCGGCTGTCCTTTTCCCCTTCCGTTTCCCTTTGGCGGGGAACGGCGTGGATGAATATGGGGCATGGAGTAACATGAAAAGTTTCTGATTCCTTGGCGCTTATCTGTATTCTGCAACCTTTAACACAAGGCAAAACGTGGGCGGGGAGTTCAAATCCCGCCACTCGGACCAAAACCGCTGAAATTCTTTGAATTTCAGCGGTTTTGTTTGTTTCTCTGTACTTTTTCCGGTGGCTCAATTTTGCGGCTCCGTTTTGACCCAAGCCGTGACCCATACGGGAGTTTGGAGCGATCAGGGCTGGAGAGTACCGGAGAGGAAACTGCCCACTGCGTTTGCTGCCTGCTTCTGCATGGAGGTGGTCACGTGGGCATAGGTATCCAGCGTGAACCCGGCGCTGTAGTGACCCAGCATAGCGGAGAGGGTTTTCACGTCCACTCCGTTTTGCAGGGCCAACACCGAGAATGTGTGACGTAGGTCGTGGAAGCGTATCCGCTCCAGTCCCGCCCGCTTCAACACCCGCTGGAGCATGTGCAGGACACTGTCCGGGGACATCGGCCCTCCGTATGGCGAGGGGAAAACGTACTCGTCTTTCTGCTCCATGCCTTTGAGAACTTTGACAGCATCTGCTCCTATCGCAATATTGCGGTAGGAATTTTTCGTTTTCAGCGGGGCTTCCACCACCTCGCCGTTCTGACGGAGAATTTGTCGTCGGACGTGGATGATCCCTTTTTCTAGATCAACATCGCTCCATTTCAGCCCCAGCAGTTCTCCCCGCCGGAGGCCCGTCGCGAGGTCGATGTAATAGAGCTCAAAAACGCCGCTACGCCGGGCTTCCTCGAAGAAAGTGCCCAGGCTCTCCGGCGGCAGGATTTTCATTTCCTGCCGTTCCAGTTTCGGGAGAACACAGCCCTTTGTGGGATTACTGGGAATCAGCCGCTGTTCCACAGCGCAGTTCAGTGCGGAAGAAATCATCTGGTTGATGTTTCGGACCGTCTTGACGCTGAGGCCCTTCGGCTTATTGCGGGACTCGGTGCATTCCACTCTGCCACTCTCCAGCAGACGCTTGTACAGCCTCTGGAGATCCATCGCCGTCAGCTTCTCCAACGGGATACCTCCGAGGGCAGGCTTGATGTGGTTTTCGATGAAGCCCTGGTAGGTCTTGTGGGACGACGGCCGAACCTGGAGCTTGGCGTAGTTCTCCATCCATGCGTCCAGCCATTGGCCTACCGTGTAGTGATCGATGGTCGTAACTAAAGAGCCGCTTTTTTCAATTGCCGACTTGAGTTTCTCCTTGACCTCCGCTTGGGTTTTCCGAGGACATTTTTGTAGATTGCCTTCCCGGTTACCGGATCACGTCCCGCTGTGTAGCGTCCCTCCCAGCGGCCATCCTTACGCTTGCGGATACTGCCTTCTCCGTTGGCGCGTCTTTTCGTCATGGCATATCGCCTCCTTTGTTAGCTACACACCATATCAGCAGTTTGCGAAAATATCCAGCGCCTTTGTGTGGTGTTATCAAAAAGTTTTGATTTGCTGGTTTGAAAGTTCTCTTTGTTTACTGCCGCTCAGATATTGCACTGTGTTACATGGACATCGACGGTCCCTGGTAGTCCTCGTGATCATCCGCCTTGTGACCCATGGCGATTTTCTTCTCACGGATTCTCCGCATGAGTTTGCTCTCCACGTGACCGCCTGACGGATTCGGTGGCGGAAGCGTTTCCCAGAAAATATTGCTGACATGATGGAGGAGCCTTACTGTGCAGAGAAGAACAGACGGGGCGTGTTGCCGATGGTCCAGAAGGAACTGCGCGTAGCTGTTACCTTGATTTGCGGATTGCGTCAGCCAATACACTGCCGCCTCTGGATTCTTCTCTACCTCCTTACCCTGTAGACAGAGCTTGCCGAGAACATACTGCGCGTATTGATTCCCCTGACTGGCAGAGTCACTCAGCAACTGAACCGCTCTTTCGATATCTTTTGGAACGCCATCACCCAGAAGGCACATCTTCCCCAGATGGTATTGAGCATATTGATTTCCCGATTCACAGGCACGTTCATACCACGATGCTGCTTCACTCATTCGTCTTTGCTCCTGTAGCAGCTTTCCCAGCATGTACTGCGACTGTGCGTCCCCTATCGCGGCAGAGCGTCGGAACCACTCCTCCGCCTTTTCATCATCCGGCAGGACACCAAGGCCATCCTGGTACGCCTTGCCCAGGTGATACGCCGCCGCGATGAATCCCTTGTCCCACAAGTGCTTCAACGTTTTTACCGCTTTTCGTTTTTCTGCCCACGTGACATCGTCGTCGCAGAGCAACGCTGCCGCATGGCGATACTCCAGCACTTCGTTATATTCAACGCCTTGCGGCGGAACTTCAGAGACTGTTTCCGGCTCATCGTTCATCTCCGCGTCCTCAAAGGTGAACACGCCCAATCGCAGATTCTCCGCCTCCTGGATTACCATATTCTTAATTGCGCGGAACTCCTTCTGCTGTGAGAGCGGCAGCCGCTGGCGAGGTGTATCCTTGTAGTAGCTCTCCAGCTCATCGCGCAGACCGTTCCAGACCTCATAGCACTCCGCTACCTCCGGGAGTTTTGCTATCTCATCCACGACAGCGTCCACCTGAGCCTTGACGGATTTTTTCAAATAGCCGTAGACCTTTTTGCCCTTGGCAGCTTCCAGAGACTGCGCCAACTCCAGCATCTTCATTTCGATCACAGGGCTGTCGCAAAAGCCTGTTTGCATCTTCTCTATCAACTTTCTCATAGACCGACGGGCCGCAGCGACCAGGTCCTTGTAGGAGATGTCCTTCTCCTGATAGAGCGTGTACATCTCATCCTGGGAAATATCATTCGTGAGTCTGGAGCGAATCATTTTGACGCCCTCTTTGGTCAAGCGGCCCTGACTCGGATCGGCGGCCCATACCATGGCGTGGACATGAGGGTGATGACCTTCATCGTGGAACGCGGCGCACCAGCGAAGCTGGTTCGGCGGAATCTTCATAGCTTCCGCTATCTCGACTTGATGAGCTTTGATCAACTTTCGCCAGCTCTCCGCGCAGTCATAGCCAAGGCGGGCCGCATCCTCCTGCCGCAGGGACCAGATGAACGTCCACACGTTTCCGCTGTGCCCTTCGACTTCCTTGAGTGCAGCGTCCAGTGACACTGGCTGGCTACTGAACAGACCGTGCTCTCCGTGACGCTCCACTCGAGGCCGGGTGGCAATATACCGCATGTAGCCGTCCCTGTCAGTGAGCTTGTGGGCGTTGGCGTCCAGCACTGCGGAAATCAACGAGGAGGCGTTGCCAGTGGTCGGTACTGAACAGTAGTCGTCGTACTCTTCCATCTCATTGGCGTCAGGAAAATCCCGGAGCAGATTTTCGATGAGCTGCCGCTGGCCCTTCGTCACCGGGCCGCTCCCCTCCAGCCTCTCTACCCGTTCGCGTGTGGCGATGTACTTCATATAGCCGGAGGCACTACCGGCCTTGATGTAACCGCTCTTTTGAATCAGCCTGACCATTGATCATCCCATCCATTCTGGTACCTGACAGCGTCTTCTAGACTGATCACCCCATTGGTCTGCCGTATCTCCTTCATGCACCGTG
>CAJUOD010000094.1 GCA_910587875.1 uncultured Oscillibacter sp. | reverse complement strand
CATGACCCGGTCCTGCACCTCCTGATTGGCCCGGAAGGCCCCGCCCTGCTTGAGCATCTCGTCCACCAGGGTGGTCTTGCCGTGGTCGACGTGGGCGATGATGGCGATATTTCTCAAATGTTCATTCTGCATAACTTCACAGGCTCCTTTAAAAGGCGGATTTTCCGCCGCAAAATTGAAGGCAAATTTTCACGGTTTCTTATTATATGCCACTCCCCGCCGCTTTTCAACGGAAGAATCCACATTTTTCGGGACTTTTTCATAAAAGAACCAAGTCACCTTTGACAAGTCTGACAAAAAATGGAGACGGCTTTCGCCGTCTCCATTGGATTCACGCCCGTTTTTCCAGGGTCTCCTCCCGCAGCAGTAAGTACTCCTCCATGCAGAGGCCGCTGTCCCGGATATCCAGGGCCACGTCCCTGCCCACGTAGCGGTAGTGCCAGGGCTCGTAGCCGATGCCGGTGATCTCGCTCTTCTCGTTGGGGTAGCGGAGGATGAAGCCGTACTCCCAGCAGTGCTCCATGAGCCATTTCTGCTCCTTGGTCTGCTCCTGCTTCTTCGTCAGGGCCTGGTAGGACTGGGACACGATGTCCAGGGCCAGGCCCAGCTGGTGCTCGCTGGTGCCGGGCCGGGCCACCCAGCGGCCCGCCTCGGCCTCGGCGGCCTTCCGGCTGTAGCCCGCGTTGCGCAGGCGGGCAATCTTATTGTTGTAGAGATAGGTCTGCTTGGACATGGTCCGGTAGGAGGAGCAGATTTTGGGCCGCAGCCCCGCCTCCCGGCAGGCCTCCAGCATGGCGTTCAGGTCGTCATAGGCCCGCTCGTCCACCTTATTCCCGTCGGGCAGGGTCTTCAGCGTGACCTCGAAGTCCTCCGGCATCTCGTTCCAGGGGTTCACCAGGAGGAGCTGCCAGTCCTCCGCCTCCGGGAAGGCGGGGGTGTCCTCCTCCTCCCGGGCGGTCCCGGACGCCGAATTCCGGGTCCCGGACACCGGGGATTTCGCCGTCTCCGGCGTGATGACCGTCAGCTCCGGGAGCTTCTCCCGCTCCCCGGCGGGGGACGTCAGCCGGGTATTCACCGCGGGGCGCTCCCGCTGGGCGGGCGCCTTGCTCACGCCGCCCGCCTGGACGGCTGTCGACAGAAGCAGCAGCGCCGCCAGCAGCGCCGCCGCCCGTTTGCTCCATTTCATTTGTTGCTGTTCCTTTCCAATCCCACTATATCTTGTGGCTCACTGTCCCCATCATACGCCTTTCCGCCCCCAAAAACAAGGGGTAATTTATGAACGGGCCAAACTTTTTTAGAGCCCCTTTTCATTTTTCCCCCGGCGTGGTATAATTCCTGGAGAGAAATACCGGTCCCCCTCCGGGGGGCCTTTGGAAAGGACGCGGAGCTATGCGCGAGCAAATGGATTTGACGGAGCGGAAGCTGGGCCGGGAGGACAAATTCGCCGGGAGGATTGTCACCGTCCACGTGGACACGGTGGAGCTGCCCAATGGGGACACCGCCACCCGGGAGGTGGTGGACCACCCGGGAGGCGTTGCCGTGCTGGCCCTGGACGGGGAGAACAACGTGCTGACGGTGACCCAGTACCGCTACCCCTTCGGCCGGACGCTGCTGGAGATTCCCGCCGGGAAGCTGGACCACCCCGGGGAGGACCCCTATGAGGCGGGCCTCCGGGAATTGAAGGAGGAGACCGGCGCGGTGCCCGGGGAGTACCGGCCCCTGGGGCGCATCCTGCCCTCCCCCGGGTGCTACGGGGAGACCCTGCACCTGTACCTTGCCCGGGACCTGAAGATGGAGGCCCAGCACCTGGATGAGGACGAGTTTCTGAACGTGGAGCGGGTCCCCTTCGCCGAGATGGTCCGCCGGTGCCTGGAGGGGGAAATTGAGGACGCCAAGACCGTGGCGGCGGTATTGAAGGCGAAGCTGCTGCTGAACCTGTGACGCCGTGAGGCGCGCCGCCCTCCGGGGCGGCGGAAGACGAGTAGGGAGGTCGAACATGAGCGAGGAAAAGACCGTCCTGATTGTAGAGGACGAGAAAAACATCGTGGACATCCTGCGCTTCAACCTGGAGCGGAAGGGCTACCGCGTCATAGAGGCCTACGACGGCGAGGAGGGCCTGCGGAAGGCACGGGCGGAGAAGCCGGACCTGATCCTGCTGGACATCATGCTGCCCAAGCTGATCGGCTTCAGCGTGTGCGAGGCCCTGCGCAAGGACGGGGACAACGTGCCCATCCTGCTCCTCACCGCCCGGGAGGAGGAGGACGACAAGGTCCGCGGCCTGGAGATCGGGGCGGACGACTATATCACCAAGCCCTTCTCCATGCGGGAGGTCATCGCCCGGGTGGAGGCCAACATCCGCCGGACCTCCATGGCGTCCCCCGCCGGGGGCGCGGCGGCGGACAGCGCCATGCCCGTGGCCGGGGACCTGGCCATCAACACGGACAGCCACCAGGTCTTCCGGGCCGGGGAGGCCATCGATCTGACCCAGCGGGAGTATGAGCTCCTGACCTTCCTGGCCAGCCACCCCAACAAGGTGTATTCCCGGGTGGAGCTGATGGAGCAGGTGTGGAACTTCGGCTTCGTGGGGGACGACGTGCGGACGGTGGACGTGACCGTCCGGCGCCTCCGGGAGAAGATCGAGGAGGACCCCTCCAGCCCCCAGTTCATCCTGACCCGCCGGGGGGCGGGGTACTACTTCGCGGTGAACTGAGAACCCGACTCTCTTAGAAAGGAGGCGCCGCCGTGTTCCGCAGCCTGCACATGAAGCTGACGTTGATCCTGCTGCTTCTGATCACCTCCCTCATGGCGGTGGTGGGGGCCTTCCTGACCATCAGCGTCTCCAACTTCTTCACCAATACCTTCTACCAGCAGATCGACAGCGTCTTCGGCGCGGACCAGCGGGAGTTCGTGGCCTCCCTCCGGGGCGAGGCCGCCCAGGAGGACGGGGCCGACCGGGTCCACGACATGATGGAGCTCACCGCCGGCAAGCTGGGCATCGACTACCGCACCCGGAACTACTTCGTCCTGGACGGGGAAACCGGGGCCTATCTCAACGGCTCCGCCGCCGAGAGCGCCATGCCCCGGGAGCAGAGCCCCAACCTGCTCACCGCCCGGAACGCCGCCGCCCGGCGGGACGAGACCGCCGTGGGGGACGTCAGCGATATCACGGCGGACTACATGGACGCGGCCATCCCCATCTTCGGGGGGGACAACGCCTTCATCATCTACATCCTGGACACCCGGGACACGGTCTCCGGCCTGAACAGCCAGCTCTTCCAGATCATCATGCAGGCCCTGGTCATCGGCCTGCTGATCTCCGTGCTCTTGAGCTTCCTCCTCTCCAAGACCATGGTGGGCCCCATTGAGAAGCTCACCGCCGGGGCGGAGAAAATGGCCGCCGGGGACTTCGGCAGCGCCCTGCCCGTGGAGTCCACCGATGAGATCGGCATCCTCACCGGAACCTTCAACGAAATGGCCGGGGTGCTCCAGTCCACCCTGGCCGCCGTGGAGAACGAGCGCAACAAGCTGGACACCCTCTTCCTCCATATGACGGACGGCGTGGTGGCCTTCTCCCACGACGGAAAGCTCATCCACTGCAACCCCGCCGCCAACGACATGCTTCAGCGCCCCGTGGGGCCGGAGTGCACCTATGAGGAGCTCTTCGGCTCCCTGTACCCCTTCGCCGAGATGCTGGCCCTCCAGCGGCCCAGCTTTGCCGAGGGGGAGCTGGAGGCCGGGGACAAAACCCTGGAGGTCTATCTGGCCCCCTTCTCCGACCGGGAGCGGGGCGGCGTGCTTATCGTGCTCCACGACGTGACGGAGCAGCACCGGAACGAGGAGCGCCGGAAGGAGTTCGTGGCCAACGTGTCCCACGAGCTCCGCACCCCCCTGACCAACGTGCGGACCTACGCCGAGACCCTCCGGGACGCGGAGGGGGACATCCCCCTGCCCACGGCCAACGGCTTTTTGGACATCATCATCACGGAGACGGACCGGATGACCCACATTGTCCAGGACCTCCTCACCCTCTCCCGGCTGGACCGGGGGGACGCGGAGCTGGTCCTCTCCCGCTTCCCCTTCGCGGAGGCCATCCAGAGCGTGGTCCGCTCCAGCGCGCTGAACGCCCAACAGCGGGGCCACGAGCTCACCTGCGGGGACCTTGCGCACCTGCCCCTCATCGTGGGGGACCGGAGCCGCCTGGAGCAGGTGATGATGAACATTCTCGGAAACGCCATCAAATACACCCCCGACGGGGGGCACATCCGGGTCTCCGCCGGCTGCGGGGAGGACGACACCGTCTGGATGGAGGTCTGGGACGACGGCATCGGCATCCCGGAGAAGGACCGGGAGCGCATTTTTGACCGGTTCTACCGGGTGGACAAGGCCCGGTCCCGGGAGTCCGGAGGCACGGGCCTGGGGCTCTCCATCGCCCGGGAGATCGTCCAGCGGCACCACGGCGTCATCGCCCTGGTCCCCCACCAGGGGCCGGGCACCACCATCCGCATGACCCTGCCCATTGCCCAGGGCCGGGGGCGGCGGACGGAGGGCTGAGCCATGGAGGAACTGCGGCGGGACCGCCGGAACCTGGTCCAGAACATTCTCATCACCCTGCTGGCCCTGTCGGCGGCGGTGCTCTTCACCCAGACCCAGCTCTACAACCTGAACCTGACCACCGGCGAGGCGCCGTCGGCCCCCGTGCAGTCCGCCGCCCCCGCGGAGGAGCTTGCCGCCCCGGTGCGCACCGCCGTCACCGGGGACTACGGCCGCTGCGGCGGCATGGCCCTCACCACCGCCGACCCGGCCTTCGCCGACCCCCTGGGCCGCCGCCTGCTGGAGGCCCTGGGCTCCGCCCGGGACTACGTTCCCTGCGCCCGGGCGGACTTTCTCCGGGCCCTCCGGGGCCCCTCCCTGTACTACGATTTCCTGGAGCCCCTGCCCCTGCCCGTCCTGGCGGCCCTGCTGGGCGGCGGGGAGGAGATCTCCCAGGACCTCTCCGCCCGGCGCCTGCTCATCGTCCCCCAGGACGGGGGCTCCGCCCTCTACCTCTGGGACGGCGGGGAGGGCTGCTTCCGGGCGTCCACCGCCGTCTCCGCCGACAGCCTGGAGCAGGTCATCGGCCGCTATGAGCTGGGGGACGCCTCCTTCGCCATGGACGGAAATGGCCTGGAGCGGGATCTGGATCCCTGCTCCCTGCTGCCCGCCCAGCCGCCGTCCCTGGCGGCCTACACCCTGGGGGACCCCCTGGCGGGGGGCACGGACTGGCTCCTCTCCGCCCTGGGCTTCAACCCCCGGAGCCGGACCCGCCACACGGAGTCCAACGGCACGGAGCTCATCATGGACGGGGACCGGACCCTGCGCATCCGGCCGGACAACAGCGTCCACTACCAGAGCGGGGACGAGCCCAGCCTCCGGGTGAAGGCCGCCGGGGAGACACCTACGGCCCGGGAGGCCGCCCTGGGGGCCGGGTCGCTGCTGAGCGGCCTGCTGTCCCCCGTCTCCGGGGAGGCCCGGCCCTGGCTCCAGAGCCTGCGCCGCAGCGGGGAGGTGACGGTGCTCCGCTTCGGCTACCAGCTCCAGGGGGTGCCCGTCCGCTTCCAGGACGGGGGCTTCGCCGCCGAGGTCACCCTCACCGGCTCCGCCGTCACGGCCCTGACCCTGCGCTTCCGGCAGTACGCGGCGGCGGAGGGGGAAAGCTCCCTGCTGCTGCCCCTGCCCCAGGCCCTGGCGGTCGCCGCCGCGGACCCGGGCAAGGAGCTCTCCATCGGCTACGTGGAGCGCGGCGGGGAGTGCCGGGCGTATTGGCTGTCGGATTGAAAAGGAGGTCTCCGGATTGGAACGCTTCCGCCTGAAAAACATCATCATCCTGATCCTGGTCCTGCTGAACGCCTTCCTGCTCTTCTCCCTGGCCCAGCGCCGGGCGGCGGAGCGGGACGCCTTCCACCGCACGGCGGAGCAGCTGACGGCCCTCTTCGCCCAGGACGGCATGACCCTGGACCCCGGGGCCGTCTCCCGGGAAGCGCCCCCCTCCGGCGTGGCCCTGACCCGGGACACCGCCCTGGAGGAACAGGCCGCCGCCTTTCTCCTGGGGGACGCCCTGTCCTCCTCGGACCAGGGCGGCGGCATCTTCCACTATGCCGGCCCGGCGGGGGAGGCCCTCTTCCGCTCCAGCGGCGGCTTCGAGGCCGCCGGCGCCCTGGCGGAGGGGGAGGAGCTTGAGGACTTCTGCCGGGACTTCTGCAAAACCTTCTCCTACGAGGCCCCGGAGATCCAATTGAATGAGGAGGGCGGCGGGTCCTTCACCGCCCCCGGGGTCTACGGCAAGCTGCCAGTCTTCAACTGCGCGGTGACCTTCACTGTAGAGGGCGGCGTCCTCACCGCCGTCAGCGGCACGCTGCTGCCCAAGACGGGGACCGTCTCCCCCGGGGACCAGCCCCTCTCCGCCGCCGGGGCCCTGGTGGCCTTCCAGCGGATGCGCCGGGAGAGCGCGGCGGTGGCCTCCACGGTGACGGACGTGCAGCTGTGCTACGAGCTCCAGACCGCCGGGGCCTCCATGTCCCTGGACCCGGCCTGGCGGGTGGTCACCGACACGGAGGACTATTTCGTCAACTGCCTCACCGGCGCGGTCACCGCCGGGGCCGCCCGGACGGGGGAGGGGGCCGCCTGACGCCGAAAGCCCCGGAGTTCATCCAGATTTTTCCTGGTAATGCGGCCTCCCGGATTGAATTTTTCTCCCCGTCTGCGGAAGCCGTCGGGCCTTTTCGCCAAAATATTATGGAAAACCACGGAAGGAAAGGTTTGCATTTTCCGCTCCGCTGTGCTATCATGACAGAGCGTGTAAAAAAACGCCAAGTGAAATCTAAGAAGATTTTTCCTCCCCGCGGCCTCCGCGGGTATGAAGCGCCGCCAGCCGGGCAAACTGTTTTCTGTACCTCCCGCGCGTGCCCCGGACCGGCAAACCGTTGCTTGAAAAGAGGGTCAATATTTTGACGAAATATATTGTACAGGGCGGAACGCCCCTGTTTGGCGAAGTCGAGATCAGCGGCGCGAAGAACGCCGCCGTGGCCATCATCCCCGCCGCCCTGCTGGTGGACGGGGTCTGCCGCATTGAGAACATCCCCCAGATTTCCGACGTGACGCTGTGCCTCAGCATCCTGGAGCAGCTGGGCGCGGGCGTCCGCAGCCTGGACCGCCACACCGTGGAGGTGGACTGCCGCCACATCCACTCCACCCGCACGCCCTACGACCTGGCCCGGCGCATCCGGGCGTCCACCTACTTCATCGGCGCTCTGCTGGGCCGCTTCGGCCAGGCGGAGGTGGCCCTGCCCGGCGGGTGCAACTTCGGCGGCGTCCGGCCCATCGACCAGCACATCAAGGGCTTCAACGCCCTGGGGGCCAACGTGGCGGTGGAGGGCGGCTTCATCCGCGCCACCGTGGGCGAGGAGCGATTGAAGGGCTCCAGCATCTACCTGGACGTGGTCTCCGTGGGAGCCACCATGAACATCATGATGGCCGCCGTCATGGCGGAGGGCCGGACGGTGATTGAAAACGCCGCCAAGGAGCCCCACATCGTGGACCTGGCCAACTTCCTCAACTCCATGGGGGCCAACATCCGGGGCGCGGGCACAGACACCATTAAAATCCGGGGCGTGGACCGCCTCCGGGGCGGGAGCTACGCCATCATCCCCGACCAGATCGAGGCGGGCACCTACATGGCCGCCGCCGCCGCCGCGGGCGGGCAGATTCTGGTGAAGAACATTATTCCGAAACACATGGACTGCATCACCGCCAAGCTCCAGGAGTGCGGCGTGGAGGTGGAGGAGCACGAGGACACCCTTCTGGTCCGCCGGAACGGGCCCCTGCGCCGGGCCAACATCAAGACCCTGCCCTATCCCGGCTTCCCCACGGACATGCAGCCCCAGATCACCACGGTCCTCTCCCTGGCCCAGGGCATCTCCCTGGTGACGGAGAGCGTGTGGTCCAGCCGCTACCGCTATGTGGACGAGCTGCGCCGCATGGGGGCCAACATCCAGGTGGACGACAAGACCGCCGTGGTGGAGGGCGTGGACCATCTGGTGGGCGCGCCCATCCAGGCCTCGGACCTCCGGGCGGGAGCCGCCCTGGTCATCGCCGCCCTGGCCGCCAAGGGGCAGAGCGAGATCTCCTGCGTGCACTACATTGAGCGGGGCTACGAAAACCTGGTGGAAAAGCTCCGGGGCCTGGGGGCCAGCATCCGGGCCGTGGAGGATGAGCCGGAGGACCGCCGGCGGCTGAACCTGGGCTGACCTTGGAACACGATTGGAAATTTGCCGGGAGACGGGGGAAATGCCCTTCCGCCTCCCGGTTTTGAGTATTTGGGAGTGCGTATGAAGATTGTGGAAAACGAGCCCAGGACGCCGGAGCTGCTGGCCCGTCTGCTGGAGGTCTGGGAGGCGTCCGTCCGGGCCACCCACCTCTTTTTGTCCCCCGGTGAAATCGAGGCCATCAAGGCGTACGTTCCCCAGGCCCTGAGGGAGGTCCCCCATCTGGTGACGGCGGAGGAGGAGCCGGGCTTCCCCGTTGGATTCATGGGCATCGACGGACAGCGGCTGGAAATGCTGTTCCTCTCCCCGGAGGAGCGGGGGAGGGGCCTTGGCCGGAAGCTGCTGCAATATGGCATGGACCGTTACCAGGTCAACGAGCTGGCCGTCAACGAGCAGAACCCCCAGGCCAGGGGCTTTTACGAGCGCATGGGCTTCCGCGTTGTCAAGCGGACGGAGACCGACGGGCAGGGCGGGCCCTACCCGCTCTTATACATGAGGCTGTGAGCGAGGAGGAGCGCCATGCCGGATCTGACCACCATGAGGAACATCGGGGCGGAGATGTCCCGGAAGCTGACGGCCGTGGGCCTGGACTCCCCGGAAAAGCTGAGGGAGGCCGGGGCCAAGGACGCCTTTTTCCGCCTGAAGACCCTGTACCCCAACGTCTGCCTGGTCCATCTCTACGTGCTGGAGGGGGCCATCCGGGACGTGGAATACAACCGCCTCCCCGACGGGGTCCGGGAGGACCTGAAAGCGTTCAGCGACTATTTGAAAGGCAAAGGAGGGCCCAACCCTTGACCACCGTACATACCCTCGCCAGCGGCTCCTCCGGGAACGCGCTGGTCCTCTCCTGGGAGGGCGGAAACATCTTAGTGGACGCGGGCATTTCCTGCCGCCGCATCCGCCGGGGGCTTCTGGCCCTGGGCCTGGATCTTCCCGACCTGGACGGCGTCTTCATCACCCACACCCACTCGGACCACATCTCCGGCCTCCAGACCTTGCTCAAGCACACGGACTGTCCCGTCTACGCCAGCGCCCGTGCGGGCCGGGACCTGCTGCGCCGCACGGTCCTCCTGGAGGACCGCTTGCAGGAGGCGGAGGGCCCCTTCTGGGTGAAGGACTGCGCCGTCACCCCCTTTCCCACCTCCCACGATTCCCCCGGGGCCCGGGGCTACCGCTTCGACACCCCCGACGGGGGCTTCGGCCTGCTGACGGACAGCGGCTTCGTCACGCCGGAGGCGGAGGCCGTCCTCCCCGGCGTGGCCCTGGCGGTGCTGGAGGCCAACCACGACGTGGAGGCCGTCCGCAGCGGGCCCTACCCCTACTTCTTGAAGGAGCGCATCCTGGGCCCGGTTGGGCACCTGAAAAACGAGGACGCCGCCGCCTTCGCCGTCACCCTGGCCCGGGCGGGAGCCCGGGAGATCGTCCTGGCCCATTTAAGCCTGGAGAACAACACCCCCGCCATGGCCCTCCGGGCGGTGGAGACGGCTTTGAGCGCCGCGGGGCTCAGCCCCCGCCTCTCCGCCGCTCCCCGGAGCGATCTCAGCGGGGCCTACGTGCTGGAAGGAGGCGCGGCATGCAGCGAGTCACCCTGCTCTGCGTAGGGAAGCTGAAGGAGAAATTCTACGCCGAGGCGGCGGCGGAGTACGCCAAGCGCCTGAGCCGCTACTGCAAGCTGGACATCGTGGAGCTGCCGGAGGAGCGTCTGCCGGAGGACCCGTCTCCCGCCCAGATCGAGGCGGCCCTGGCGAAGGAGGCGGAGGCCATCCGGGGAAAGCTGCCGCCCTCGGCCACGCTGGTGGCCCTGTGCGTGGAGGGCCGGGAGCGCTCCAGCGAGGGCCTGGCGGAGCTCATGGCCCGGTGGGCCGCCCGGGGGGAGAGCCGGGTGGCGTTTCTCATTGGAGGGTCCCATGGGCTCCATCCCTCCGTGAAGGCGGCGGCCTCGGAGAAGCTCTCCATGTCCCCCATGACCTTTCCCCACCACCTGGCGCGGGTGATGCTCCTGGAGCAGATCTACCGGGCGTATCAGATCAACGCCGGGACGAGGTATCACAAGTAGGGGCGGACCTGTGTGTCCGCCCCCTTGCAAAAGCAAAAGTTTGTGATATAATAAGGCATCCATTGAAATAACAGAAATCAGGTGAACAACATGACCTACACGAAAATCGCGGCGGTCTTCGCCGACAAGGACTCCCTGGGCGGGCAGACCGTCACCGTGGGCGGCTGGGCCCGGACCATCCGGGACATGAAAAACTTCGGCTTCATCGAGCTCAACGACGGCTCCTGCCTGAAGAACCTCCAGGTGGTCATGGAGGCCGGGGCCCTGGAAAATTACAAGGACATCGCCGCCCAGAACGTGGGCGCGGCCCTCATCGTCACGGGCACGGTGGTCCTGACCCCGGAGGCCAAGCAGCCCCTGGAGCTGAAGGCCGAAAAGATCGAGGTGGAGGGCCCCTCCACCCCGGACTATCCCCTCCAGAAGAAGCGGCACACCGTGGAATACCTGCGGACCATCCAGCACCTGCGGCCCCGGACGAACCTGTTCTCCGCCGCCTTCCGGGTGCGGAGCGCCGCCGCCTTCGCCATCCACGAGTTCTTCCAGAGCCGGGGCTTCGTCTACGTCCACACCCCCATCATCACCGCCAGCGACTGCGAGGGCGCGGGGGAGATGTTCCGGGTCACCACCCTGGACCCGGAGAACCCGCCCCGGACCGAGGACGGCAAGGTGGACTTCACCCAGGACTTCTTCGGCAAGCCCGCCAACCTGACGGTCTCGGGCCAGCTGAACGCGGAGAACTTCGCCATGGCCTTCGGGGACGTGTACACCTTCGGCCCCACCTTCCGGGCGGAGAACTCCAACAC
>CAJUOD010000093.1 GCA_910587875.1 uncultured Oscillibacter sp. | reverse complement strand
GCCGACGCCCTTTGCAGGCAGTTTCTATCTCAACTTATTTCCTGACCCACCGCGGCGCGCGGCGGGTCCCCGGGAGAAGTTTCCCTCTATTCCGCGCCGGTCCGGGACTTCCTGCGAAAGAATCCCCCCGCCAGGCAGATCAGCGCCGCGAAGGCGGCGACCAGCGCCGAGCCGACGACGCCGGAAACGCTTGTGCCAACCGGGCTGTCACTCTGCTGGAAAGCGTAATCCGGCAGAAAAGCCGTCTTCTCCTGAATGGAGGCCGCCGCGTCCGCGGCGGCACTGGACACGCCGAAATCGTCCTCATCCAGTCCCATGTTCCCGCCGGTTTCCGCATTGCCGAACAGGGACCACTCCAGCCCGTCCGGGTTGGCGCTGGCCGCCAGGGACAGCCCGCCGCCGACCACGAGGGCCGTGACGGCGAGAACCGCCAGCGTCGCCTTCAGGGAGCATCTCCCCTCCTGCCCGGACGATCCGGCCTCCATCAGCAGCTCCGGGCGCGCCTCGTACACAAAGAGCAGCACCGCCGCGGTGATCAGCCCCTCCACCAGGCCGATGGCCAGATGAATGGGAAGCATCATGCCGCAGAAGGCGCCGAAGGGCAGCTCCGTAATCCCGGAAACGGTGGTTTCAAGGACGACGGAGAACGCGCCCAGCTGCAAGGTCAGGACGCAGCCCAGGATAGACGCCAGGATGATCTTCATCCGTCCCGCCGCCGCCGTTCCCATGCCGGAGAACAGCCCGCTTCTCTGAATCGGCCGCCAGAGAACATAATACCCCACAAAGCAGCCGTAAAACGCCATATTCCAGCAGTTTGCCCCCAGCGCCAGCAGACCTCCATCGGCGAAGAACAGGCTCTGGATCGCCAGGATCACCACCATGGACAAAAAGCCCGCCTGGGGTCCCAGCAGGGCCGAGAGCAGCATCCCGCCGCACAGATGTCCGGAAGAGCCTGTCCCCGGGATGGTATAGTTGACCATCTGCCCCGCAAAGACCAGGGCGGAGGTCACCGCCATCATGGGCAGCTTCTGCGCGCTCTCATCCTTGCGCAGCGTCTTGATGGAAATACCAATGGCCGCGCCGGAGACCGCGTACATGGCAGCCGCTGCGGCGGGGGCCACCAGAGCATCGGCCATATGCATAGGGACACCTCTTTTCTCAAAACCTGGTATCAGTATAGCACCGGCATATCCCCATGACAAGCCCCCATGGGGGTTATCCGGCCCATAAAAATTTGAACAGCCCCGCCCAATCTGAACAAGCTTTTGAAACTTGACAGACCGGGCGGAGCTGTTTGCCGCGAAGCTTAATTTACGGATTTCCCGATAAATTCCAGGCACCGGCTCAGGGGCTTGTAGAGGAAGAACATCAGCGCGGCGTTGCCGAGACAGTGGAGGATATCGAAGGGAATGCCGCTGACCCAATAGCTGACCCCCGCGTAAAATCCGCCTGCCAGGAAATACGGGATGGCGCACATCGCGCCGAACGCCAGGCCATAGGCTCCCGAAAAGCACGTCCAGACAACCCGAGAAGAATTGTGCCGAAGCAGATGCGTCAAAGCCGCCAGCAACGGCCAGACGTAAAGATAATGCACCCACCAGATGCCGAACCCATACGTAACGCCCTCCAGCAAAATGAAGGCGCAGACGATGAGCGGAGCGAGCTTTGGGACGTAGAGCGTATACAAAATCAGCAGGAGCGTGACCGGCTCAATATTGGGCAGGCCCGCCATGGCCACCTGCAAAGCAAACACCAACCCCGCCAGGAGACCGGCGGTGACGATTTGCCGGGCGTTCACGTCAGTACCCCGTCGTCAAAGTGAGCTCAAAGTGGTCCCCGTCCTCGATGGGCGTGGTGTCCACTCCCGTGGTGACGCTTTCTCCTCCCTTGGTGACGCACCACCACTGCTGGAGGCTGTCGTCGACGGTCACGCCGTCCACGGTGGTGATGAACAGGCCGTAGGGTCCGTCTTCTCCCTCAATCAGCTCCGCTTCCTTCAGGGCCTCGCCCAGATAGGCCGCGTCCGTGGAGATGTGGAAGTCCTTGCTGCCGGCGTCCGCATAGACCACCTGCACATCCAGCTCCTTGCTTCCCGCGGCGCCCGACGGCTTCAGGCAGAACCAGACGCCCAAAAGGACGATGACCGCCGCTGCCAGCGCTCCCACGATTTTCACGTTTTTCTTCATATGTAATCCGCCTTTCTGCTTTCTCTGACTTTGCGCAAAAATTAACATTCTCCCACAAAAGAAGAATGTGTCGTCACGGTACTCGTCCATTCTCGTGGACCCATACTTCCGCGACAGAGCCGGCGACCCGACTGAGCGCATAGCGCGCATCACGGTGGCGGAACCGCACAGGAATCTCACCTGTTTCCCCGGGCATCTGTCGTTATTCACTTTGCCGAGCTTTACGTCAGGCCTTGGTTTTCGGATACCTGCATTCTACACGGTCCGTGTTTTTTTGTCAAGGTAAATTGAATTAGGGCTCCAGTTGCCCTCTTCAAAAATTTCCCGGCCCGCCTTGCTTTGCATTTGTCCATGCTGTATAATAATAAAGTCCCCATTTGGCTCTCCGTTTCCGGCAGGGTTCAAACCGTCACACCGCGATCATTTAAGGAGAAGCGGGAACACGGGAGCGAATTGGGCAATCATAAATCGTGCCCGGATGCGCTCTTCGCGAGGCGTCAGAAAACCGGGGCTTATGAATCGGGATGTAAGGTGATGCAAAATGGCAAAAAAGAAAACCGCAAAGACTGACAAAAAGAGCAAGGCTCCATTGGAGCCAATTGCCGCGGAGCCCAAGGTCCAGGCTGCCGAAGAGGACAGCGTGAACCAGCCGGCGGAAGAACCCAAAGCGGAAGCTCCCAAGGCCGCGGAAGAGCCGGCTGAAAAGCTTCCGCAGGCCGAACCCGCAAAAGCGCTCCAGGAGGAACAGCCGGAGGCGGCGCTCACAGAAGCCGCCGAAGAGACTGCCCCGGCAGCGGAGCCCGCGGAAGCGCCCGCGCCGGAACAGGCCCCGGCAGAGGAGTCTGCGGAAGCACCCGCGCTGGAACAGGCCCTGGCAGAGGGGCCTACGGAAGCGCCCGCGCCGGAACAGGCCGACATGACCCCCAGAAGGAGCGTTGCGTTTATCGGTTCGGAGTGCTATCCCTTTGTCAAAACCGGCGGCCTGGGCGATGTGATGTACGCCCTCCCCAAGGCGCTGGTGAAGCAGAACTGCGACGTGAAGGTCATCCTTCCCCGCTACAAGTGCATCCCCTGGGAGTATCAGCAGAAAATGATCTACCGCGGCTCCTTTGGGATGGACCTCTGCGCCGACGGCCGCTCCTATTACGTGGGCATCATGGAGTACGTCTGGGACGGCGTGGTGTATGACTTCATTGACAACGAGGAATTCTTCGGCTGGGGAAATCCCTATACCAACCTGATTGACGATATCCCCAAATACTGCTATTTCGCCAAAGCGGCCCTGGCGGCGCTGAATTATATGGATTGGGTCCCCGACATCATCCACTGCCACGACTGGCAGGCGGCCCTGATTCCGGTGTATCTGAGGACCCTGTTCGTCAACACCAAGCTGACCACCGCCAAGACCATCCTGACTATCCACAACCTGCGCTTCCAGGGAATCTACAACATTCCCACCATCCGCTACTGGTCCGGACTGCCGGATTATGTCTTTGACATGGACGCCTTAAAGACGGGCTGCAACGACGCGAATATGCTCAAGGGCGGACTGGCCTACGCAAATGTCATTACGACGGTGAGCCAGACCTACGCGGGCGAGATCCAGAGCGAATACTACGGGGAAACCCTGGACGCCCACCTGCGGTATCACTCCGGGAAGCTCCGGGGCATCGTAAACGGAATCGACTACGATATCTGGAATCCGGAGACCGATTCCTGCCTGCACGCGGGCTACAGCACCGCCAACGTGCTGGAGAAGAAAAAGGAGAACAAGCGGAAGCTCCAGGAGGAATTGGGCCTGGTTCAGGACGACGGCAAATTTGTGATCGGCCTGATCTCCCGGCTGACGAATCAGAAGGGCCTGGATCTGGTCAACGCCATCCTTCCCCAGGTCGTGGACGACTACACCCAGGTGGTGGTGCTGGGCAGCGGGGACAAGGTATATGAGGACTCCTTCCGGTACTATGAGAACGCCTACAAGGGGCGCGTCTGCGCGAATATCATGTACGATGAAGCCCGGTCCCATCGGATCTACGCGGGGGCGGACGCCCTGCTGGTCCCGTCCCAGTTTGAGCCCTGCGGGCTGACGCAGCTGATCGCCATGCACTACGGCACCATTCCCATCGTCCGGGAAACCGGCGGCCTGAAGGATACGGTGGAACCCTATGATATGCGCGGCAACACAGGAAACGGCTTTACCTTCGACCGCTATGACGCCGGACTGCTGCTGGACGCCATCAACCGGGCGAAAGCGTTCTACTTTGACCAGCGTAAATATTGGGATGAAATGGTCCTGCGGGATATGGAGAAGGATTTGTCCTGGGAGAACTCCGCGAAACAGTATAAGGATTTGTATCTGAGTCTGACTTAATGAAAAATCAGGAGGCTGGTTCCGTGTTTCGGAACCAGCCTCTTGTATTTGACAGCTTGTGTCTTAGAGCCGCGTTTCTTAAAACTCCAGGCTCCTTTATTTGAACTGCATCAAGGAAAACTTCACGTCCACAGGCTCGCTGGTACCGGCCGCGCCTTGAATATCGAAAAGGATGTCGTCATTTTCCTTCGGAGCGTCGCCGTCCAGCTCAAAGGCCCGGGTTAAGGTATGTCCCGGCTCAATGTCGACGGCGGGGAAGTATGTGGGTTCCCCCAGCATGGCGGGCTGGCCTGCCAGACAGGTGATCCGTCCCTTGCCGTTGTTTGCCACCTGGAAAACCACGTATTTTCCGTTCTGCGGACGGAAGCTGCCGCCCGCATGAATGGTGGTGACCGCCTGGACGCGGGTTTCGTCGTCGCAGATAAGGGAGGGCCTCTGCTTCCTATTTACGTCTTTGGAGGCGATTTCCTTATAAGCCCCCACCCTCGCGCCAATGGTCGGCTTCGTGGGATTGGGACCTTTCGGCTGGTTGGCCTCATTGTTTGGGGAAGTGCCCAGGACGACGCTGGCCTTCTCCTCATCCCAGCCGACCCGGACGTTGAAATAATCCGACCACATCTGCGCGGGCAGATAGTAGTAGGGCTTGCCGTCCGTTCCCGTGTAAGCGACGACGGCCGGGAGCCGCTGGCCGTCCACGGGGTAGGTATCCCCCGGCTTTACCTTCACGGTATCCACGATCACAAGTCCCGCATCGCTGATTTGCAGCTGGCCCGACGCGGCCAGGGCGGTGCCGGACAGGGCGAGGACCGAGATCATCACCAGCATTCCGACAAGAAACGACGTGTTTTTTTTCATGGCTGTTACTCCTCCTTCTATATGAACCTTATCGGTACTGCATCAGCGAGACCGTCACATCCACTTCGTCTGTGAGTGTCGGACTGGCGCTGTACACAAATTCGGCGGCCTCCGCCGTGGTGCCCTCGGCGATCTCAAAGGCTCTGGTTATCGTCTTGCCCGGGTCAAGCGCCACACTGGGGAAGCGGTCCCATACGCCCAGCCTGAGGGGAAGCCCCGCCTGGCACCGCGCCTGACTCGTGCCGTTATTGGTAATCGTGAGCAGGATATACTTCCCGTTCTCCGGGAGGAAAATCCCGCTGTTGCCGTAGCCGGTGACAGACTGCGCCCGAGTCTTGTCGTCTATGACCTGCGTGGGCTTTTTCGTCGTGTCCACAAGGCTGGGGGGGACCTCCGTGAAGGGTCCGACGTGCAGGCCCAGCTCGGCGGTTTTGGGCCGTTCATTCAGTTGTTCCTCGTCGGTCACCACCTTGGCCTCAAGCTCCACACCTTCCATGGTGGCCCCCAAAACAACGCTCTTGCGCTTCTCACTCCAATTGTTCCAGATGTTGAGATAGTCGGTGAGCATCTGCGCCGGCAGATAGTGGTAGGACTTGCCGTTGGCGGCTTCGTAGTCCACAACGCCGGGAATCTGTTCCTTGCCTACGGTGTAGGTCCCGCCCGGCTCCACCTTCGCCTGGTCTATCACCACCACGCCGGCGCTGCTGACTTGCAGCTTTCCGCCCGCCGCCAGAGCCGTCCCGGCCATGGCGGCAATCAGCACCACCGTGAGCATTCCAGCCATAAACTGCTTCCAAGTTTTCATCATATCATGTCCTTTCTGTTTTCCGGCGGGCGTCACGCCCGCGATTTTAATGGATGAAGACGGCTCACTCCGTCCGGCGCTCCAGGTCCCGGAGCTCCACCCGGGTTCCGCCCAGGTTGACGGCGGTCACGGCATAGGGGTCGACGGCATGGGGATACCGGCATCCCAGCTCGCCCGCCGTGCCCTCCAGGGTATCCGCCATCGTGAAGGACTTCCGCATCTCCGAAAAATCGATATAGGAACCGTCCTCCATCCAAAGCCCCTGGGGCCCCATGGCCTGGGCCTGCTCATCTTCAATGTATGTCCGGTCCGGGTCCCCGGCCTCCTCGTCCGGGGAGAACAAATAGTGTATCGAGGCCGGGCTCCAGACCTCCGCCTCGACGGCGGAGGCCGTCAGCTTGATCCGGGAGAACTCCAGCGGAATATCCTCCGCCGTTAGCGTGACCGTCCCCTCGTAGATCACAGGCTGGATCATCTTGTCCAGGGTGAAGGTGAAGTCAAAGGGGCCTCCCAGAATCACCACGTCCGGCCCGGGCCCGGTGCGCTCCCCTTCCCCATAGATCACCGACGCGCCCTTCCCTTTCTCATAAGTAGCCAAGGTTTCCAGGTGCAGCGTCAGCTCCGGCCGCTCCACATAGTCGGCCAGGGGCATCGTCACCTCAAAGACCAGCTTGTCTCCCTCCCGCCGGATCAGGTGGAACTCCGGTTGAAGCGTGAACCGGGCCACGGACAATTGGTCCTGGAGCGCCCGCTCCAGCTCCTCCGGCGGAAGATGGACGCCCATCCCGGCATAGCGGTCCTCCACTTCTCCGCGCGCGTAGTCCTCCAGCTGATCCTGCCGCATGGTGAGGCTGCATTCCTCCTGGTAAATCCAGGACCCGCGCCAAAATGCCTCGTCCCATTCCTCCGGCATATCCGGCTGTTCCGCCGTCATGGACAGCCGCAGCGTCTCTCCGTCCCACACAGCGGCGTGGAGCGTCATCGTCATGTCATCCGCCGCCTGGCTCTGCTCAATGACGGTGCCCATCCGGGCCATGACGTCCTCAGATACCTCGGGAGCGCCGGGGTTCACCCCAAGCCAGGGAATCCACTGGGAGAACTGCCCCGCGAACGCCGCCGCCGCGCAGGCCGACAGCAGGAGCATCGCCGCCGCCAGCGCGGCCAGCTTCCAGTCCAGCCTCCTCCTCCGGCCGGAAGGCTCCCGGCATTCTATCCACCTCCAGGGATCCGCCAGCAGCTTCATCCGTTCCCGGAGGTAGCGGGGAGAAAAGCTTACCTCCACGTCCTTCATCTGCTGGAAGATGCTTTCCATTTCCGCCAGGCTGGCGTCCATCAGCGCCTGGGGGAGCATTTGATCAAACTGCATCATTCACACGTCCCTCCTTTTCCAGACTTTCCCGCAGCATCGCCCGGCCCCGCATGATCCGGCTGGCGACTGTAGACTCCTTGAGCTTCAAACGCCGCGCGATTTCCCGGTTACTCAGCTCCTGGACGCATTTCAGCTCCAGGACGCGGCGGTAATTCTCCGGCAGCGCCAGAATCAGCGAAACCAAGTAGGCGTATTCCTCCTGACACTCATCCCGAGCGGGCGGGTCCCAATTCTCCGGGAAGGGCTCGGCCTGCCGCTCCGTCCGCAGGACGTCCAGGGCGGCGTTTCTGGCCACAGCCGCCACATAACCGCCCGCCCGGCTCCAGGACAGCGTGCGAACCCGGTCCCAGCTCCGCAAAAGCTGCACCCAGGTCTGCTGCGCGGCGTCCTCCGCCTGGGTAGGGTTCCCCAGAAAATGCAGCGCCGTCAGATAGACCTTCTTCTCATACGCCTTGTAAAGCTTGATAAAACGCCGCTGGTCCTGCTCGGTCTCCAGCATGGCCAGACAGATTGCAAGCATATTCCATCCTCTCCTTTATCCTGATGTCCCGCGGCTCTACTATTATAACTGCGAAAAACAGAAAAGTATCCCATGCTCTGCAAAAAATCTCAGGCGGGGCCCGAAGGCCCCGCCTGATGGGAAGTATATGCGGTTTGCTGGTACTGCATCAGGGAAACGGTCACGTCGGCCTCGTCCCTGCCGCATACGGTTTTAAAATTTTTACTGCACAGGTGTAATATTGCAGCACCTTGAAACAGCATGATATATAATCAGAGAACAACTCCGTCTTTCCAGATAGAGATCTCCCTTGCTCCCCGCTGCTCGCTCTTCGTCGGTCTTCCTCCGGCGATCTCCAAAACGAAATCCAGCAGGCGCTCCCCCGCGCCATCCAGAGACTCTCCCTGTGCCACCGTACCCGCATTGAAGTCGATCCAGCCGCCCTTTCTCTCGTAGAGGGCGGTATTGGTGGAAATCTTTACCGTGGGCGCCGGAGCGCCGAAGGGCGTGCCCCGTCCGGTGGTAAACAAAATCAGATGCGCCCCGGCGGCGGTCAGGGCCGTGGCGGATACCAGGTCGTTGCCCGGGCCGCTGAGGAGGTTCAGGCCCTTCCGGGTTACTGCCTCGCCGTAACGCAGCACGTCCACAATCTGGGCGCTTCCGCCCTTCTGGACACAGCCGCAGGATTTATCCTCCAGCGTGGTGATGCCCCCGGCCTTGTTGCCGGGGCTGGGATTCTCATAGACCACCTGGCCGTGGCTGGTAAAATACCGCTTGAAGTCCTCCACCATGCCCACGGCCTTTTGGAAGACGGACTCGTTGGCGCAGCGGTCGAAGAGGATGTCCTCCGCGCCGAACATCTCCGGCACCTCCGTAAGGACGGTGGAACCGCCAAGGGCGACAAGGCGGTCGGAAAAGCGTCCGACGGCGGGATTGGCCGTAATGCCGGAAAGGCCGTCGGACCCGCCGCACTTCATGCCCACCACCAGCTCACTGGCGGGGATATCCTCCCGCCGGAAGGTACTGGCGTAGTCCGCCAGCTCCTTCAGCAGGGCGGACCCGGCGGCAAACTCATCTTCCACGTCCTGGCAGATCAGGAACTTCACCCGCCTCTCGTCCCAGGTCCCCAGTTCCTCCTTGAATTGGTCCATGGTCAGATTCTCGCACCCCAGGCCCAGTATCAGCACGCCTCCGGCGTTGGGATGCCGGGCCAGCGCCGCCAGCAGTTTCCGGGTCTGGGCGTGGTCGTCTCCCATCTGACTGCACCCGAAGGGGTGCGGGAAGGTATAGAGCCCCTCGACAGAGCCGGAGACCAGGTTCTGGTTTTCCCGGACCAGCCGCTGGGCAATGGAGTTGACACAGCCAACGGTAGGTATGATCCACAGCTCGTTGCGGACAGCCGCCCGGCCGTCGGGCCGCCGATACCCCCGGAAGGTCCGGGAGGCGGTCTCCGGCAGAGGAAAGGTCTTGTGGTCATAGGCATAGCTTCCGCCCTCGGAAAGGCCGGTGCGGACGTTGTGGACATGGACCCAGGCCCCGGCGGGGATGTCCCCTTTCGCTTGCCCGATGACGCAGCCGTATTTTACAATATCTCCCCCGGCGGGAATGGCCCGCAGGGCAATCTTGTGTCCCCGGCGGACGTCCTCCAGGGCGATCAAGCCCCCGATTTCCAGAGCTTCGCCCCGGCGGACGTCCTCCAGGGCCACAGCCACGTTGTCGCCGGAGTGGATTTGAATCAGCTTCATTGCAGGCACTCCTTTAAAGACTCGTACATACCCATGGCCTCCATACGTTCCAGGCAGGCGGTAACCGCGCTTTCAAAGGCAGGCAGGGCTTCCAGTGCTCCGTCCCACATATCCGCGTTCCGAATGACCGCCCGGGCGATCTCTTGGGGGCCGTCGTTCCGGTGGTCATAGTAGAAATCCAGTACCCAGGCGTCGTCCTTGACTTCATAGGCTTCGCCGTTCCGATAGCCGATCAGGCAGCCCTCGCCCCGCTCTTTGGCGTTGTGGTAAAAGGCGATATAGGCGGCAAAGGAGAAGGTCAGGCACTGCGGCAGCGTTCCCGTGCGCCGGACGTATTCCGTCAGGTTGGGCAGGACACGGGCCTTCCATTTGGCGGTGGAGTTCAGCGCAATGGAGAGAAGGGCGTGGTCGATATAGGGATTGTTGAAGCGCTCCGTGACGGCGGCGGCAAAGTCCTCCAGCTCCTCCCGCGGGAGGTCCAGGGTGGGGATGATCTCCCCGTAAACCGTCCGGTCCATAAAGCCCCGGATGGTCTCGTCCTCCATGCACGCCCGGACGATGTTCCGGCCCGCCAGATACGCCGCCAGCACCATGGAGGTGTGGGCCCCGTTCAGGATGCGGACCTTGCGCTGCTTATAGGGCACGTGGTCCTCCACCAGCTGGATGGGCAGACCCGCCGCCCGGAAGGGCAGCTCCTCCGCCAATTCCTCCGGGGCCTCCACGACCCAGGAGGCGAAGACCTCGCCGGTGTCCAGCAGGGCGTCCTCATACCCCAGCTCCTGGCAGATGGAAGCGGCCTCCGCCTTGGGATAGCCCGTGACGATGCGGTCCACCACGGTGGAACAGATGTGATTCTCTCGTTCCAGCCAGGTGGTGAAATCCGGTCCCAGGTCCCACAGCTCCGCGTATTTCCGGACGCAGTCCCGCAGCAGGTCGCCGTTGTGGTCGTTCAGCTCACAGGGGAGGATCCAAAAGCCGGGAAGGCCCTCCTGATAGCGCCGGTATAAAAAGGCTGTGAGCTTTGCCGGGAAGCTGGCCGGGGGCGCGTCCTCCAGCTTGCAGGCGGGGTCGAAGACGATGCCCGCCTCGGTGGTGTTGGAGAGAATGAATCGAAGGTCCGGGTTTTTCGCGCAGTCCAGCAGGGCGCCCCAGTCCGCCTTGGGGTCCAGGCAGCGGGAGACGCAGGAGATCACCCGCGTCCGGGAAACCGCCTCTCCCCCCTTCCGGCCCCGGAGGATCAGGGTGTAGAGCCCGTTCTGGTCCTGAAAGGCCCGGGAGATCTCCGGGTGCCCGCCCCGGGGCTGGACCAGGACCACCTTGCCGTTGAACCCGGCCTTTTCATTCATCTCGTCGACAAAAGATTCCGCGAAGGCCCGCAGGAAGCCTCCCTCGCCAAATTGCAGCACCCGCTCCGGGGCCTCCCGGAGCAGATACCCGGCATCGCCCTGCTTCGACAGGGTCTCGTAATTTAAACGGTCCA
>CAJUOD010000092.1 GCA_910587875.1 uncultured Oscillibacter sp. | reverse complement strand
ATCCGCCGCCGTTCACCAGCGACTCCCCCGAGTTGGCGGCCCTGATTTTGTTGGGGAGGTTCTGGGGATGGGCGACCAGGCTGGGCTTGGGATGGTTCTGGTGGAGATGCATCGGCGTCTCGGCCTCGTTCCGCAGCCCCTTGGGAATGCTGCTCAGGGGGACCAGGGCACCGCCGGCCTCCAGGCTGGGCGCGTAGCGCGTTCCGCCCTCCACCTCATAATTGGTGTCGGAAGTGACGGACTTGACGGGGACCGCCAGGGCAAAGACCCTGCCGCTCAGGGTCAGGTACGAGGGGACGGAGACGCGGGTGTCGCCGGCGGTGATGGCCCCGTCCAGGCTGACCTCGGGGATGCGGTCCGAGGAGACGGTGAACGCATAGGTTTTCGGGTTGCTGACCCGCTCCAGCGGGGCCGGGAGCTTGTCGAACACCTCTTCCTTGGTGCCCTGTCCGGCCCGTACGATGGGGCTGAGCTGGGAGTTGGTGCCGGTGTAGAGCTCCGCCTCCATTTGGACGCTGCCGTCCAGGCCGCCCTCGGTGGGGAGGATGCCGAACTCCAGGACCTCGGACAGGTCCCGCAGGTAGGGCAGGCCCTTGTGGCCCGGCTGCATGCCGAAGAAGCCGCACGAAATCATTTTTTCAGACCCGATGCTGCCGTTGAGGCTGTGGAAGACCTTCCGGCCGGAGACCATGGCGTGGATGGGGCTGTCCGGGTCGGTGAGCTGGGTCCACTTCTGCTCGCCGACGCGGCGGACGTACAGGTGGTACTCGATGTCGTCGTAGGCCCAGAGGATCAGATCCCACCGGGCGGTGAGGGGCGCGTACTGGGTGGCCTCGTTGGGGTCCATCCGGAAGATGGTCAGCTTCTCGCCATTGATGTCGTCTCCGTCGGGGTTTTCTCCGAAGTCCACCCGGGCGGAGATGGTGTTGATGGCCACGGTGGCAGAGGCCAGCTTGTTGCTGACGGGCTCGGCGGTGTCCTGCATCTGCTTGACGTAGAAGTAGTACTGAGCGCCGCTCTGGAGCTGGATGCCCTTCTCGGCGGGGAAGGTGATGACGGTCTGGCCGCCCTCCCGGGTGACGACGGCCTCCCGGTAGTCAATCCACGCGGGCGTGGACTCCAGGTTCGCCGGCAGGATGGTGGCCTTGTTGGGCACGTAGCTGTCCTTAGGGGGCTCCCCGCGCCCGGGGGCCGTGCCGGTGTGGAGGGTGATGTGGTCCGCCAGGGCCAGGGCCAGGGCGTTCTTGGCCTTGACCTGGTCGTCCCCGGAGGTGGTGAGGACCCGGTTGTAGAGGGCGTGGAAGTCGTCGGGGTCGTCCTCCGCCCCGGTGCTGGTCTTGTTGAAGCCCTGGACCTCCTCGCTGAACACCAGGGCCACATCGCTGTCCAGATAGGCGTATTCGATGTTGGTGTCCTGGTCCAGCTCGGAGTGGCTGTACCGTTTGTCTACGGTGGGGGCCTGGTTGTCCTGAGTCCGGATGGGGAAGGGGAAGGCGATGGACTTGTTGTACACGCAGTAGTTCCCGGCGGTGTCCTTGGCCATGTAGTAGAGGTCGTAGGTGGTCTGGCCCTGGAGCCCGGTGACGGTGAAGGTGTAGGCCGTGGCGCCCCTGGCGGCCCGGACGGGGCCGCCCCGGCGGACGACGGTCTTGCCGTCCACCAGGATGTTCTCAATTTTGATCTGGTCGTTCAGGGTGGGATTTTCCTTGTTCACCCGGATGGACTCGTCCTTGGTCACGGCGGCCCAGCTGAAGGAGCCGGGCTCATCCAGCGTAAAGGACAGCGTGACGGAGTTGCCCGTGAAGCTGATGACCTTCAGGTCCTGGATGGTGGGCGGGGTCATGTCCCTGGTGGTGAACTGGAGGCGGCGGACGGCGGAGCTCTTGCCGTTGTCCGCGTCATTCAGCCAGAGGTAAAGATCGTACTGGGTCTGCTCCTGGAGGTGGGACGTGTTGATCCGGGAGACCAGGAAGGGCGTGTTCTTCCGCAGGGTGACCACGCCGTAGCCCAGGTTCCCGGGCAGGGCCGCGGAGCGGAAGTCCGCCGCCGTGGGCGCCGTGGAGCCCCTGGGAAGGAGCACGTAGTACATCTGGCAGTCCTTGGTGGCCATGACCATGACCTGGGCCACCTGCTCGTTGTCGGCGTCCACCGTCAGGATGGGGTTCTGGGGATAGCCGTTGGCGAAGTTGGGGGCGGAGTCGTCCGGCGTGGTGAAGGCCGCGATCTTCACCGGGCTCCGGCGGCCCCGGGCGTCCTCCAGCAGGGCGGAGATGTAGTAGGAGCCCTCTCTGGTGAGTCCGGTGAGCCGGGCGGTGATCTCCGTGTTGGAGGCGGTGGCCCGGAGGGTGCCGCTGCGGAGAATCTTGGCGTTATTGCCGGGGTTCATCAGCTCCTCTTCTCCCAGGGAGCCGTCCATCAGGGCGGTGACGGCCCAGTGGATGGTGCCCGCCTTGTTGGTGCTGAACACCGCGTCGGCGGAGGTGGGGGCGATGTTCCGGGCCTTGGGATAGCCCGCCAGCAGCCGGGGATCCTCGGAGGACTCGGCGGCGGCGATGCTGTTCATATTTTGGTTGTAGACGTTTCCGGTGATGCCGGGCCGGATGTAGATGGTGTCCGGCAGCATGGTGACCGTGGATCCGGCGGCGTTGATATTCAGGTGTCCGATGTCTCCCTCGCCGCCCACCTGGGTGGCCCGGTCCAGGTTCAGCTCCCGAATGGAGGCCCGGTCGTCGATGGTCAGGGTGGCGTTTACGGCCTTTTCGTCCATGGTGATCACGTCCGCCACGCCCTGGGCCAGCTGGATGTTGGAGCCCGGGGTCAGGTCGACGACCCGCTTGATGTTGCCCGCCAGCTGGAGCTGGGCGCCCTCGACGCCGTCCAGCCGGATGGTCTGGAGGCCCAGGCCGTCCTCCGTCCGGTCCTCCAGGTAGCCGGAGGTGCGGATGGTGACTTCGTCGATGTTGGTCAGGCCCTCGGCCTGAATGGAGAGGAATTGGTCGGACAGGCTGTCCAGCTCCAGGGCCCCGGCGGTGACGTTGCGCAGGAGGACGCTCTGCTTGCCTCCCTCGGCCTCGCCGCCGCCGCAGATGACAATTTTGCCCAGGACGTTGACATTTTCCAGTTCCACATTGCCCAGGCCCACGCCGCCGGTGAGGTAGAGGTTTCCGGTGACGGTGGTGTCCTTCAGCTTGACTCCGGGGGTGGTGATGGTCAGGTTGCCGTACACGCCGCCGGAGGTCTGCTCGCCGGGCTCCTGGACCAGGGTGCCCAGGGCGCGGACCAGGAAGCAGGCCATCTGGCCCCGGGTGATGGGCAGGCTGGGCTTAAAGCTGCCGTCGGCGTAGCCCTGGATGATGCCAAGGTCCGCCGCCTCCTGCACCAGGCCGCGGCTCCAGCCGCCGATGTCCTGCATGTCGGTAAAGGTGGAGTTGGCCGCATTGGGCACCCCCTGGAAGCGGAGGCACCGGCCCAGAAGGACGGCGGCCTGTTCCCGGGTCACCAGGGCGTGGGGGGAGGCGGTGTTGGCGCTGGTGCCGTTGAAGTAGCCCGCCTGCCGGGCGATGCTGATATCCTCGGCGAACCAGTCGTTGGGGTTCACGTCGGAGAAGGGGTTGTCGGGGCTGGGCTCCGTGTAGCCGAAGGCCCGGTTCACCAGGGTGACGAACTCCGCCCGGGTGATGTTCCGGTCCTCGTGGAGGTTGCCCTGGGAGTCCCCCCGCATGACGCCCCACTCCTTGACCTGTTCCAGGTAGGGGGTCATCCACTCCGCCGCCCGGGCCGGGCGGACGGCGAGGAAGGCGAAGAGGGCCAGGGCAGTGAGAACCAGGGCCGCCAGACGGACGGACCCTGGTATGTAAGCGCGGCGGGCGCGGGTGTTTTGAGTCATAGCGTATTTCCTCCTCATTCCGTCAGTCCTGGGCGTCGCGGCTTTGCAGCTGAAGGCTGAACACCGCCTCCCGGACCACGACCTCCTCGTCCTCGCACATGTCCACAAACTTGGTGGCGTACAGAAAACGGTCGTTCTGGAGCTCCTGCTTCCGCAGGATCTCGCAGCGCAGGATCACCGGCTCCTCCGTGGGGACGATGACAATTTCCATCTGCTCGTGCAGCTCCAGCTGGCAGTCCGCGTAGAAGGCGATGCCGCCGCAGCTGAGGTCGATGGACTGCACGCGCCGCCGTGCCCTCCATGCGGAGTCGGGCAGCGGGTAGAGGAAGGTGTCGAACTTCACCGGGACCCGCAGGTTCCGCCGGACCTCGGGGTCCAGGGTGGCGATTTTCTCCAGGAGCACCGCGTCCCCCCGCTGGCGGAGGATGCGGCACTGGATGGGGAGCTCCTCGCTGCTGGCGCTGAACAGGGTGACCACCTCGTGGGTCATCACGTCGTCCACCTTGTTGTTCAGGATGTTCAGCCGCATGGGGGAGGCCCCCGGCGCCGTGGCCAGCTCGCCGTTGGCCAGGGCGTGGTTCTGGGTGTCGAGAATCAGGTAGGTGCGGTTGGCTGTCATGTGGTTCCCTCCGTTTCGCTGGGCGGCGTCTGGCCGCGCTCCTGCTGGGTTTTCGTGTTCCCGGTGGGGTCGAAGTGGAGGAAGTACACGTAAATCTCCACGATGGCCTGATACAGGCTCTCCGGGATCTCCTGTCCCAGCTGGAGCTGGGTGAGGAGTGTGGACAGGGAGTTGTCCTCGTATATGGGCACGCCGCAGTCGGCGGCGGTCTCCACGATTTTCTCGGCCATGTAGCCCATGCCGGAGGCCACGATGACGGGCGCGGTGTCCCCGGGGCCGTACTGCAGGGCCACGGCCTTCTTGGCTCTGGTGGTTCCTTCAGATCTTGACATTGACACTGTTCTTCCCTTCAAAGATTTTGGGGAACACCTCGGTCAGCGTGACCGGGCGGTCCATCCGCCGGACGGCCACCCGGGCGGGCTTCAGGTCGTTCCGGGTGAGAATCTGGGAGACGGCGTCTCCAATCTGCTTGGAGAAGGGGGCCGCCTTGTCCGGGCAGGCGATCTGGACGTCCACGTCCGTCCCCTGGGCGGTGAGGATCACGTCGAACAGGCCCAGGGTCTGGACGTCCAGCTTGAAGAGAAAGCGCATGGTGTTCCTCCCGCCCCGGGCGCCGCCCTTGTCCTGGCCGTCCTCGGCGTTGGGGTCCACCCAGAGCTCGGAGAAGAGCATCCTCCCGTTCCACTCCAGGGGGAGGAGGTAGTGGTTGATGGGCATATACACGCTCTCGTTCACCAGCATGGCGGCGATGAGGTTCTGGAAGGCCTGCTGCACCTCGGCGCTGCCCTCCCCCCGGAAGGCCCGGGCGGCGGCGGAGGCCAGCTGGTTGGAGAATTCCACGGCCCTGGAGCCCTCGGTCCCGGCCCCCCGGCTCCTGAGGAGGAGCAGCAGGGACTGGTCGTCGATGCCCCCCAGCTGGCCCTTCAGCGTGCCGTAGCCGATGAGCTGGTGGAAGCCCTCCAGGAGCTTTTCCTCGGAGCCGTTCTCATACCGGGCCACGTTCAGGGCCAGCATGGTCAAAAGGGCCCGGGGGGTGCCCATGTCGTGGGTCCGCTCCACGTAGGTGGACATGTAGGGGAAGATCTCCCGCTGGAGGAGCTGGAGGTTCCCCTGCCGGTTTCCGGCGGCGATGCCGTTCTGGAGCTGGGCCGTCAGGTCCCGGAGCTTCTCCGCCCAGCTGGCGGGCATGGCGTCCGCCATGGACTGGAGGTCCCGGAGGAGGTTGCCCTCGATGTGCTTGGTGGAGTCGAAGTCCACGTAGGCCTTCAAAAATTGCAGAATGTCCGTCCGCACCCCGTCGGAGGCGGCCCGGGCGTAGGCGCTGCGGAGCAGGGCGAAGAGGGCCCCGCCGAAGCGGGTGCCGGTCTTGAACTGGCCCTGGAGGAAGTCCAGGAGCTGGCCCTCGTCCATCCGGAGCATCTCCAGCAGGCGGCCCATCTCCTCGGCGATGCCGGCGCTGAGGCCGGAGGAGACGACAATGCCCTCCCGCCCCGAGAAGATGCGGGAGAGGCTGTCCGCCAGGCTGGGGGTGTCCCTCAGGCGCTGGAGGAAGGTCTGGAAGTTGGAGTCATAGCGGATTCCGCCGTCCCCCTGGAGGTTGCTGTCCTGCTGTTCCGTCCGCCCGTCGGCGCGGACGACCTTGCTGGGATCGGGGACGTTTTGGATTTGCGTGTTGTCCGGAGAGACCGTGATATTCCGGTTGACCGTGGTCTTATCGTAACCTGGTACCGGGTTTGTGGCGCCGAGCAGATCGGGCATTCATGACACCTCACAGAAAAAACTTGCCGCCGCTACTTATTTTTTTAGCGCAACAGGTCGATAGTAATGAAAAAGGCTGATAAGGTGGTGTTTTCGTGAGCAACAACGATATCTTGGATATGTACATCTACGAAACCAATACGCTTCTTGAGCAGCTGGAGAGCATTGTTCTGGACGCGGAAAAGGAAAATACATTCTCTCAGGACAATGTCAACGAGATCTTCCGCATCATGCATACCATCAAGGGCTCTTCCGCCATGATGGAGTTCGATACGCTGGCCCGGGTCTCCCACCGCATCGAGGACATGTTCTTCCTCATCCGGGAGGGCACCATGTCCGTGGTGAAGGACGAGGACCGTCCGGCGCTGTTCGACGTTATGCTCCACTCCGTGGACTATTTCCGGGAGGAAATGGAGAAGGTGGAGGCAGAACAGCCCCTTAATGAAGATGTCGACAGTTTCCTTGGAAATATTAATAGTTTGATCGCCAAAATTAAGGGGGAAGAAATTCCAGCGGAGCCCGCCCCCAAGGCGGACGCCGCGCCCGCCCCGGTTCCGGAGGCGGCCCCTGCCGCGCCCGCTCCCGCCCAGACCTCGGAGGGCAGCGCCGACTTTCCCTACGGCCTCCGGGTCTTCTTTGACGAGGGCTGCGGCATGGAGAACCTCCGGGCCTTCATGCTGGTCACCTCCGTCCAGGGCTTCTGCGCCGACGCGGACTTCACCTACCAGCCCGCCGGGGTGGAGACGGATTCCGCCCTGTCCGAGGTGGTCATCGAGCACGGCTTCCTCCTCCAGTTCCGCAGCGAGGCGGACCGGGCCCGGGCCGTGCCCATCGTCATGACCGCCGGCTCCGTCCACTCCTACGAGGAGCAAAATTACGTTCCCGCCCCGCCGCCGCCTCCGGCGGAACCGGCTCCCGCCGCACATGAGGCGGCCCCCGCCGCCCAGAAGGCCCCCTCCGCCGCTCCGGCCGCCCAGTCCGGGGCCCAGCAGCACCAGCAGGGTCAGGGGCAGAAGGAGAGCCTCATCAGCGTCGGCCTTAGCAAGCTGGACCAGCTCTCCGCCATCGTGGGCGAGATCGTCATCACCGAGGCCATGGTCACCGGCTCCCCGGATCTGAAGGGCCTCCACCTGGACGCCTTCTCCAAGTCCGCCCGGCAGCTCCGGAAGCTGACGGACGAGCTCCAGGACGTGTCCATGTCCCTGCGCATGATCCCGGTGTCCAACACCTTCCAGAAGATGAACCGCATTGTCCGGGATATGTGCAAAAAGCTCAACAAGCAGGTGAAGCTCACCCTGGTGGGAGAGAACACCGAGGTGGACAAGACCATCGTGGACTCCATCGGGGACCCCATCATGCACATGGTCCGGAATTCCATGGACCACGGCATCGAGGAAAACGCGGAGGACCGCATCGCCGCCGGAAAGGACCCCGTGGGCGAGATTCTGCTCTCCGCCCAGGACACGGGCAGCGAGGTCATCATCCAAATCTCCGACGACGGCGCCGGAGTCAACGACGAGGCCGTCCTGGCTAAGGCCATCCGGAACGGCATCGCCTCCCCGGATGTGGAATACTCTCATAAGGAGATCCTGAACTTCCTCATGGCCCCCGGCTTTTCCACCAACGCCCAGGTGACGGAGTTCTCCGGCCGGGGCGTGGGCATGGACGTGGTGAAGAGCGGCGTGGAGAGCCTGGGAGGCTCCGTCTCCATCACCAGCGAGCAGGGCAAGGGCATGACCACCATCATGCGGATTCCCCTGACCATGGCCATCATGGACGGCATGGAGGTCTCCGTGGGAGACTCCATCTTCACCATCCCCATCAACAATATCCGCTCCAGCATCAAAACCACGGAAGCGGCCATCCTCCACGACTCCGTCAACGGGGAGATGGTGAAAATGCTGGACGGCTACTACCCCGTCATCCGGGCCCGGGACTTCTACAACCTCCCCGGCGGCGCGGAGAAGATCGACGACGGCATCCTGATGTGGCTGGAGTCCGGCGACTGCTCCTACTGCCTGTTCGTCGACGAGCTCCTGGGCGAGCAGCAGATCGTCGTCAAGCCCCTCCCGGCCTATGTGAACAACTTTGACATCAAGAGCTGCGGAATCACGGGATGCAGCATCCTGGGAGACGGAAATATCAGCATCATCCTTGACGCGGGCGACCTGTACAAGGCCACCCGGGGTTAAGCGCCGAAGGAGGGAAACGCAATGAGTAATGAAAACGTCCTGTTCCAGGTAGAGGAAGACGAGATCGAAAACGCCGTCCCCGAAGACGAGGGCGCGGGCAGCCGGAAGCACCTCATCTTCACGGTGGACGATCTGAAAATCGGCATTGACGCCAACCAGGTGGTGGAAATCCTGAACGTCTACAACGCCACCTACCTCCCCATGATGCCGGATTATATCCAGGGCATCTTCAACATGCGGGGCCAGATCATCCCCATCATGGACATCCGCCTCCGCCTGGGGAAGCCCCCGGCGGAAGAGAGAATCTTGATCGTCATCGACTACAACAACAACCAGCTGGGCATCCAGGTTGACTCCGTGGACCTGATGCTGGACATTCCCCTGGAGAGCATCGTCCCCATCCCCTCCCAGAGCCCCCAGAAGCTGGTCTCCGGCATGTGCACCCTGCCCGACGGCTCCGGCACCATGCTGGTGCTGGACTGCGAGCAGCTGATCGCCCACGGCTACGGCGACTAATTTTCCAGACAAAGCGGTGAACAAGAACAATGGATACGGCAAAGAATACTGAGGGCATGGGCGGCTTCGGCCCCATGACCATCTCCGACGCGGACTTCCGCAAGATGGTGAACTTCATCCAGTCCACCTACGGCATCGACCTGAGCCAGAAGAAGCAGCTGATCACCAGCCGCCTCTCCCCGGCGCTGAAAAAGCTGGGCTACAAGAGCTTCGGCGAGTTCGTCAACCACCTCCTGGACAAAAAGGAGAACGACGAGGTCACCCTGGTGCTGAACAAGCTGACCACCAACTACACCTTCTTCATGCGGGAGAAGGAGCATTTGGATTACTTCTGCAACAACATCATCCCGGAGATCGTCCGGCGGCACGAGCGCGACAAGACCCTGGCCATCTGGAGCGCGGGCTGCTCCAGCGGAGAGGAGCCCTATAACATCACCATGTTCCTCTACGACTACCTGGGCCCCCGGGCCAAGGAGTGGGACACCCGCATCCTGGCCACGGACATCTCCGCCCAGGCCCTGGCCAGCGCCCGGCGGGGGACCTACAACCTGCCGGACACCATCCCGGCGGACTGGAAGCGGAAGTACTTCACCCCCAACCGGGACGGCACCCACACCGTGTCCCCGGCGGTGAAGGACAACGTCATTTTCCAGACCTTCAACCTGATGGACCAGATCAAATTCCGCCGGAAGTTCGACGTGATCTTCTGCCGGAACGTAATGATCTACTTCGATCAGCCCACCAAGGACGCCCTGGTCCGCCGGTTCTACGACGCCACCGTCCCCGGGGGATATCTGCTGATCAGCGCCTCGGAGAACCTGAGCCAGAACGCGCCCTATCGCCGTTTGGCTACGGCGACCTTCCAAAAATAACAAGGAGGTGGTTCCCTCATAATGGAACTGGGGAAAAAGATCCGCGTGATGGTGGTGGACGACTCCGCCCTGGCCCGCAACCTCATCATCCAAGGCCTCTCGGCCCATCCCAGGATGGAGATCGTGGGCTACGCCATCAACACGCTGGACGCGAAACAGAAGATACCCCGCCTGAATCCGGACGTCATCACCATGGATGTGGAGATGCCCGGCCAGAGCGGTATTGACTTTTTGAAGGAGTACCTGCCCACGAACCCGGTGCCGGTGATCCTTTGCTCCTCCCTGAACCTGAAGGTCTTCGACGCGCTGAACGCCGGCGCGGTGGACTTCGTCCGCAAGCCCGACGTGCAGGAGAGCAAGGAGGTCTTCATCACCAACCTGACCCAAAAGGTGCTGGTGGCCTCCATGGCGAAGCCCCGCTCCACCCCGCTGAGAAGCCCCTCCGTGGCGGTGGCCACGCCCAACCTGGGCGGCGGCCCGGCCCTGGACCGGGTGCTGGTGGGCCTGGGGGCGTCCACGGGAGGCACGGAGGCCACCCTGGAGGTCATGCGCCGTCTGCCGGCGGACATCCCGCCCATGGTCATCGTCCAGCACATGCCCAAGGGCTTCACCCAGATGTATGCCGACCGGCTGAACCGCATCTGCAAGATGGAGGTCCGGGAGGCCCGGAACGGCGACGAGCTCCATCGGGGGCTGGCCCTGGTGGCCCCGGCGGATCTGCAGTGCCGGGTGGTGCGCATCGGCGACAAGTACACCGTCTCCTGCACGCCGGGAGAGAAGGTCAGCGGACACCGCCCGTCGGTGGACGCCATGTTCCACTCCATGGCGGAGGTGGTCCGGTGCAAAATGGTGGGCATCATCATGACCGGCATGGGCCAGGACGGCGCCGCCGGGCTGCTGGAAATGCGGAAAAAGGGGGCCTACACCATCGGCCAGGATAAGGAATCCAGCGTGGTGTACGGCATGCCCATGGTGGCAAACGACATCGGGGCCGTCTGCATTCAGGCCTCATGTGACAATGTGGCCAACGTGCTGCTCCGGCACCTGAAGACCCTGCACTGAACCGAATGAAAGCCTTGGGCGGGCCCCGCTTCCGGGAGGGAGCGGGGCCCGTTTTTGGGCAAAATGAACGTTCGGCCCCATGGTTTCCCCGAAAATGTTTCCGGGCGAATCAAGAAAATTCTGCCTGCCGTCCTTAACTTTCCCGCCGTTATGTCGATATGAATAATGAAGTGATATGAAGTGAAATGTTGTCTTGAGCAAAGGATGTGAGGTATCATGCTGACTTCTACCGGTTCCGGCCCCATCTCTTCCATCAGCCGGACGAAAGCCTATTACCCCGCCCAGAAGCGGGGAAGCGCCGCCCAGACCATCTCCGGGCACAACTATGACTCCGCCGAGTTTTCCGCCCCCGCGGGCCGGAAAAACTTCCAGATGGAGATGGTGAGCCGCCTCTCCCGGGAGGTGCGGACCGCCAACACCACCGGCGACATCCAGGAGCTGCGCAGGGAGGTGTCCGCCGGGGAGTACCGGCCGGACCCCATGGCCATCGCGGGCCGGATGCTGTTCCTGGTGGAGGAATGAGCCATGGATGAGCTGTACCGTTCCTACCTG
>CAJUOD010000091.1 GCA_910587875.1 uncultured Oscillibacter sp. | reverse complement strand
ACGCCGAAGAGGCCGCTGGAAGCGGTGTAGACCATAAATATGACGCAGGCAATCAGGGCCCCCGCCTCATAGGACAGGCCCACTTGGCCTCCCAGCATGTTGATGATGGTGGCGGTGGCCGTCACCTGGGAGGCAACGGTCCCCATCATGGTAAAGGCCACCATGGCCGCCAGCATGATTTTCGCGGTCTTGCCGAAGCGGCGCTCAAAGAGGTCCGGGATGGAGGTGACATTGTACTTCATGCCGATGTCGGAGATTTTCCCGGCGATGCCGGAGAAGATGAACATGCCCAAAAGATAGGGAATGGCGGTGAGCACCGCCTTGGTGCCGCTGGAGTAGGCCACCCCGGCCCGGCCCATGAGGCCGCTGCCGCCGATGATGGTGGCGCAGACCGTGGCCATCATCACCAGGGGACCCAGAGACCGGCCCGCCACGTAGTAGTCCCCGGTATCCTTGATGCGCCGGACGAAATAGACGCCCACCACGACCATCGAGATGAGATAGAGAGCAATGATGCCCAGGTCCAATGCGCTGAGTTGAGTGTGATCCATGCTGCCTTTACCCTTTCTGTTTCCGTTGTCCGCCCTTACGTCAAAGTCCTCCTGAAAATGAAGTCTTCCCGTTTGCCGCGGCGGAGGAGAAACGCCGTCTCCGCCGCGGGAGCCTGTCATATCAAAACCAGTATAGCAGAAAAAGGAAATTCCGTCGAGGGCTTTTGGAAGAAATTTATATGGAAAGTAAAGAATTTTGGTAAAAACACCGGGACATCTCTCCCCTGAAAGGGAAAAATGCGGCGCCACGTTCAGGCGCCGCAAGGATTTCCGGTATATGTGAAAAGATTCTGAAAAAGTTTTTCCGCCGACTTCCGCCGCACGCGGTCAGCAGGGCAGCTTGGCCTTTCCGTCCATGAAGTCCAGCACCCGCTGGCGCTGGGCTTCGTCCTCAATGGGGGCGGGGCAGTAGTTGTTGACCTTGCCCCCGGTGTGGACATAGCAGGGAATGAGCTCAGAGGACGTTTCCACCAGCTCCCCGTTCTCCACCCGGAGGGTGAGCTGGTAGATGACGGTCCGGTTCTCCGGCCCCCGGCTGCCGCCGAAGCAGAAATTCCCCAGGGAGTAGACGATCTCCCTGTCCTTGTAGATCTCCCGGGGCTGGAGCACATGGGGGTGGTTCCCCAGCACCAGGTCCGCGCCGTTGTCGACGAGGCGGCGGGAAGCCCGGATGCGCCACGCCTCCGGGGTGTGGACGCCCTCCGCGCCCCCGTGGTAGAAGACCACCTGAAAGTCGGATTCCTGCTCCGCCGCCTTGAGGCGCTGGACAATGGTCCCGGCCTGGGCCTCGGTCCAGAGGCCGTGGCAGATGACGGCGATCCGATAGCCGTTTTTCTCCAGGTAGAAGGTTCGGTCATTGCCGCCGTACTCCAGCCCGGCGGCCTGGACGGCCTTGACTGTGTCCTTGTAACCCGCCGTGCCGTAGTCCCCCGTGTGGTTGTTGGCCAGGGACACGGCCTCCACGCCGGAGGAGGTGAGGATGCCCGTGTTGGCCGTGGGGGCCCGGAACCAGTAGGCGGGGTCCGTGCTCTTCTCCTTGGGAGTGAGAGCCCGGTCCGTCAGTACGTTCTCCAGGTTCACCACGGTGAAATCGTCGGCCTCGAAAATGGGCCGGACGTGCTGGAGGAAGTATTCCGGCTCCTGCTTGGCGGCGTAGTCCAGGAAATTCCCCTTTGCCCGCTTTCCGTGGAGGGAGGCCAGCAGCATGTCCCCAGTGAAGCTGACGACGACGCGGAAGGCGTCCTCCGTCTCCCCGGTCCGGGGCATGGGCCCGTCGAACTCCGGCAGGTCCGGCTCCCACAGCAGGGGGTCGTTGGGGTCCGTGGGATCCCACTCCGCCGCGGAGACCGGGACGATGCAGACCAGCAACAGGACCGCCAACAGGGCGGCCAGACGGCGCTTCATAGGCTTCCCTCCTTTTCCGTCACGAAGCTTGCTGTCTCTATTCTAACAGGCTTTCCGTAAAAAGGAAAGAGGAAAGGGGGTGATTTCCCAGGAAATCACAGCGCCGGGCTTTGCTGTTTTGCGGTTCTCCCTATCTGATCAAAAATTTTAAGAAGCTCGTGGTAAGAATCTCCCAAAGAGCTGCCTATCATTCCTTCATCACGATCTTCCTGCGCTGACACAAACCTCTCACAGTATTTTGCGCAAGATTGAAGGAGCTTTGTAAAGTCTGCTTTCTGCCCATCAAGAGGCCACGGTTCAAGGCCCAGGTCATCCTTATCTCCCATAGTCATACGGACGCCGTCGGGGGCTGTGTATGGAACCGCGCCGCCATATCCTACACTAAAATCTTTGGAGGATATCACTCCGGAATCCCGCAGCTCTCGGAGTAAGTTCCCATACTCATTCCGGGTCATGTTTGACACATCATACTTTGAGGCGAGGGCTGACGCCATTTCAGGAGTTAGATGTTTTCTATTCAATTTTTCATTCGGATATTCCGCTCTGCTCCCATTGGGAATGAAAATATCTTCATTTGCGGGCAAAAGCGCACTTGTTTCCGTCTGATTCTCAAAGGCTTTTTTATTCTTAGAAACCGTCGGGCTTCCCTGTGCCCGAACGCCTTGAATGTTATCCATCATCTTTAAATTATGAATTTCTCCCATCATTTCGTTATATGTTCTTCAGGCCAATACGATAAAGAAACAGACAGACGCCCATTTTTTTCTCTCGTTCTTCCACTTGATCCATCTACATAAGTCACTACCCAATTAAATCTTGACATAGTTGTGCTGGCCGTTTGTGGAGCAAACCAAGAATATGTAGCAACCATGTTCTTTGAGTACTGGATGTCTACTTTCTTTGAAGTACCATCATCAATAAAATACTCAAAGTACTTTAGTTTATCTGCGGATATAACTGAATTTTCATTGCTAACGGTATATTTTCCTGTAAGACTGACATTCCATCCAACCATCTCGTAACCATAATCAAAAATATACTGCTCAAATCCACTTATGGCATAAGAACTCCAGTCTGCCATTTGGAAAAAACTTTTTGTAAGAGTTGTTGTTGTAGAAAACTTGCTCAAAGCCAACTTGGTCGAGGAATCCGCCGCCTTAACAACTGGAGTAATAACAACCTTTTGCATTGTAAACCCAGTCTCGGGGTCATTCAACGATGCCAAATGTCCAATGTTATCTGCAGCTTTAGGTTCCGCTCCAAATGCTGGTGTAGCTATTGCGGAGAACATCATCATAACCACTAACAGCCCTGTAAGCAAACGTTTTTTCATAATTTTTACCCCTTTCTTTTTTAGGAAATTCAATAGGTTACAAATCCAGATACAGATATTTCAGAGTCAGAATTGTTCCTGATAGCTAGCGTATAGTAACCACGTTCATTCGCTCCAATTGTCTTGTTTATGCTTCCGTTCGTAGTATTTACGGAATAAAACAATCCATTTGGAGCAACGAGACCAAAATCAACACTTGCCGATAATGGAGAATACGACGCATTGATGGTAACGGTTTCTCCCGCCTCCAGAGGGAAGCTCGTATCCGCTGTGAAAAAAGACTTTCCCGGAATATCTGCGCTGAACCGACCGGTTGCTCTGGACATAGAAACATTAAATTCGTATTCTCCAGTACTAATCGCGGCGGCATTCATAGTAAGGCTCCCTGCGAATACGATACACATCAAGAATATACAAAAACTTTTTCTCATTCGCATAAATCTCACCTCCTTTCAATTCTACCATCCTATAGAAAAACTCCCATCCGCTCCATTAACCACCTCTTCTCCTGCCATTTCATCGATCCAAATAGGTTCCTCTTTGCTTTTATTTGAATAAAGCACTCCGATAAGGATCAGTATGATAAGTATTAAAAAACCCACAATAATGGCAAACCATTTTACGGATATCTTCCCGGTTTTCTTGCGGGATATTTTTACATCGTCTCCCGCTTCCCGGGGAAGAGGCTCAGTCTTTCCGGCTTTCAGTTCGCCATCATGCAGCAGATAGTCGACCGATACCCCGTACAGCTCACTCAGACAGAGCAGATTTTCTGTAGAGGGCGCCGCGCTTCCGGATTCCCATTTCGAGACGGCCTGCCGGGATACCTCCACGGCTTCCGCCAGCTCCGATTGGGTGATCCCTTTTTCCTTCCGCAGGTGAATCAGTTTTTCTTCCAGCGTCATCATTTCTTACCTCTCGCCTCTTGATTTTAAGCGATATCCCTGCCTATTGTAAACCAATTCCGGCTTACATTCCGGCAACTGCCGGTTGCCCCGGCACGTTTCCAAACTGTTTTCAAAAACGGGGCGGAGGGCTTTGCCCTCCGCCCCGCTGAATGGGACGCTTATTTCTTCGCGGCGGCCAGGGCCCGGTACACGTCCAGGATGCGGCCGAACAGGGGATTCTCGGGCTTCAAGCCGGAATAGGCCTCCAGGGCGGCGGCGGGGCCCTCGGCCTTGACTTTAGCCTGGAGTTTCACGCTCTGGGGGTCCTCCGGGCAGTCGAAGCGCAGGGCGGCGGCGGCGCCGAAGATCAGGTGGTCCACCGGCAGGCCGTAGGAGGCGGTGGTGGTCAGGGGCTTGATGAGCCGGTCGCCGGGCTCTAGCTTCCGGATGGGCTCCCGGCCCACCCGGAGCACCTCGTCCTCCAGGAAGGGGTTCTGGTAGCGGGCGAAGATCTTTTCAACATAGGCGTGATGGACCTCCGGGTCGAAGCCAAATTCCTTGATGAGCCCCTCGCCGCTCTCGGAGATGGCGGCGTGGACGATCTCCCCGATGACCGGATCCGCGATGCTGTCCTTGATGGTCGTGTAGCCCTTCAGATAGCCCAGGTAGGCGCAGATGGCATGTCCGCTGTTCAGGGTGAAGAGCTTCCGCTCCAGGTAGGCCATGAGGTTGTCCGCGAAGGTCAGGCCCGGGATGTCCGGCAGCTCGCCCTTCCAGGCGGATTTCTCCACGTCCCACTCGCAGTAGCGCTCCACGGCGGCGTCCAGGATGTTGTCAAAGCTGGGCTTGGGACAGATGCGGTCCACGGCGCAGTCGGCAAAGCCGATGTGTTCCTCCAGGAAAGCGATCTCCTCCTGGCTTAAATGCTTCACCACCTCGTTTTTCAGGCGGGTGGTGGTCCGCAGGCCGTTCTCGCAGCAGACCACGTTCATGGGCTCCTTGTTTCCCGCCTGGATGCGGGCCTGGACGCCCCCGGCGATGGACTTGGCGATGATGGGCAGCACGTTGGGCCCCACGGCGGTGGTGATGAGGTCGCACTGAGCCACCTTCTCCGCAAACGCCGGGGAGGTAGAGATCACGCCGTCCACATTGCTGATGGCGATTTCTCCGGGCTCCTTGTCCAAGATGTGGACCGTGTAGGCGTGGTCTTTATTCAGTGCCTCGATGATGGGCTCCACCACGTCGGCGAAGGTGACGTGCCAGCCCGCCTGGGATAGCAGGGCCCCGATGAAGCCCCGGCCGATGTTGCCCGCGCCGATCTGAATTGCCTGTTTCATAGTGCTCCTCCTTAAAATGATTGTTTTTGATTGAGTAATCGATTTCGCAGTCACTGGAACAGAGGCCGCCTCGCCCTTGAGACGGGGCGGCCCCTTTTAAAGTTACTTGCCCAGTTTCGCCTCCAGCTCGGCCTTTTGAGCCTCGTAGCCGGGCTTGCCCAGCAGGGCGAACATGTTCTTCTTGTAGGCCTCCACGCCGGGCTGGTCGAAGGGGTTGACCTCCAGCAGGTAGCCGGACAGGCCGCAGGCGTACTCGAAGAAGTAGATGAGTTGTCCCAGGGAGTCGGCGCTCTTGCCGTCGGTTTCCACAATGACGTTGGGCACGCCGCCCTCGGTGTGGGCCAGCAGGGTGCCCTCCATGGCCTTGTCCCGGATGTAGTCCATGGACTCCCCGGCCAGGAAGTTCAGCCCGTCGCCGTTGACTTCATCCTTGGGCACCAGCAGCTGATGCTCGGAGGCCCCCAGGCGGACCACGGTCTCAAACATGATACGCCGTCCGGCCTGGATATACTGGCCCATGGAGTGAAGGTCTGCGGTGAACTCCACGCTGGCGGGGAAGAGACCCTTGCCGTCCTTGCCCTCGCTCTCGCCGTAGAGCTGCTTCCACCACTCCAGCATGAAGCGGAAGGCCGGGTCGTAGCAGGCCAGGACCTCGATGCTCCAGCCCTTCTGATACAGCGCGTCCCGGAGGGCGGCGTAGGTCCAGGCGGGGTTTTCAAAGGAGCCGGTCTCGCAGACCTTCATCATCTTGGCCGCGCCGCCCATGAGCTCGGTAATGTCGATGCCCGCCACGGCGATGGGCAGCAGGCCCACGGCGGTGAGGACGGAGTACCGCCCGCCCACGCCGTCGGGCACCACGAAGCTCTCCCAGCCCTCCTCGTTGGCCAGGGACTTCAGGGCCCCCCGGGCCTTGTCCGTGGTGGCGTAGATGCGGCCCTTGGCCCCGGCCTTGCCGTATTTCTTCTCCAGGGCGTCCCGGAAGAAGCGGAAGGCCACGGCGGGCTCGGTGGTGGTGCCGGACTTGGAGATCACGTTGACGGAGAAGTCCTCGTCTCCGATGAGGTCAAAGACCTCCTGCATGGCGTCGGCGGAGAGGCCGTTGCCCACGAAGTAGATGTTCGGGGTCTTCTTTCCCTTTTTCTGGTTGTAGTTGGGGGAGCACAGGTATTCCACCACGCCCCGGGCGCCCAGGTAGCTCCCGCCGATGCCGATGACCACCAGGGCCTTGGAGTCGTCCTGGATCTTTTTGGCGGCGGCCTGAATGCGGGCGAACTCCTCCTTGTCGTAGTCCACGGGGAGGCGGACCCAGTCGGTGAACTCGTGGCCCAGGCCCGTGTGCTTCTGGAGCTTCTCCTGGGCCTCCGCCAGCCGGGGAGCGGCGGCGGCCTGGTAGTCGGCGGGGATGAAGTTTTCGATTTGGAAGGATTTGACGTTCAGCATGATGCAGCTTCCTTTCCGTGAGGTCTCTTAATTTTTGTGGCTTCCGCTGAAAGCGGCGCTGAAAACAGTATAACATTTTGTCAAGTCGACGGCAAGACGGGGGAAAGAAAAAGTTGGCAAAATTTTCGGGACGCCTCCAAGTTGACATTTCCTGGGGCTGCCAGTATAATGCAGGGAGCTTATATGCGAGGAGGAACGTCCCATGTGTGGAATTGTAGGCTTTGTGGGCCGGGAACAGGCCGCGCCCATTTTGCTGGAGGGGCTCCGGCAGATGGAGTACCGGGGCTATGACTCGGCGGGTGTGGCCGTCCGGTCCGAGATGAGGGGCTTGCAGGTCCGCAAGTCCAAGGGCCGCTTACAGGTCCTGGCGGACCTGACCCATGACGGGGCGGACCTGGAGGGGACCCTGGGCATCGGGCACACCCGCTGGGCCACCCACGGGGAGCCCAACGACGTGAACGCCCACCCCCACGTCAGCGGGGACGGAAAAATCGCCCTGGTACATAACGGGATCATTGAAAATTATCTGGAGCTCAAGGAGCTCCTGACCCGCCGGGGGGTGGTCTTCACCTCCGAGACGGACACCGAGGTGGTGGCCCACCTGCTGGAGTTCCACTACCAGGAGTGCGGAAACATGCTGGAGGCCGTGGGCCGGTGCCTGCGGCGCATCGAGGGGTCCTATGCCTTCGGCATCATCTGCTCCGATTACCCCAACGCCCTCATCGCCGCCCGGAAGGACAGCCCCCTCATCATCGGCTTCGGGGAAGGGGAGAACTTCATCGCCTCCGACGCCACGGCCATCATCCGGCACACCCGGGACGTGGCCTATATGAATGACGGGGAAATCGCCGTGCTGACGGCCCAGAGCGTGGACGTGTTCGACGGAGAAGGGAATCCCCTGGAGAAGGAGCACAGCCATATTGACTGGGACGCCGCTTCCGCCGAGAAGGGGGGCTACCCCCACTTCATGTTTAAGGAGATCCTGGAACAGCCGGAGGCCCTGCGGAAGACCATTTCCCCCCGGATTCGGGAGGGCCGGGTGGTGCTGGACGACATCCGCCTGACGGCGGACTACGCCAAGAGCATCTCCCACATCTACATGATCGCCTGCGGATCCGCCTACCACGCCGGGGTCGTTGGAAAATACACCTGGGAGCGGCTGCTCCGCCGCCCGGTGGAGGTGGCGCTGGCCTCCGAATTCCGTTACAGCCAGCCCCTGGTGGATGAACACACATTAGTGATCGCCATCAGCCAGTCCGGGGAGACTCTGGACACCATGGCCGCCCTCCGGGAGGCCAAGCGCCTGGGAGGCCGAACCCTGGCGATCTGCAATGTGGTGGGGTCCTCCATCGCCCGGGAGGCGGACGACGTGCTCTACACCTGGGCCGGGCCGGAAATCGCCGTAGCCACCAGCAAGGGCTACTCCACCCAGCTGGCGGCCCTGAATCTGGTGGGCCTGTACCTGGCGGACCTGCTGGGGACGGTGGAGAGGAGCGAGTACGATGCGATTTTAACCGAGCTCCAGGCCCTGCCGGAGAAGATGGGGCGGTACCTGGAGAATTTCGAGGACACGAAATACTTCGCCTCCCGGTTCTTCAACCACGACTCGATCTTCTTCATCGGACGGAATCTGGACTACGCCATGGGGTTAGAGGGGTCGCTGAAGCTGAAGGAGATCAGCTACATCCACTCGGAGGCCTACGCCTCCGGGGAGCTGAAGCATGGGACCATCTCCCTCATTGAGCCGGGGACGCTGGTGGTGGCCCTGGGGACCTATGGGGCCCTCTTCGACAAGGCCATGAGCAATGTGGTGGAGGTCAAGGCCCGGGGGGCCACGGTGCTGGCGGTGACCACGGAGGGCTTCCGGGAGCGGATGGAGAAGACCGCCGACGGAGTTCTCGCCGTGCCGGAGACCCATCCGCTGCTCCAGCCGTCTTTGAGCATCGTGCCCCTCCAGCTGTTCGCCTACTATGTGGCGCTCCAGCGGGGCTGCGACATCGACAAGCCCAGGAATCTGGCGAAGTCGGTGACAGTCGAATAAGGGATATACGGACAGCCGGACCTCACAGCCGTGAGGCCCGGCTGTTTTTAGATCACATGGAAATGCCGGAATAAGATTTTCTCCGCCTCGGAGTTCCAGAGGCCGTCGTGGGCGTCGCAGCAGTCCGCTAAGCGGGCGAACAGGGGGTCCGTCCGGCCCTTCTCCCGGAAGTCCTCAATGGCGGTGAGGGGCATGTCGAACTGGGTGTAGGTCAGCTTCTTCCCGCCGGGGATATTGGGCAGGTTCCTGGTGGTCTCCACGATGGAGTCCATGCCGCCCACGTGGGTGACCATGACGGCGGGGCGGATTTTCCCCTCGGCCGCCAGGCGGATGGACTCCTTCAGGTCCTCCGTGGTGCCCCCGGTGGTGCCGATGATGTGGGTGGAGGAGTAGTGGCAGTTGTACAGGTTGATCTCGGCGGAGAAGGCCTTGTCCGTGGGGCCGGAGAAGAAGTTCATGCACCCGTCGCAGCCCAGGAGCCGGTCCCCCATCTCCGCCAGGGAGCGGATGGCGTTGTAGACGAAGATGTCGTCGTAGCCCCGCCCGCCGGTGAGGGCCATGAGCTCCGTGAACTCGTCGGCGCACCGGCTGGGGTTGACGTAGACCAGCCGGATGCCCCGGGCTGCGGCCAGGGACTCGGGAATCAGCTGCCGGGCCCGGGCGATACGCTCGTCCGAGAGGTCCGTCACCACGATCATGGCGGGCTTTCTCTCCAGGGTCATGGGGTACTCAATGGCCCCCAGGCCCATGGGGCCGCAGCCCCCCATGATGAGGACGCTGCCGCCCTCCCTGACGCCCATGAGGTGCTCGTGGCTGTGGCGGCTGGTGTGGTAGTTTCCGTGGTAGCCCCCGACGACGCAGCTCATGGGCTCCCCCAGGCTGGCCTCGAAGTAGCTCTCCCCGTCGTAGTGGAGCAGGTACCCCAGCTCCATCACCTCCGGCGGGACGATGCAGTAGGTGCACGCCCCGCCGAAGGTGGGGTAGGAATACCCGGGGGAGGCCAGGCTCCCCTTGTAATTCAGGGCGGGCTGCTGGGCGAATTTCTCACCGGGAGCGAATTCGCCCAGCCACTTTTTTCCCACCTTTACAATGTCTCCGGCGAACTCGTGGCCGATGATGACGGGGCGTGTGTCCACGTCCGGGGGGCAGCGCTTGTGGGCCTTGCCCTGGACCAGCAGCTTGTAGGTGGACATGCAGATGCTGTCGCTCATGACCCGAACCAGGATCTCGTCGTCCTTGATCTCCGGCAGGTCGAACTCCTCCAGGCGGATGTCGTAAGCGCCGTAGAGACGCACGCCCTTAGACCGCATGGAGATTACTCCAGGCCATTCAGCAGCTTGTAGAGCTGATCCACGCCGGCGTTGTCCACCAGCTTGTCGGTGTCCTCCTCGGTCTCGGCGACCTCGACGATTTTGCCCAGGATGCCCAGGTGATCCTCGCCGGTGGAGGCGATGCCCACCACCAGGCGGACCAGCTCGTCGCCCCACTGAATGCCCTCGGGATAGGTCATGACGATGAGGCCCGTCTTCTTGATGGCCTTGCGGGATTCCTCGGTGCCGTGGGGGATGGCCACGTGGCTGCCGATGGCCACGGAGAAGCTCTTCTCCCGGTCCAGCATGCCCTGGATGTAGGCCTCTTCCACATAGCCGCTCTCCACCATCAGCTTGCCCACGGCCTTGATGGCCTCCTCGGGGCTGACGGGCTTGCAGTTCAGGATGATGTTCTTTTTCTCCAGAAGGATCTCGGCGGGGGCGGCGGACTTCTCCTCTGCGGGGGCGGCGGCGGGCGCGGGAGCGGCTCCGCCCTTCCGGGCCTCCAGCAGCTCCTTCACCAGCACGTCGTACTCCGGCGCGCCCATGAAGTTTTTGATGGGGATGATGCGGGCCTGGGGCGCGCGCTGGGCGGCCCGGCCGGAGAGCTCGTGGTGGGTGACCACGATCTGGCAGTCGCCGGGGATTTCGCCCACGGGGTAGTGGATGACCTCAATGTCCGTGATGCCCGCGTCCTTCAGCTTGTTCCGGACCATGGTGGCGCCCATGGCGGAGGAGCCCATGCCCGCGTCGCAGGCGAAGACGATCTTCCGCACGTCCTTGGCGGAGACGGAGGCGCCGGCAGAGGAAGCGGCAGGGATGGCCTGGCCCTTGGAGGCGGCCTTGGAAGCGGCTACCTGGGCCTGGGCCTCGGCCAGGCTGGCGTCCTTGCCGAAGAACTTCAGCAGGAAGACGGAGATGGCGAAGCTGACTGCGCCGGCTACGGCGATGCCCACGATGTTAGCAAAATAGCCGCCCTTGGGGGTCATGAGCATCTCAGCGATGATGGAGCCGGGGGAGGCCGCGGCCACCAGGCCGCCGCCCAGGATGGACAGGGTGAAGATGCCGGCGATGTTGCCAATCATGGGGCCCAGGATGACAATGGGGTTCATCAGTACATAGGGGAAGTAAATTTCGTGGATGCCGCCCACGAACTGGATGAAGGCGGCGGCGCCGGCGGAGGAGCGGGTCTC
>CAJUOD010000090.1 GCA_910587875.1 uncultured Oscillibacter sp. | reverse complement strand
GCCGCCTGCGACGTGTACCGCCCCGCCGCCATCGAGCAGCTGAAGGTCGTGGGCGGGCAGCTGGATCTCCCGGTCTTCGAGGAGGGCCAGGGGGACCCGGTGAAAATCGCCGAGAACGCCATCCGCCACGCCCGGGACCACGGCAGCGACATGGTCTTCCTGGACACCGCCGGACGGCTCCACGTGGACGAGAATCTGATGGACGAGCTGAAGCGGATGAAGGCCGCCGTCCATCCCAATGAGATTTTACTGGTGGTCGACGCCATGACGGGCCAGGACGCGGTAAACGCCGCCTCCGCCTTTGACGAGGCCCTGGGCATCGACGGGGTCATCCTGACCAAGCTGGACGGCGACGCCCGGGGCGGCGCGGCCCTCTCCATCCGGGCGGCCACGGGGAAGCCCATCAAGTTTGCGGGCACCGGCGAGAAGCTGGACATGATCGAGCCCTTCCATCCGGACCGCATGGCCTCCCGCATTTTGGGCATGGGCGACATGCTCTCCTTCATCGAGAAGGCGGAGCAGGCCTACGACGAAAAGCAGGCCGCCAAGATCGAGGAGAAGCTGCGCAAGAACCGCTTCACCCTCCAGGACTATTACGACCAGCTCCAGCAGCTGAAGAACATGGGCGACCTGAGCCAGCTCTTAGGGATGATGCCCGGGGCCCTGGGCAAGCAGATGCAGGGCGCCTCCATCGACGAGAAGGCCATGGCCCGGACGGAGGCTATCATCCTCTCCATGACCCCCCTGGAGCGGGAGAACCCCCAGGTGCTGAACGCCAGCCGGAAGAAGCGCATCGCGGCGGGCTGCGGCCTGGAGGTGGTGGACGTGAACCGCCTCCTGAAACAGTTCGACATGATGCGGGAGCTGACGAAGCAGATGAGCAAGGGCGGGCGGATGCCCGGCCTGGGCGCTTTGGGAGGCATGGGAAAGGCCCCCTCCCGGCTCCACGGCTTCGGACGGAAGAAGCGGTTTCGGTAAGCTATAAGTGCGGAGCATTTTTGAAGACAAAGTGCAGCATTTATAATAAATCATCTTATTTACAAAACTTTTGGAGGTACAACAACATGGTCAAGATCAGACTGCGCCGCATGGGCGCGAAGAAGGCTCCCTTCTACCGGGTCGTGGTGGCGGACTCCCGCTTCCCCCGTGACGGCCGCTTCATCGAGGAGATCGGTACGTACAACCCCTGCGTCTCCCCCGCCGAGATCAAGATTGACGCGGAGCGGGCCCAGGCCTGGATCAAGTCCGGCGCCCAGCCCACCGACACCGTCCGGGCTCTGCTGAAAAAAGTGGACGTCCTCTGATCTGGAGGGCGGCGCATGAAGGACTTGCTGCTCTATATCGCCCGGAATCTGGTGGATGACCCGGACGCGGTCACCGTCACGGAGACCGCCTCCGGCGATCAGGAGCTGACCCTGGAGCTGCGCGTCGCCCCCGACGACATGGGCAAAGTCATCGGGCGGCAGGGGCGCATCGCCAAGGAGATCCGCACCGTAGTCCGCTCCCGCGCCCAGCGGGAGGGCCTCAAGGTCTCCGTCGATATCATGGATTGAAAAAAGACCGGCGTGGGATTTCCCGCGCCGGTCTTTCCTTGTTCTGTTCAGGCCAGGATATCCTTTGCCAGGGCGTCGGCCAGGGCCTCCAGGCCCTCCCGCTGGGCCTCCTTGACGGAGGACTTCAGGCTGACGGTCCCCTCCAGGATGGTCATGTCCTTCATGCCGTTCAGGATTTCCGTCATCTGCTTGCCGGAGACGGCGGCCCAGGTGCCGTTTTCGATGAGGCCCACCGTCCGGTTCCGCAGACCGTGGGACTTCAGATCCCGGAGGAAGTTATCCATGGGGGTGTAGATCTCCCCGTTGTACGTGGCGGAGGCGAAGACCAGATGGCTGCACCGGAAGGCCTCGGCCACCAGGTCGGACACGTGGGTGTGGGACACGTCGTAGAGCTTCACGCCCCGCACGCCCTTGTCCGCCAAGCGGGCGGCCAGGATCTCGGCGGCGTTCTCCGTGTGGCCGTAGATGGAGCCGCAGAAGATGGCGGCGGTTTTGTCCTCCGGGGTGTAGCTGCTCCAGCGCTGGTATTTCTCCACGAACCAGCCGATGTCCTCCCGCCAGATGGGGCCGTGGAGGGGGCATAGGTACTGGATGTCCAGTCCCGCCGCCTTTTTCAGCAGGGTCTGGACCTGGGTGCCGTACTTGCCCACAATGTTGGTGTAGTACCGCCGGGCGTCGGGGAGCCACTCGGCCTCAAAGTTCACCTCGTCGGCGAAGATGTTCCCGTTCAGCGCGCCGAAGGTGCCGAAGGCGTCGGCGGAGAACAGGACCTTTTCGGTGGTATCGTAAGTGACCATGACCTCCGGCCAGTGGACCATGGGGGCCATGACGAAGGTGAGGTTATGCCGCCCGGTGGAGAGGGTGTCCCCCTCCTTCACCGTCAGGCAGCGGCCCGTGATGTCGGCGTCAAAGAACTGGCCGATCATGGAGACGGCCTTGGCGCTGGCCACGATTTGGGCCTCCGGGTGGGTGCGGAGCACCGCCCCCAGGGTGGAGCAGTGGTCCGGCTCCATGTGGTTGACGATGACATAGTCCAGGGCCCGGCCCTCCAGGGCGTGGTCCAGGTTCTCGTAGAAGTGGGCCCCCACGGCGCTGTCCGCCGTGTCCAGCAGGACGGTCTTCTCGTCCCGGATGAGATAGGCGTTGTAGCTGACGCCCCGGGGGACGGGGAACACGTTCTCAAACAGGCTGAGCCGCCGGTCGGACCCGCCGAGGAGCAGGATGTCGGATGTAATCTTGCGCACGTTATGCATGACGCTTGTCCTCCTTAATAGGTTATCGCTTTTGCAAGGTTAATCTACCCCAAATTCCCCGGTTTGTCAAGGGCCGGGGGCCATGAAGAAGGACGCGCCGGCGGGGCGCGTCCTTTTCGCCGTTTCAATTCAGTCCAGAAACTGGCTGGGGTCCCGCAGGGTCTCCGCTGTCTCCGCCGGGATGGTGACGGTGAAGGTCAGCAGGTCTCCCAGGTCCACGTTCAGCAGGGAGGGCAGGTCCTCCAGAATCTCCATGGTCACCACGTCCTCCGACTCCGAGATGCTGAAGCGCCCCAGATTCTCATACTTCCGGTCTTCGGCCTTCTGCCCCGCCTTCAGGGTCTCCTGCTGGCAGTAAACGTAGCTGTAAGCCGGGTCGCCGGGATCCTCGGCCATGCGGGTCTCCTGATGGCTGTCGGTGCTGAGGAGGTCGTCCAGGGCGTCGACCTGTTCCGGGTCCGTGACGGTCCCCAGCTCCTGGCCCTCCGCGTCCAGGACCTTCCAGTAGTGGTCCTTCCCGTCCTCGTCCCGGCTGTCCCAGGCGGCCCAGGCCTTATCCCAGGTGTCCTCAAAGTCCTCGGCGGCCTCCTCCATGGAGTCCGCCCAGTCCCTCTGGAACTCCTCGTCCCTGGGGGAGGTCACGCTGCACCCCGCCAGCAGGGCCAGGGAGAGGGCCAGGACGCAGCATATCGCAAGTCGTTTTTTCATCATGTACTCCTTTATCAAATAAACAGCCCAAATAGGCCAAGCGTAATGGCGGTGGTAATCGCCGCCGCGATGACCAGCCCCAGGAAGATGGCGGGCAGGGCATGCCGCATCCGGATATCCAGCACGGAGGCCACCAGCGCCCCGGTCCAGGCCCCGGTCCCCGGCAGGGGAATCCCCACCAGAATCACCAGCCCCGCCAGGCGATACTTCCGTACCAGCCGCCCCTTGAGGTGGGCCCGGCGCTCCAGCCAGGCGATCTTGGGCCCGAAGAACCGGGTCCCCCGAAGCCAGTTCGCCACCCGCCGCCCCAGCACGATGATGAAGGGGGCGGGCACCAGATTCCCGGCGACGGCGGCGATGCAGGTCAGGGCCGGGGGCAGCCCCGCGGCGATGCCCGCCGGGATGGCCCCCCGGAGCTCAATCACCGGGACCATGGCCACCAGGAAGGTCATCAGCAGCTCGCCGGACATGGTTTCTAAAAAGCTCTCTGAGAACAGCATGAGATTCCTCCATAATGAGTTGCATTATGGAATCTAGTTTACTCCAGGTTCAGGTGTCTTTTCAAGAAGAAAGTGGTGACGGCGTAAAAAATTGCGCCGTAGACCACCACGCACCCAATGGCCAGCAGCAGACCCACATGTATCGCCACGGTGGCGGACTGGATCTCCAGATGGAAGGGGAAGGGAATGTGCAGCCGGTCCAGGGTAATGAACAGCAGAGAGCCCAGGAATTGCAGGGCGAACTGGAAGCCGAAGAACCAGGCCACGGACCAGACCATCTTGTGGTTGGCCCGGCTGTGCCCCGCCGCCAGGGCGGCGTAGAACTGGAGGGCAAAGGCCGCCATGGCCAGGAACATCAAAACAGCGAACTCCACAAGGTATGCGGTGCCGTTGAGAGTCTCGCTGATTTTCAGCTTTTGGAGACCCTCGAAGAACCAGCGCAGGACGTCGAAGAACTCCCACAGGAAGCCTCTTTGGTAGGCCACAATCAGGCTCGCCGCAATGATGGCCAGAATTGTGGCGGCAAACCAGACCACGGAGACGATGAGCTTTGACCAGATGTGCTGGTGGACGGACACGGGCAGGGTGAACATCAGATAGCCCTCGTCCTGGAGAAGGTTCTTGTAGAACCGCTGGATCATCAGCACAAAGGACAGCAGAAGGACCCCAAAAATGGTGAGGCCGAAGGCCGTGACAATCAAAACGCCCAGGATCCTCAAAACGTCGGACCGCCCGTCCAGCATCCCCCGGCCCGCCAGGTTGGAGCCCAGGGCGGTGACCAGCAGGATGAGATACATGGGCAGCATGATCCGCCCCGTGGCACGGAACTCGTGCTTCAACAGTTTCCTCAGCATTTGAACACCTCCCGGAACAGCGCGTCCACGCTCATGCCCTTCTCCTCCCGGATGTCGTCCGCGGTGGACTGGAGCATGATATGGCCCTGGTTGATAAAAATAACCTCGTCCAGCACCTTCTCCACGTCGGAGATCAGGTGGGTGGAGATGACCACCGCCGCCTCGGGGTTGTAGTTGCCGATGATGGTGGAGAGAATATAGTCCCGGGTGGCCGGGTCCACGCCGCCGATAGGCTCATCCAGAAGATAGAGCTTCGCCGCCCGGCTCATGACCATGATGAGCTGGACCTTCTCCCGGGTGCCCTTGGACATCTGCTTCACGGCCTGGGCAGGCTGGATGCCCAGGTGGTCCAGCATCTCCTCCGCCGCGTCCCGGCGGAAGTCCCGGTAAAAGTCCCCGTAGAAGTCCAGCAGCTGCCGGGCCGTCATCCAGGTGGGGATGGCCGTCCGCTCCGGGAGGTAGCTCACCAGGGCGTGGCTCTCCCTCCCCGGCGCGCTGCCGCACACGGCGATGTAGCCCCCGTCCGGGGTCAGCAGGCCGTTGGCCAATTTAATTAAGGTAGTCTTGCCGCTGCCGTTGGGCCCCAGCAGGCCCACGATGCGTCCCGGCTCAATGGTCAGCGACACCTCATCCAGGGCCGTGGTCCTCCCGAACCGCTTGGTCAGCCCCTTGCACTCAAGCACTGGCATGATCCGATTCCTCCTCTCCCAATTCCCGTGAGATCAGTTCGACGATCTCCTCCTTCCGGAAGCCCAGCCGGAGCATGGCCTCCAGAAACGTCTTCACGTGCCGCTCAGCCAGGCTCCGCTTCGCCGTGTTGATCATAGCGTTGTCCTCCGTCACAAATCTTCCCGCGGTCCGCTGGCTGTAGACCAGCCCGTCCCGCTCCAGCTCCGCCAGGGCCCTCTGCATGGTGTTGGGGTTCACCCCGGCCTCCGTGGCCATGTCCCGCACTGAGGGCAATCGTTCCCCGGGCGGGAACGCGCCGTTGACGATGCCCACCTTCACCTGCTGAATCAGCTGGGTATAAATGGGGGCGTCGTTGGAAAACTGCCATTGCATTCTGCGCACCTCCTGTTTGTGTGCTATTGTCTTATGCGATTAATACAATAGCACATTTTGGGGAAATGTCAAGAGGGTTTCGCAAAATTTTTTCCCCGGCGGGGGAGGGGAGGGTCTCCCTTGCAAATTTCGCCGCTTTGTGCTATCATTACCAAGATATAACAGTGTCCTGTTTTTAATAAGGAGGTCCCCATGTCCAAGCTCAGCAAGCAAGACCGAAAACGCGCCCGGCGGCGGGAGAAGAAGAGCTTCCGCCAGGCCATGGTGAAGGAGCTGCGGGAGCACAAGAGCTCCTTCATTGTCTTCTACACCCTGCGGCTTCTGGTCATCGTCATCTTCATCCGCCAGATTTTCATCGGCGGCTATGAGTCCGCGTTCTACTGCGCCCTGGCCTACCTGCTCCTCTATGTCCCCAGCTGGATTCAGGTGAAGTTCCACATCGAGCTGCCCCCCGCTCTGGAGATCACCGTCCTCTGTTTCATCTACGCGGCGGAGGTGCTGGGGGAGGTCAACGCCTTTTACGTGGTGGTCCCCCATTGGGACACTATGCTCCACACCCTGAACGGCTTCCTGGCCGCCGCCGTGGGCTTCGCCATGGTGGTGCTCCTCAACGACGACGAGCGCCTCACCTTCGACCTGTCCCCCGTCTTCCTGGCCCTGGTGGCCTTCTGCTTCTCCATGACCATCGGCGTCCTCTGGGAGTTCTTTGAGTTCGGTATGGACTGGTTCTTCCACACGGACATGCAGCGGGACACCGTGGTGAACGCCATCTACTCCGCCAGCCTGGACGTAACCCGCTCCAATAAGGTCGTGACCGTCCCCGGCATCCAGGAGGTCCTGGTCAACGGACAGGACCTGGGCCTGGGGGGCTATTTGGACATCGGGCTCATCGACACCATGAAGGACCTGTTCGTCAACTTCATCGGGGCGGTGGTCTTCTCCGTCACCGGCTTCTTCTACGCCAAGAGCAAGGGCGAAAAGAAGACGGCGGCCCAGGGCTTCGTCCCCAGCAAAAAGACGGCGGACCGGGATTACCTGAACCAGGCCCGGGAGGAGAATGAAGAAAAGCCGGAGGACTGACAGATTCTGTTAAATTTTTGTGTTCCGGTTGCATTTTCCAAATATAGTGGTATGATATGTGCGGAATCAAAATAAAAGCAAAGGACTTGATACCATGACAAAGATCGACATTATCTCCGGCTTCCTGGGGGCGGGCAAGACCACCCTCATCAAAAAGCTGCTGGCGGAGGCTTACCAGGGGGAAAAGCTGGTGCTCATCGAAAATGAGTTCGGCGAGATCAGCATCGACGGCGGCTTCCTGAAGGAGTCCGGCGTCCAGATCTCCGAGATGTCCTCCGGCTGCATCTGCTGCTCCCTGGTGGGGGACTTCAACAAGGCGCTGAAGGACGTGGCGGCCCAGTTCCACCCGGACCGCATCCTCATCGAGCCCTCCGGCGTGGGCAAGCTCTCCGACGTGATTGTGGCCGTGGAGAACACCGCCGCCGAGGCCCCGGAGCTGAAACTGAACAGCTTCGTCACCGTGGCGGACGCCTCCAAGGTGAAGGTCTACATGAAAAACTTCGGGGAGTTCTACAACAACCAAATCGAGTCCGCCGGGACCATCGTCCTCTCCCGGACCCAGAAGCTGAGCCGGGAAAAGCTGGAGGCCGCCGTGGCCATGCTCCGGGAGAAGAACCCGGAGGCCGCCATTCTCACCACCCCCTGGGACGACCTGGACGGCAAGACCATCCTCTCCGCCATTGAGAAGGTCTCCCTGGCGGACGAGCTCCTGGCGAAGATGCGGGCGGAGCACGAGGCCGAGGAGGCCGAGCACGCCCACCACCACCATGACCACGAGGCCCACGAGGAACACGAGCACCACCACGGGGACTCTGAGGCCCATGAGCACCATCACCACGACCACGATCACCACGGGGACCATGGGGAGCACCACCACGACCACGGGGAGCACGGGGATCACGAGTGCGACGACCCGAGCTGCTCCTGCCACCACCATCACCACCACGCCGACGAGGTCTTCACCTCCTGGGGCAGGGAGACCCCCAAGGCCTTCACCAAGGCGGGCATTGAGAAAATCCTCTCCGCCCTGGACTCCGGCGAGTACGGCAATATCCTCCGGGCCAAGGGCATCGTCAACGGGGAGGACGGGACCTGGATTGAGTTCGACTACGTCCCCGAGGAGCCCGAGGTCCGGGCGGGCCATCCTGATTACACGGGCCGCCTCTGCGTCATTGGCGCGGAGCTGAAGGAAGACAAGCTGGCCCAACTCTTCGGCCTGTAAGCCAGGAAAGGAAACGCGCGTTACGATGGATATACCCGTTTATCTGGTGGCCGGATTCCTGGACTCCGGCAAGACCAATTTCATCAACGGCGTCCTGGAGGACGGCTTTGCCCGCCAGGACCGGACCCTCCTCCTTCGCTGTGAGGAGGGGGAGGAGGAATACAACCCCAAGGCGCTGGACAATGTCACTGTGGTGGACGTTGAGGACGAGGCGGATCTGACCTGCTCCCGCATGAAGGAGCTGGAGAAGAAATACCGCCCCAAGCAGGTCCTCATCGAGTACAACGGTATGTGGCAGATGGAGCGCTTATACCGGGAGGTCCTCCCCGCCAACTGGGTGCTCTATCAGATCATGACCTTCGTGGAGGCGGCCACCTTCGAGCTGTACGCCAAGAACATGGGCCAGCTGATGATGGAGAAAATCACCAACGCGGACCTGCTGGTCTTCAACCGGGCCACCCCGGAGTTGCGGGAGGCCCTGCGGAAGCGGAATCTCCGCATGGTGAACCGCCGGGCGGACATTTATTTCGAGAACGTGGACGGCACCAGCGAGGACTACCTCACCGGGGACGAGTGCCCCTTCGACCTGGACCAGCCCGTGGTGGAGATCCCGGACGACGACTTCGGCGTCTGGTATGTGGACGTCATGGACCACCCGGACCGCTGGGCGGGGAAGGAGGCCCACATGAAGCTCCTCATGTGCCACTCCAAGAAGTACCCCGGCGTCCACTGCCCCGGCCGCTTCGCCATGGTCTGCTGCGAGAACGACATCCAGTTCCTGGGGCTTGTCGCCAAGGGCGTGGGGCTGAAGGACTACAAAAACCGGGACTGGGTGGAGGTCACCGTCCGCATGGCGGTGGAGAACCACGACGCCTACCAGGGCAAGGGCCCGGTGATGCACGTGTTGAGCATTGCCCCCTGCGCCAAGCCCGCCCAGGACGTGGTGACCTTCTGATACAGATTGTAATATAGCGCAAAGAAACTCCTCTCCGTTGTAGCGCGGAGGGGAGTTTCTTGGTTCTTGTCACCTGAAATCGTCCCAGATCCACGTCCCGGCGTCATCATAAAGCGTGAGGCCGGGGCCTACGGGGTTATAGGGGTCCTCCAGGGTCATGACGTAAATGTCCAGGATTCCGCGGCTGTCCGTTTCCTGATCGGTATAGGGTCCGCTTCTATGGATCGTGCCGCCGTCAACCCAGGTATAGCTCCATACCTCCTCCGGGAGCTCCGCGCCGGAGGCCACCACCACGGCGTTTTCCGCGTCCCCGAAGTTGTGCACCAGGGCGCCCTTCATGCCCGTGTCCATCTGGCTCCGGCCGCCGATGGGGCGGTAGCGGTCCGGGAAGAGCTCGTCCCGCCGCCACACGCTCATGCACCACTCCCCGCCCTGGTCCGCGCAGAGGAGCGCCATGTAATCCCCCAGCTCCGCCCGCCTCCGGACCTCCAGGGTCTCGGGGTCGAACCGGGTGTTCCGGTCCTGGAAGTATTCCGCCGTCCCCCGGGCCAGGGCCTCGTCATCCTCGAAGTGGACCGAGGAGGCGTAGTGGGCGTCCCGCTCCGCCTGCTCCTGCTTGGCCTGGACGGAGACGCCGGCGCCCCAGACGGCCAGGGCCGTCACCGCCGCCATGGCCAGCCAGGCCAGCCACTTCCACTGCTTTTCCCGCTTCATGCTCTCCATAATCTGTCCTCCCGCCGCCTTGGGCAGTTCCTCCGTTGTCAGTTCCTTCCCGCTCAAAAGCTCGCTGACCGACAGGCCCAGGACCTCGGACAGGGGCTCCAGGCTGTCCAGGCCGGGCATGCCCCGCCCAGTCTCCCAGCGGCTGACGGCCTTGTCCGTCACATGGAGCCGCTCCGCCAGCTCCGCCTGGCTGAGGGCCAGCTGCTTCCGCCGCCGGGCGATCAGCCCGCCGGTGGCCTTTGTGTCCATGGACATCAACTCCTTTGTCCGAAGGATACCACGCCGCCGGGGAAATGTCACCCTATGATTCGTAGAGAGGCCGGTTTTGCAGGGGTTCCTATGGCGGCGGGGGCCGGGATGTGGTATGATGCAAAAATGACGGGAGAACGTGGCAGACTGACCGGGTATCCAATTGGAGGGAATCGGGATGAACAAGATTTTAATTGCCGAGGACGAGGCCCCCATCGCCAACCTCATCCGCACCGCCCTGGAGGGGGCGGGCTACCGCTGCGCCTGGGCCCCCGACGGGGCGGACGCGGCGGACAGGCTGGAGTCGGAGCCCTTCGACCTGGCCCTGCTGGACATTATGCTGCCCAAGGCCGACGGCTACGAGGTTCTGGAGTACTGCAAGAGCCTGGAGGTGCCGGTGATCTTCCTCACCGCCAGGGGCCAGCTGGAGGACCGGGTGAAGGGCCTCCGCCTGGGGGCGGAGGACTACATCGTCAAGCCCTTTGAGCTCATGGAGCTGCTGGCCCGGGTGGAGACCGTCCTGCGCCGCTGCGGGAAGACGGGCCGGGTTCTCTCCCTGCCGCCGGACGTGGAGATCGACACCGCCAGCCGGGTGGTCCGCAAGAACGGGGCCCCCGTGGCCCTGACCGCCAAGGAGTACGACCTGCTGCTCCTCTTCATGCAGAACAAGAACATCGCCCTCTACCGGGACCGGATTTACGAGAGGGTCTGGGGGGAGGAGTTCCTGGGGGACAGCCGCACCGTGGACCTCCACATCCAGCGGATGCGGAAAAAGCTGGGCCTGGAGAACCGCCTGGTGGCGGTCTACAAGGTGGGCTACCGCCTGGAGGTATAGCGGATGAAGCTCTTCTGGAAGCTCTTTTGCAGCATGGTCCTCATTACGGCCCTGGCCTGCTCCACCGGGGGCTACGCCCTCATCAACACCCAGTTCCGCGCCTCCCTGGACCGGGAGGTGTCGGCGCTGTACGAGGAGAACGACCTCCTCCGCTTCGCCCTGGCCCAGGAGCTGGCCTTTAACCCCCTCTACACCCGGCAGGAGCTGGCCAAGGCCGCCGGGGGCATCACCATCACCACGGGCCGGGGGCGAACCGTGTCCTTCCGCCTGAGCGACGAGGCGGGAACGGCCCTGGGGGGCAGCGGGGCCCTGCCCGTGGAGGCGGGGACCCTCACCGCCGCCCTGCCTGCCGGACAGCGGGGCTCGGTGATGGAGGCCCTGGGGGACGGGCGCATCGTCCTCCACGCCGCCAGCCCCCTGGCCCTGGAGGACGGCATCCTCTACCTGGAAAACTGCCGGGAGGTCAGCGAGCTGTTCCACTCCCGGTCGGAGCAGTACCGGAGCTTTTTCTCTCTGATGCTGGCCCTCACCGGGGCGGTGGGCGTCCTGTCCCTGGCGGTGGCGGCCATGCTGGCCCGGCCCCTGGGCCGCCTCTCCGCCGCCGCCCGGCGCATGGCGGAGGGAGAATTGGACCAGCGGGTCCGGGTGGACGGGGACGACGAGATCGCCCAGCTGTCCGCCGACTTCAACGTCATGGCCCACCGCATCCAGCGGCAGGTGGCGGAGCTGAAGGCAGCCCAGCGCCGTCAGG
>CAJUOD010000089.1 GCA_910587875.1 uncultured Oscillibacter sp. | reverse complement strand
AAGGAAAAGAGAAAATGGGGGGTGCAATGAACCAGCCATCGCTGGTATCCAATCCACCCCGCCCGTCAGGGCGAGTACCAACCCCTTCAACGGAGGTGACCCCATGACCGTAACGGTAATAGGCGCCGGCCTGGCCGGCAGCGAAGCCGCCTGGCAGCTTGCCAAGAGAGGCATCAGCGTAACCCTCTGCGAGATGAAACCGGAGAAAAAGACCCCGGCTCATGAGACGGAATACTTCGCCGAGCTCTGCTGCTCCAACTCCCTGCGGAGCGACCAGCTGGAAAACGCCGTAGGCCTCCTCAAGGAGGAGCTCCGCCGCCTGGATTCCCTGATCCTCTCCTGCGCCGACGCCACCCGCGTCGAGGCCGGAGGGGCCCTGGCGGTGGACCGCCACGGCTTCGCCCGGCTGGTGACGGAGCGGCTCCAGAACCATCCCAACATCACCGTGGTCCCCGGCGAGGTCACCGATCTCCCGGAGGGCGAGGTCGTCGTGGCCTCCGGCCCCCTGACCTCCGACGCTCTGGCGGAACGCCTCCAGGCCCTGCTGGGGGACGGCTCGGCCCTCCACTTCTACGACGCGGCGGCCCCCCTGGTCTCCGCCGAGAGCATCGACATGGAAAAGGCCTGGATGGGTTCCCGCTACGACCGGGGCACGGCGGACTACGTGAACTGCCCCATGGATGAGGGGGAATACGAGGCTTTCTGGCAAGCCCTGACCACCGCCCAGGAGGCGGAGGTCCATGGCTTCGAGGACCAGAAGGTCTTCGAGGGCTGCATGCCCGTGGAGGTCATGGCCCGGCGGGGCCGGGAGACCCTGTGCTACGGGCCCTTGAAGCCCCGGGGCCTGGTGGACCCCAGGACGGGGAAGGAGCCCTACGCCGTGGTCCAGCTCCGGCGGGACAACCAGGAGGGCAGCGTCTATAACCTGGTGGGCTTCCAGACCCACCTCCGCTTTCCGGAGCAGCGGCGGGTGTTCTCCATGATCCCCGCCCTCCACGACGCGGAGTTCCTGCGCTACGGGGTGATGCACCGGAATACGTTTTTGAATTCGCCCAAGCTGCTGGACCGGTATTACCGCCTCCTGGCGGAGCCCCGGATCTCCTTCGCCGGGCAGATGACCGGGGTGGAGGGCTACGTGGAGTCCGCCGCCAGCGGCTTCCTGGTGGGCGTGGAGACGGCGAGGCGGCTCCGGGGGCTGCCCCCGGCGGACTTCCCCCAGGAGACCGCCATTGGGGCCCTGGGGCTGTACGTCTCCAACCGGTCCGTGACGGCCTTCCAGCCCATGAACATCAACTTCGGCATCATGCCGCCCCTGGGCCGCCGGGTCAAGGGGAAGCGAAACAAGAACGCGGAGCTCAGCCGCCGGTCCCTGGAGATCATAGAGAAGCTGCGGGAGACCGTGCTGGAATAAACAGAGACAAGAGGGAGGGTCAAGCATGAAGATCATCGTGGACGCCATGGGCGGGGACAACGCCCCTCTGGCCCTGGTCCAGGGGGCCCTGGAGGCCCATAAGGAATACGGGACCAACGTGATCCTGGTGGGCCGGATGGCGGAGATCCTGAAGGCCGTGGAGCAGTGCGGGGAGAAGAACCTCCCCTCCGGGGTGGAGATCCGGGACGCCTCGGAGGTGGTGGAGATCGCCGACGACCCCGCCACCGCCTTCAAGAGAAAGAAGGACTCCTCCCTGACGGTGGGCTTGAACCTGCTGAAGAGCGGGGAGGGGGACGCCTTTGTCTCCGCCGGGTCCACGGGGGCCCTGCTGGCGGGGGCCACCCTGGTGGTCAAGCGCATCCGGGGCATCCGCCGGGCGGCCATGGGGCCCGTCCTGCCCACGGCGGAGGGGAAGATGCTCCTGTGCGACTGCGGGGCCAACGCCGAGTGTACGCCGGAGTACCTGCTCCAGTTCGCCTATCTGGGAAATTACTACGCCAAGCGGGTCCTGAACATGGAGCGGCCCCGGGTGGCCCTGCTGAACATCGGCGCGGAGTCGGAGAAGGGCGACGGCCTCCGCCAGGAGACCCACGCCCTGCTGACCCAGGCGGCGGAGGCCGGGCGGCTGAACTTCGTAGGCAACCTGGAGGCCGGGGACGCCATGCTGGGCGGGGCCGACGTGCTGGTGGCCGACGGCTTCACCGGGAACGTCATGCTGAAGTCCCTGGAGGGCACCGCCAAGTTCCTGCTGAAGGAATTGAAGAAGGTCTTTCTCTCCAGCGCGAAGACGAAGATCGCCGCGGGGCTGGTGAAGGGGGACCTGGCGGAGATGAAAAAGCTGCTGGACCCCAGCGAGGTGGGGGGGACCCCCTTCCTGGGCATCTCCAAGCCCGTCATCAAGGCCCACGGCTCCTCGGACGCCCGGGCCGTCCGAAACGCCATCCTCCGGGCGGAGGAATACGCCGCCAGCGGCTTCATCGCCGACGTGGAGGAGCACATCGAATTGATGAAAGTCGGGATAAATAGGCAAAATTTGCCGGATGCCCCTTGACAGCACGGCGGCAGTTGCCGTATGATAGGCTTCATGAAAGAGCTGCTGGTTCAAGGGCAGCAAAGTCTATAAGGAGTGAAACGGCAATGTCAAACGAAGAGATTTTAAGCGTGCTGCGGGGACTGGTGGCGGAGCAGTTCGCCAAGGAGCCGGAGGAGATCACCCTGGACACCGCCTTCGAGGGGGACCTGGGGGCGGACTCCGTGGACTTGGTGGAGCTGGTCATGGCCATGGAGGAGGAGTTCGAGGTCGGCGAGATCGAGGAAGAGGAGCTCTCCGGCCTCAAGACCGTGGGCGACGCGGTGAACTACCTGGTAGGCAAGCTGAATAAGTAAAAAGCTGCGCCCGCTGAAAGCGGGCGCGGAGGAAGCCCGCCCCGTGACCCCACGGGGCGTCCTTTCAGAGAGGACCGTTATGCAGGATCTGGAGAAAAAACTGGATTACGCTTTCCGGGACAAGGCGCTGCTGGAGAAAGCCCTGTGCCACAGCTCCTATGCCAACGAGCACCGGGCGGACCATCTGTCCAGCAACGAGCGCCTGGAGTTCCTGGGGGATTCGGTGCTGGGCTTCGTGACGGCGGAATTCCTCTTCGCCCAGCACCCGGACCTGCCGGAGGGGGACCTGACCCGCATCCGGGCGGCCCTGGTGTGCGAGCAGAGCCTCTATGAGGTGGCCAAGAAGCTGAACCTGGGGGCCTATCTGCGCCTGGGCCGGGGAGAGGAGTCCGGCGGAGGCCGGACCCGGACCTCCATCCTGGCGGACGCTACGGAGGCGGTCTTTGCCGCCGTGTACCTGGACGGGGGCATCGCCGCCGCCTCGGCGCTGATCCACCGGGTGCTGCTGGACGCGGAGCGGGAAGAGGTGGTGGAGGAGCGCCGCCGGGACTACAAGACGGCCCTTCAGGAGCTGGTCCAGCGCCAGGCGGACCAGGTGCTGTCCTACCGCATGGTGGGCGAGCGGGGTCCGGACCACGCCAAGACCTTCGCGGCGGAGGTGCTGCTGAACGGCGCGCCCATCGGCTCCGGCTGCGGCCACAGCAAGAAGGAGGCGGAACAGGCCGCCGCCCGCAGCGCCTTAGAGAGCCTGCCTGAATAAGAAGAACATCCCCGGCGGATACTTCCGCCGGGGTTTTTCCATCACGTCAGGCTAATAGGGCGTTGATCTCCTCGATTTCCAAATCCTGCAAGGCCCAGTTGACGCTGTAGCCCACTACCTTGCTCAGCTCCCGGACCTGCTGATCCACGTTTCGGGTGGTCACCGTCAGGGGGGCTTTCCCGTGGCGGAGGCGGGTCTCGTCCAGCTCGGCAACGCCGGACTCCTCCAGAAGGTCCGCCGCCAGGGTGGCGGCGTCCACCACCGTGGGCACGCCGATGGCAAACACCGGGACCCCCAGGGTCTCCCGGTTCAGCGCCGCACGGTGGTTGCCCACGCCGGAGCCGGGGACGATGCCCGTGTCCGAGAGCTGCACCGTGGCGCACATCCGGCCCACCCGCCGGGCGGCCAGGGCGTCGATGGCGATGACCAGGGAGGGCTTCACCTGCTCCACCAGGCCCCGGACGGCCTCGGCGGACTCCACGCCGGTGGTGCCCAGCACCCCCGCCCGGAACACCGCCACGGGCCGGAAGCCGGCGAAGTGCTTGGGGCTGGCGGCGATGAGGTGCCGGGTGACCAGCACGCTGTCCGCCGCCAGGGGGCCCACGGCGTCCGGGGTCATGGCAGCGTTCCCCAGGCCCACCACCAGGGCGGGGCCCTCCGAGGGGACCATGGCCTTTAACTGGCCGCCCACCACCCGGACGGCCCGCTCAAAAAAGTCCGGCTTCCGCTGCCAGAAGCTGGTCAGGTCAATGGTGAGATAGCTCCCCTGGGGTTTTCCCAGGGCCTCCTCTCCCCGCCGGTCCAGGATGTCCACCCGAGTGACGGGATAGCCTTCCTCCTTGGACTTCACGGCCTTGACCCCGGAGAGCCGGGTGGTCTTCTCCGTGGACTCCTGCCAGAGCTCCCGGGCCTCCAGGGCCAGGTCGGTGCGCTTCGCGAACATAGGACCGCCTCCCAAACCGAAAATATCTGGGCTTAGGGTTTGCGGAGAGCGGCGAAATATGCGGAAGGAGCCCCGAAAAAAATTCAGGGCTCCTCCAGTACCAGAGGCAGATCCACGATGGAGACCTGGCGGCTTATGGCATACTGCATGGTGTATTGGGTGCCGCCGGGGGTGCCGTCGAAGGCGGCGATGAGCAGGGAGGCGTGGTCCACCATGTAGCGGTCCCGCCGCTGCATGCAGTAGGGCGTGTACTTGGCGGAGACCAGCGTCTCAAAATCGCAGGCCTCCACCAGCCGACGGTACCGCTCCCGCTGGTCCGGGGCCCAGGCGTCCGCCTGAGTGGGGCAGGGAACGGCGGCCTCCACAGTGACGTCCGGACGCCGTTGCCGGAGGGCCAGAACGGCCTCGCAGAAATAGAGGTCGCAGCCCAGGGCCATGCCGCAGAGGAAGTGGCGGTAGCCCTCCTCATAGGCGGCCTCCACGGCGTCGGCGATGCGCCGCTTCAGGGAGAGACAGCGCCGGTCCGCCTCGTCATAGCGCCAGGGCAGCTTCCCGGGGCGGTGGCCGGTGAAGCAGCAGCTGATCTGTCTGGACCGCATGGGGCACCTCCTCTCCCGGCAGTGTCGTATCACTAGTATAGAACATTCGTTCTGAAATGTAAAGCCTTTTCTTTTCCGGCCGGGAGGAGTATAATGAATGGCAGGCGGCGCGCCGCCGCGGAAAGGAGAGAGGGCGATGCTGTATTCCACCCTGTGCTACCTGGAGCGGGGAGACGAGTACCTGATGCTCCACCGGGTGAAGAAGGACCACGACGTGAACCAGGGGAAGTGGATCGGCGTGGGGGGCAAATTCCAGGACGGGGAGAGCCCCGAGGACTGCGTCCTCCGGGAGTGCTTTGAGGAGACGGGCCTGACGCTGACGGAGTACCGCTATCGGGGCCTCGTGACCTTTGTCTCCGACCAGGCCCCCACGGAGTACATGCACCTCTTCACCGCCTCCGCCTGGACGGGGACGCCCCACCCCTGCGACGAGGGGGAGCTTCAATGGATCAAGAAGGCGGACCTCCTGTCCCTGCCCCTCTGGGAGGGGGACAAGATCTTCCTCCGCCTCCTGGACGAGGACGCGCCCTTCTTCTCCCTGAAGCTCCGCTACGAGGGAGACCGGCTGGCCTCGTCGGCGCTGAACGGCAGGCCCCTGGATTGAAGCCGGCGGGGAGCGCTTGCGGATTTGGCTGACGTGGGAAAAACCCGTCGGCCAAAAAACGAGCGGAGCCGAAGCTCCGCCCGTCTTGAGGCTAGGATGGTTTTCTTCCGGGAAGACTGTTCTTACAGCTTCTCCTTCCGCTTGGGAGAGTTGATGGCCACCAGCCAGGACACCAGCAGGATCACCGCGCCGATGACATAGCCGATATAGTACACGCTCTCGCCCTGGGTCGCGGCATCCATGGTGAAGAAGTCGCCGATCTGGCCGCCCAGGATGAAGGCCATGGCCACGGGGACGATGAACTTCAGGCAGATGTCCATGAACTTGTTCAGCCAGTGGATCTGCTCCGCGCCGTGGTGAATCTCGTCGGTGATGGGCTTGGTCCGCAGCTCCCAGCCGATCATGATGCTCATGATCAGGGCGCCCGCGGGCATAGCCAAGCCCTCGGAGAAGGCGTCCATGAAGTCCAGCCAGCAGTCGTTCCAGGGGCCGATGCCGATCATCTTCTGGAAGGGCACCCACACGCCGTTGCTGCCCAGGCCGTCCACGGCCACCAGGGCGGCCTCGACCATGATGGCGACGCAGACCCAGAACACGACCTTAGAGCGGTTGCCCTGCTTGCCCTTGCTTTCCGCATGGTCCAGCAGGAAGGTGACGACCACCTCAATCAGAGCGATGGCGGAGGAGATGGCGGCCACCAGCACGAACAGGTAGAAGATCACGCCGAACAGGGGGCCGATGGAGCCCATGGCCTGGAACACGTCCTGCAGAGTGATGAACAGCAGCTTGGGGCCGCTGAGGGTGGCGCTGGGTCCGTAGGTCGCCACGGCGGCGGGGATGACGGCGATGCCCGCCATGATGGCCACCAGGGTGTCCGCGAAGACCACGACCACGGAGTTCTTCACAATGTTCTGCTCCTTTTTCATGTAGGAGCCGTAGGTGATGGTGATGCCCATGGCCAGGGACAGGGAGAAGAACATCTGCCCGCCGGCGGTGGCCAGAACGGAGATGAGCCGGGGTGCCGACTCAATGAAGCCCGCTTCCACCGCGTAGCCGGGGAGGAACATGAACTTCAGGCCCTCCGCCGCGCCGGGCAGGGTGACGGACCGGATGATGATGATGACCAGCATCACAAAGAGGGCAGGCATGCCGATGTTGTTGAATTTCTCAATGCCCCCGGAGATGCCGCCCCGGTTGATGAGGTAGCAGATGATCATGAACAGGAAGGTGAACATGACGCAGCCGAAGGGGTTGGTCAGCATGGCGCCGAACAGGTCCGCGCCGGCCTTGACCTCGGCTCCGCCAAAGGCCAGGTTGCTCAGGTTCAGGGACATATACTCAATGCAGTAGCCGCCCAGAACCGTGTAGAAGCTCAGGATGACGAAGGGAGAGAACACCGCCAGCCAGCCCACCCACTTGAAGCGGGCGGACAGGGCGTGGTACGCGCCGATGGTGCCTTTGCCGGTCTTCCGGCCCATGGCCAGCTCGGCCATCATGATGCTGAAGCCCACGAAGATGGCCAGCAGCACATAGATGATCAGGAACGCGAAGCCGCCGGACTTGCCCATTTTGTAGGGGAACCCCCAGATGTTGCCCAGGCCAACGGCGGAGCCGATGGCGGCCATCAGGAAGCCTAAGTTACTCCCCCAGGAACCTCTCTCATTCTCCACAAAAATTCCTCCTTTAATCGGTGAATATGAACAAACTATACTATACCCAAGGCCATTCGTCAAGAAAAACCGGGGAAAAAATTTACAAAATGTTTTTACTAGATGGAAAATTGTCCATTTCACACTTTGATGTGCTGTGGCTTTCTATACAAACCTCACAAAAAGAGACGGCGTCAGATGCTTATGCAACAGTTAAAAACCGCGCGGCGTGCTATGCTAAAAGATACCGCCATTACAGAATGAGACTTAAGGATGGGACTTATGCAACAGTTTAAACCGGTGACAAAACAGGACGGCGCAAAGCTGCGGCGCTATTACAAGAACTGCGATTACGGCCTGTGCGAGTACTCCCTGGGTACCAAGCTCATGTGGAAGAAGGTGCTCCACCCCGCCTGGGCGGAGATCGCGGGTTGCCTGGTGGTCCGCAACCGGGATGCGGGCGGGTGGAACTTCGACTACCCCGTCCCCGGGCCGGAGGGGGACGTGGACGAGGCCCTGCGGGCCATTGAGCAGTACTGCCTGGAGGCGGGGCAGCTGCCCGTCATCTCCATGGTGCCGGAGCACCTGGCGGCGAAGGTGCTGAGCCGCTACCCCTATGTCCGGGTCAGCGACATCCGCACCTGGCGGGACTACGTGTACTACCGGGAGGACCTCCAGTATTTCACCGGGCGGCGCTACTCCGGACAGCGGAACCACATCAAGAAATTCCGGGCCCAGTGGCCCGAGGCGGAGGTCCGGCCCCTGACGGCGGCGAATATGGACGCGGTAGAGCGGTTCTGGCAGGACTACGAGGCGGAGTTCCCCAAGGGGGACAACGCCAAGGCCCTGGACGAGCTGAAGCTGGCTAAGAAGATGCTGAAGCTGGCGGGGAAGCCCTGGTTCATCGGAGGGGGCATGTTCGACGGGGACAAGCTCATCGCCCTGGCCCTGGCGGAGCGCTGCGGGGACACCCTGATCATCCACATTGAAAAGGCGCTGTACTCCTACACCGGCGTGTATCCTGCCTTTGTCCAGGCCTTCGCCCTGGCCTTCGGGGGGAACTGCCAGTGGATTGACCGGGAGGACGACGCGGCGGACAAGGGCCTGCGGACCTCCAAGCTCCAGTACGGTCCCGCCAAGCTGGCTCCCAAGTACCGCTTTGAGCCCATGAACGAGCTGATGCGCCACATCACGGAGATTCCCAGGGTGGAGACGGCCCGGCTGACCCTCTCCGCCTTGACGGAGCAGGACATTCCCGCCTACAACGCCCTGGTATTGGACCAGGAGCGGAACCGCTGGTGGGGCTATGACGATGTGGGCGGCCTGGGGGGCCCCGTGGAGGAGCGGAGCTTCTATGAGGTTGCCAAGCGGGACTTTGAGAACCGCCTGGCGGTGAACTTCGCCGTCCGGCTGGAGGGGAAGCTCATCGGCGAGGCGGTGCTCTACAACTTCGACTGCCGGGGCGGCGCGGAGCTGGGCTGCCGCATTGACAAGGCCTACTCCGGGCACGGCTACGGCGTGGAGGCCTTCACGGCGGCGGCGGAGTGGGGGCTGTACAAGCTCCACCTGGGCCGGGTGTTCGCCAAGTGCTATAAGGAGAACGAGGCGTCCTATAAGATGCTCTCCGCCTGTATGCGGCGGCACGGGGAGGACGAGACCTTCTTCTACTTTGAGAAATTAGTATGAAACAAGGGCCCCCGGCTTCTGCCGGGGGCCCTTGTCATATATAACCTTAATAGAACTCTTTGATGTACGCGTCCACGTCGGCACGGGTGCCCATGTAGGGGCCCGGGGTCTCCATCTTCAGGGAGACCAGCGCCGTGGCGGTCTGGAGGGCGGTGGGGATGTCCTGGGTCAGCCGCTCGTTGATGTAGCAGGCGAAGGTGGTGTCCCCCCGGCCGGTGCGGCCCCCCAGGCTCCGGGCCTTGATGGGGCAGGTGTAGATCTCCTTGCCGTCGTAGACCAGAACCTCTGTGTTGTGGGTGATGAGGATTTCCTTGGCTCCCCAGCCGTAGAGGACCTTGGCGGCCTCCACCCGGTCCGTAAGACCCGTCAGGATCTCCGCCTCGGCGGCGTCGGTCTTCAGGAAGCGGACATAGGGGAGGAGCTCTTTCTTGGCCGCCCAGTCCCGGTAGACCATGCCGCCGTTCTCCTCCCAGCGGAGCATGCACTGCACGTCGATGGCCAGCATGGCCTTCTTGGCGGCGAAGGGGAGGAATTCGTCGGGGATGTCCCCGCCCACAAGGCCCGCCAGGTGCCAGATTTTCGCGTCGATCTCCGCCGGGACCTCCTCGGGCCGGTAGGGGTCGATCTTGCTGTCCACGGTGGAGGTCCGGCGCTCCCGGTCCGGGGTGTGGTAGACGTTCTTGGTGACGAAGGAGTGGACGCTGTGCAGGGGGAATACCGTCACATTGGGGGCGGCGGCAAAGGCGGCTTTCAAGTCCACCTGGGCCGTGTCCGCCTTGGGCAGGACGGCGGTCTTGTGCCCCATGTTGGCGGCGGCGAAGCCGGAGTAGTACACGGCTCCGCCGATGGCCTGGACGGTGGTTCCGTCATAGTCCACGTTGGTGTCCTGGGCGATTTCTCCGATAATCAGGGTGTTGAACTGGCTCATTTCGCTTCCTCCTTCCGAATGGCCTCGTCGGCCTCCACGAATTCCTGGAACGCGGGGCTCCAGAGGTGGAATCGCTTGCTCTCAATGATGCGCTTGTAGGCGAAGGAGTCGTGGACCCGCTCGGGGAGGATGACGGCGGTCCGGGCCTCGTCTCCGTCCCGGTGGGTGTCGGACCCGGCCAGGCGGTAATACTCCGGGTGGCGGCGGCAGAGGGCCAACGCCTTGTCGTTGTTGTTTTCGTGCCGGGGGTTTCCGTTGATAATTTCCGCCCCGTGGACGGCGGTCTCCTGGACCGGGGCGCTGCCCTTGCGGAAGGGGTGGGCGTGGATGATCAGCACCTGGTCGTGGTACTTGTCAAAGAACTCCTGGGCGCTCATGCAGCAGATGTAGGGGTTGGAGCGGAGCCATTGCTCGTCGATGCCGTAGACCAGGTAGTCGTTGTCATTCTCCGGGAAGCGGAGCTCCGCCCCCAGGATGACGTCCAGGCCCACCTCGTCGCCCCGGCGCTTGGAGGCGTGGTAGCCGCCGAGATAGTGGTCCATCACCTTATCCCAGTTGTGCTCCGTGTCGATGCGGGAGAGATACTCCGGGTGCAGGTGATCCGTCACCACCAGGCCGGTGAAGCCGTTGCGGACGTAGCGGTCCACCACGTCGGCGGCGTAGAGGTGGCCGCAGCGGCTGGTTTCGGCGGTGTGGGTGTGGGGGTCGTAGCGGTAGCCGTTCATAGTAAACAATTCCCTCTTTCATGATGGGGGCCCGGGCCCCCTGTTTCTATATGGTCGCGATTTATGCCGTGTGCAGGTCCCGGCAGGTGCTGCGCTTGATCAGCGTGGGCATCAGGATCTGGTGGACGTAGCCCTGGGTGCCGTTCTCGATCTTGTCCCGGAGCATATCCACCGCCTGGACGGCCATGTCCTTCTTGGGCTGCTCCATGGTGGTCAGCTCGATGCGGGGCAGGGCGGTGGAGGAGATGTTGTCGAAGCCGATGAGGCTCAGCTGCCCCGGGATGCTGATATGGGCGTCGTCCGCCGCCTTCAAGACGCCTAGGGCGTTGGAGTCCGTGGAGGCGAAGATGGCGGAGTAGTCGATGGGCTTGGCAAAGAGCTCCTTGGCCAGCTGGTAGCCGTTGTTGATGGAGGAGCGGGAGAACTCGCTGTTGAAGAACCGGGGGGTCAGACCCAGCTCCCGGCAGGCCCGGATGTAGCCCTCCGCCCGGAACTGGTGGGTGGTGGTGTGGCGGCGGCCGAAGTAGAGGATGTCCCGGTGGCCCAGGTCGTAGAGGTACTTGGTGCCGATATAGGTTCCCCGGCTGTTGTCCACGGCCACGTAGCTCTGGGGCTGGTCCCGGAGGTTTTCGCTGAGGAAGACCGTGGGCACCTGGTCCGTGTAGGCCCGGATGTTCTCATAGGTCTTGGGGCTCTGGGGGACGATGAGGATGCCGTCCACCTGGCGGCTGAGGAGGAGCTTCACCACGGTCTTCTCCTGCTTCAGGTCCGGCCCGGAGTTGCAGAGCATGATGTTGTAGCCGTGGCCCCGGGCGCACATCTCGGCGTAGTAGGCCAGCTCGGACATGAACTGGTTGTCAATGGAGGGGACCACCAGCCCGATGAGCCCGGTGCGCTTGGTCACCATGGAGCGGGCCACGTAGTTGGTGGTGTAGCCCATCTCGTCGCAGAGCTTGATGATGCGTTCCCGGGTGTCGTTTCCGATCTGGTGGCTTCCGGAAAGGGCCCGGGAAACGGTGGCGTAGGACACACCGGCAGCCTTGGCGACATCCTTCAGAGTTACGCTTTTCATATCTTCA
>CAJUOD010000088.1 GCA_910587875.1 uncultured Oscillibacter sp. | reverse complement strand
TCCTTGCCTCCGCCCTGGCGGCGCTGACGCTGGTTTTGACCGTCCGCCTGGGAGAGGCCCGGTATGGGAGCGATCTGGACGCCCTGGTGCTGGACGTGGGCCAGGGGCAGAGCGTGGTGTTGGCCTCCGGCGGGATGTTCGCCCTGGTGGACTGCGGCAGCGCCAACCGCTGGAAGGCCCCCGGCGAGGCCGCCGCCCGCCAGCTGGCCTGCATGGGCTGCAAGCGTCTGGACTACCTGCTCCTCACCCACTACGACAAGGATCACGTCTCCGGCGTGACGGGCCTGCTGGAGCGGCTGAAGGTGGACGAGCTGCTGGTCCCGGAGGAGGAGGACGACGCGGGGCTCCGGAGCATAGTCCTCTCCGCCGCGAGGGAGCACGGCGTCACCGTCCGCTTCATCAGGTTGGAGGAGCGCCTGGACTTCGGCCGGGGTGCGCTGACGGTCTACCCGCCCTTGGGGGACGCCGGGGACAACGAGCGGGGCTTGTCCATTCTGGCCTCCGCCGGGGAGAACGACTTTCTCATCACCGGGGACATGGACTCCGCCACGGAGGCGAGGCTGCTGGAGACCTATGATTTGCCGGATATCGAGGCCCTGGTAGCGGGACACCACGGCTCCAAATACGCCTCGTCCCAGAAACTGCTGGACGCTTTAAGGCCGGAGACGGCCTGTATCAGCGTGGGGTCCAATTCCTACGGACACCCCGCCGACGAGACCCTGCTCCGCCTGGCCCGGCAGGGCTGCGGCATTTACCGGACGGACCTGCACGGGACCATCCATCTCGCCTGGAATCAGGAGGACAGCTATGGCTGACAAGAAGAAGGCCCCCCGGAAGGGGGCGCAAAAGCTCAAGGAAGACCTGGCCGCCGGGACCATCGGCTGCGCCTACATTTTCTACGGAGAGGAGAGCTACCTCCGGGAGTACTACCTGGGGGAGCTGCGGAAGAAGCTGGTCCCCCCGGGCTTCGAGACCTTCAACGTCCACACGCTGGAGGGGAAGGACCTGACGGTCCAGACCCTGGCGGAGACCGTGGAGGCCATGCCCATGATGGCGGAGCGGACCTTGGCGGTGGTGACGGACTGGGACCTCTTCAAGCTGGGGGAGGACCAGCGGGAGAAGCTCATCGCCCTGCTGGAGGACCTGCCGCGCTACTGCTGCGTCGTCTTCGTCTATGACACCCTGGAGTACAAGCTCAACCGGACCCTGAAAAAGCTCTGCAAGGCGTTGGATACCTACGTGGAGGCGGTGGAGTTCCCGGCGTCCTCCAGCGCGGACCTGCTGCCCTGGATCGCCCGGCGCTTCAAAGCCCTGGGGAAGGAGATTGACCGGACGGCGGCGGAGTACCTGATCTTCACCTGCGGCGGGCTGATGACGGGCCTGGTGCCGGAGATTGAGAAAATCGCCGCCTACGCCAAGGGTAAAACCGTCACTCAGGCGGACATCGACGCCGTGGCGGACCCGGTGCTGTCGGCGGAGGTGTTCAAGCTGTCCGACGCGGTGCTCCAGGGGCGCTACGACCAGGCGGCCTCTATCCTGGGGGACCTGCTGAAGATGCAGACGGAGCCCATCATGATTCTGGCGGCCCTGGGGAGCCAGCTCCGGCGCATCTGGACGGCCCGGCTGGCCTTGGACGCCGGACGGGACCGTTATTGGCTGATGGAGCTCTGGGGCATGAAGTCCGACTATCCCGCCAAGCTCCTGCTGAACGCCGCCCGGCGGACCACGGCGGAGTGGTGCGCCCAGGCGGTGCGCCGGTGCCAGGTGCTGGACCGCCGGATGAAGAGCGAGCGGGGTGTGGACAGCGTGGGAGAATTAAAGCTGCTGCTGGTCCAGCTGGCGGCGGAGAGGAGCTGAGCGGATGGAGCGCATCCGGGAGGTCATCGTGGTGGAGGGCCGCTACGATAAAAATACCGTCTCCCAGGTGGTGGACGCCACGGTGGTCACCCTGGGGGGCTTCGCCGTGTTCAACGACAAGGAGAAGCTGGCCTTTCTCCGCCGCCTGGCGGAGAAGCAGGGCCTCATCATCCTGACGGACAGCGACGGGGCGGGCTTCCTCCTGCGGAACTACCTGAAGGGGGCCCTGCCCAAGGACAGAGTGAAGCAGGCCTACATCCCCGATGTGAAGGGCAAGGAGCGCCGGAAGCGGAAGGGCGGCAAGGAGGGCAAGCTGGGCGTAGAGGGCATGTCTCCCGCCGTGCTGCTGGAGGCCCTGCGCCGGGCAGGGGCTACCTTTGAGAGCGAGGCCCCGCCGGAGCGGCGGGAGGCCATCACCAAGGCGGACCTCTTCGCCCTGGGACTCAGCGGCGGGGAGGGCAGCGCGGAGAAGCGCCGCCTCCTGCTCAAGCGCCTGGATCTCCCCGAGCACCTCACGGCCAACGGCATGCTGGAGGCCCTGAACCTTCTGTTCGACCGGCGGGAGCTGGAGGAGCTGCTGGAGGAGAAGTAGGCCTTCGACAGGATTCGGCGTGTTTCGCAGGGCGGCTTGTGCTATGCTGGGAGCAGAACACACCCGCGGCCTTTGGAGGAGCGCGGGTCCGACAAGGAGGGGGCGGATTGCGCAAGCTGTTCGTGGGAGAGGCCCTGTGCCGGGGGTCCCCGGCGCGGTATTACCTGCTGGAGGAGGACGGGTCCTACGGCGTCCAGGTCGAGCTGGAGGGGGAGGAGGCGTCCGCCGCGGACCTCAGTCCCTCCCGGCAGAGGGTCCGGGAGCTGGCGGAGGCGCTGGTCCGGGGGACCGTGACGCCGGTGGCCCTGCGGGACGTGGTGGACGACTGGCTGCTGGAATAATCGGGCAACATTTACAAATTCTTCATGAAAAGAACAGCCCGTGACCGTTGCTATTCAACGGTTACAGGCTGTTCTTGATTTAATTTTCCCTTATATTTTCCCTTTAGAGTTTCATCACGTCCTTGATGAAGGTTTCCATTCTGGCGGCGCTGTCCTGCCTCATGGCCTCCGTGACATGTCCATAAACGTCCAGGGTAAAGGCGGCGGTAGCGTGGCCCAGGTTGCCCTGTATGGTTTTAATATCATCCCCCGCCCGGATGGAGTTCACGGCGAAGGTATGCCGGAGGTCATGAAAGCGGAAGTCCTCCAGCCCGACGGCGGCCCGAATGGAGGAAAATTCTTTTTCTGCGGTCTGCTGAAGCATCGGGCCGCCGTCATCGTCGGTAAAAATCAGGTCCCAGGGATTCGCCCAGAGTGGCCCCGCCTTCAGCTGCTGCTCCGCCTGTTTCGCCTTCTGCTTGCGCAGCGCCTGGAAGGCGGAGGCGGCGGGCATGACGGTCCGAGGCTTCCCGCTCTTTGGCGTCGAGAACAGCGGCCCCCGGAAGAAGTCGGCGGAGAGCTGCTTGTCTACCGTGATTGTCCCCCTGTCGAAGTTTACGGCCTCCCAGGTGAGGCCCAGGAGCTCCGAGAGGCGGAAGCCGGTAAACAGGGCCAGTGTCACTAAATGCTCTATCCGCGTCCCGGCGGCGGCGCAGATCAGCGCGGCGGCCTGTTCGTCTGTGAGCGGATGGATCTCTTTTCGCTCCGCTTTCGGCAGCACGCAGCGGGCGGCGGGATTCCTCGGTATGTAATTCAGCTCCACCGCCTTTTCCATGGCGATATGCAGGACCCGGAATAGAACGTGAACCGAAGAAGGCGCAAGGCCGTCCAGGCCGTTTATAAAATGCTGGACGGTGTGCGGGTGCAGCTCCTCCAGGCGGACGGCCCCCAGGCCAGGGCGGATATGGTTCTTGATATAGCTTTTGTAGGCATTGGCCGTGGTGGGTTTGACGTTGCCCAGGTAATCACGCGCCCAGACGTCCAGCCATTGGCCCACGGTAAGCCGGGAGGGGTCCGTATAGGTCCCACCGTTGACGGCCACGGCGGCGGCCTGGAGCTTCTCCCGGACCTCCTTTTGGGTCTTGCCGGTAAAAGAGCGCTGGACCTGCTTCCCCGTACCGGGATCCCGGCCCGTTGTAATCCGGGCCTCCCAGTAGGAATACTCTTTCCCGCCCCGCGTGACGGTCTTTTTGCGGATGGTCCCGCCGCCCTTGGCCCCCTTTTTTGCCATAAAAAACACCTGCCCTTTCAAAAATGGTTGCAATGAACCAAGGACAGGTGTTATAATAACGCTGTCTTAGGGCGCTATTATCGGGCCTGTCCCGGTCATAGTCCGAAGCCGTCCAGAGGTTGCCGCCTCTGGGCGGTTTCTTTATGTCCAAATCCGACAGCGCTGTCGGATTTGCGGCTACTTCCCAAATTCGTCAGCGCTGACGAATTTCACGCTATCCGGCAAATACGAAAGCGCGTTCGTATTTGGAGACTGTCACCTGAAATCCGCAAGCGCTTGCGGATTTGCCGTCGGCATCTGAAATCCCCAACCGGTTGGGGATTTGCGGGGCCTCTCAAATCCCGCGCCGGTGCGGGATTTGGTTTCGTTCGCAGTTCCTTCAAATCCGACTACGTAGTCGGATTTGAAATGTGCAACCAGTTGCACATTTGCCTGCAGCGCCGCCCGCCCTCCAAATCCGACACCGGTGTCGAATTTGAAATCGGCAACCGGTTGCCGATTTACTTACCGTTCCGGCTCCTCCCCCTTCAGGTACTCGGCAAGCTCCGCGATCCAGCGGGGGCGGCGCTCCCCTTCCAGAATCAGCTCCCCGTTCCGGTAGGCCGCCACTTCAACAAAGCCGTTGTCGTTGTCATAGAAAGCGGCTTCGTCGCAGAAGGGCAGGACGGCCCGCAGGGCCTCCCAGCGGCCCGCAAAGCGCCGTTCCACGTCCGCCTCGCCGACGTTATGCCCGCCCCGGGCTACCCGGTTCGCGATGCGCCGCTTGCTCTCCTCCGCCGTATCGAGGCCGACGTAGTAAAGCCGGATGTAATAGCCCGCCTCCCTGGCCCGCTTGGCGGCAGACTTCGGGCGGTGGCCGGAGAGGGTGGTTTCCTGGGTGAAGCTTACGCCGTCCCGGATGCAGTCCTCCATGATGCGGATGGCCCGCTTGCCGCCCTCCAGGGCCTTCCCGCCCATTTGGGCGGTGATCTTGTCCACGTCGACGATGACCCCCAGGTCCGTCGTCCGGCTCTTGAGTACGCCGGTGAAGCTGCTTTTCCCGACGCCGTTGACGCCGCCGACTATCGTGTAAATTTTCATGCTTCCTCCTGGTCATTTGGCGCCGCTCAAATACGAACGCGCTTTCGTATTTCAAACAATCCGGCCAAATCCCGCGCCGGTGCGGGATTTGGTTCCGTTTGCAGTCTCTCCAAATCCGCAACCGGTTGCGGATTTCGGCGTGCCGCTCAAATCCGTCAGCGCTGACGGATTTGGATGCGACAACCCTGTCGCATGAAATCCGACACCGGAGTCGTTTTTCAAAAGCGCCCGCGCGGACGTTTTTCAAATCGACAAGCGCTTGCCGATTTGCCGGCCAGCTCCGCCAAGGTTTCCAGGCTGTGTGTCCAAGTTGGACACATCCCCTTTCATCTGAACCGAAAGCTGATCCCGCATTGCTTCATGATTGCGTTCGCAGTATGACGGGACTTGATTTTTGTATCCACTGTCACATTTCGGCTGGTAATCGGACTATACCAGATATCATGATCCCCTTTGCCGCGCCGCACGAACGTGCAGCGGTTCTGCTTGAGGATCTCGCGGACCTCTTTCTCGTACTCCGCCATTACAGTGCGATCCTCTCCAGGCGCTCCGCTTGGAAGCTAAGGACCGCCGGGGGCTCTGTGCTGTTCAGCTCCAGCAGCTCCGGGGCGGCGAAGCGGACGCGCTCCAGCAGGGCGTCAAAGGAACCGGACTCCAAGACAAGGCCGGGGATGTCGTCGCTGGTGGCGACCCACACGCTGGCCTCCGGGTCCCAGGTCAATTTTACAACGCATTTCATGCTCAAATCCTCCTTGCCTTATTATAGCGCAAAACCCGTTTATGAATCCTCCGGCCTTCTCTTCAGATTCTCCATTTCCCGCGCTGTATAACCGCACTAAGCTGTTTTGCCAAGCCGCTTTCGCTTGTTCGTAGACTGTCCAAATCCGACAGCGCTGTCGGATTTGCGCACAACCTCAAAACTGGGGCATCTTCATGCTGTGTCGCTAGAGAACGAATAAATTTTAAATTATGATATCTCAAAAAATCACATATGTCAATAGTGTGAGATAAAATTATATTCCATTATAGCCTTCTTCATGCCATCCATAAAACCGAGGTGCATCTTCTGGAAGTTCTTCGGCTGACGGATGTTGTGGATGCCCAAACCATGCTAACGTGTAAATAATTGTGGAGTATCCAGTGCCATCCTCCCGCAATTCCTTATCATCCCCAATATGAACAAGTCTCCATCCTTTACGAAGATACAAATTCACTTTATCAATACTGTCTTCAGTAATTATTTTGGTAGCTAACTGCAAATCATGGGCAACAGGGTGTATTTCATCTGGTTTTTCCGATTCCCCCATTAGGTAACTTGGACTAACACCAAATAAATCAGAAAACTCTAAAACTAACTTGCTCGGAATATTCCGTTGCGCATTTTCGTATTGACTGATGGTATTTTGCTTAACTCCAACATACGTAGCTAGTTCTGATTGTGACCATCCTTGCTTTTTTCTTAATTCAGCTATTTTGTTCATGCCATTCACCTCATTCTTAGAATATCACATTAAGCGATTAAAAGAAACGGCAAAAATAAATATCTCAAAATATCTTGACAAGAGATATATTTTGAGATATTATGCGATAAAGGAGGTGACATTATGCTTTCGCAGAAAATTAAAAAGTATCGTTTGGATAATGGATTGACCCAGGAAGAACTGGCAAAAGCGTTGCATTCTTCACAAAATACCATCTCTAATTATGAAAACGGGATTCGTACCCCAACAGTAAAGAAACTAATCGCCATTGCTTCACTATTTGGCTGTAGCGTATCTGAACTAACTGATTCCACGCCTTCGGGGATTGAGAGCCAGCCGAACGTATGAAGAAAGGACACACGAACTCGGCCTTTTGGTTTGGATTTACAATTGGTGTGATCATAACACTGAATGTATTAACCAATTTGCGGCTACTGTGACCAGCACGCCAGAGGCAAAGCCGGACAAGAACCCTGCAACATGTTCTTTGATAAACGCCTCTCGGGCCTCGTCTTTATCTGAAAAGTGGGACAACCCAGCAGGATTAAGAACAATCCAAAATTCATTGTTTCCTGCTGGTCTAAGTGAGACAAAGCCTTTCGCAGCGAGAAACCGAAGTTGTTTTTCTTCCATACCGCAGTCTGTTTGATGTATCGGCTCACATCCACCTTGAGACAATTTGATTAGTTTTTGGAGGTCCTTTTCATATTTTTTCATTAATGGTCTCCTCCTTTCTCCGCCCACATTTTACCACGGGCCGAGGGGAGGGGCAAGAGGAAACGGAGGACAGGGCCACCCCCAGGCCAGGGGCGTAAAAATGTGTCCAACTTGGACACAAAGAAAGGGCGTGAACAAGTGAAAAAGCAGACTGAAAGGCCAGGAAGCAAGGTCATACCTTTTCCAGACAAGGGCCAGATGGACCTTGAAAAGCTGGAGGAAGCCAAGCGGGACCGGGTCAGAGCCTTTGAAAAAAGCAGGATGGGACTGGAGGAAGTAATGGCGGAGCTGGTGGAGGTGGAGCGGCTGACGGGCCGGGACGCTTTCTCTACACGGGTGTGCCTTGCCTTTTCCGACATCATCTTGGATGCTCTGCGGCTGGCGAAAGCGGAGGCGGAAGTTAAGCGGCAGCGCTCCCAAAAATGTGTCCAGGCTGGACACAGGGGAAGGAGGGAATAGATTGAAACCAATTGTTGTTGACGCACTCGAGCGAATTTCCCTGCTTGGAAACAGTGGGTCAACCCGCGAGCTCGCGGAAGTTGCCGGAAACGTTCAGAACAGGACTGATGCGCCCGCATGTGTGAGTATGCGAACGGTATGCGTTGGGATGCGTCCGCATACATGAGCATCGCTATGCAATGCTTGGGCTATGCTTGGACCATGCTTGGAGATGCCAACTCCCAACGTACAACTCCCAATTATCATTTTTCAACAAGCAGGGACGGGGGGTTATAAGGGGGGAAATTTCGCACGGCGGGACCGTGGAAACGTGGAAAACCATGTGGAAAACAGGCCAAAAAAACGGATTTGGAGGAGAAAACGGATATGGCATACGAGAACAAAAGCGCCGCTTTCACTGTCGGAACCAGCGAAAGCGGCAAGCGGGAACAGGTTTGTAAGGGCCTTGTTTCCATGTCCAGTATACCGGAAACGGCGGGACCTGTCAAGGGACGACTTGGAGCGAAAGACCGGGACGACGCCCACCTGCGGCGGCTGGTGGCGATGCTGACGGAAAAGCAGAAGTGGGACATTATCCGGCTCGCGCTGGTGATCGAGGAAACGAAAGACCCAACCGCCCGCCCCCGCCTCTTGGAATACCTGAAGCGGAACGGGCTCTTGGAGCGGTTCCTGGAGGCGGGGCGCAGGGGAAAGGGGGCGGAGGTATGAGTCCGTCGGTTCTTGCGCCAGAGACTGCCGCCAGAAGTCAGGCGGCCGGACCCGACGGCCTGACAGAGCAGGAGCGGCGGCTCTTGCGGATCATCCGGGAAGCGAAAGACCCGGCGGCCCTGCTGCTGTTCGCTGTGGAGACGGCGCTGGCGATCACCGGCGGAGGAGAGGGGGCGAAGTTGTGAGTGCGTCTGGCCTTAGCCCGGCGGTTTCCGCGAAGGAGAGCATCCTGCTGCTGTATAGACGGCTTGACAGGGAGCAGCAGAAAGTCTTTATGGCCCTGGTTAAAACCATGGCCGCACAAAATAATGAACGAGGAAAGGACAAAGAAAGATGAAAGCAGAGAAGAACCAGGAGGTACAGGCGGCCCAGGAAACGCCTACATACGAGGCGGCGGTGGCCCGGTTCCAACAGGCCTGTGAGGAGGTCAAGGAGAAGAAGCATGCAGTTTATGACGCTTTTCGGAAGGCGGAAAAAATTTTTAAAGACGGCAATCATGAGCGGGTGCGGTTGAAAATTGGAGACCCCTTTTCCGTTGTCCAGGTCGATGACGCCGTTATGACTACCGGCGACCCCATTGACGCGAAAAAGTACGTTTCCTACGGGCGGGCCGTTGTGCGGTCCGTGTTTCTGGACGACGCATTTTCCGCCGAGGTTGTCCGAGTCATTCAAGCGGTATCGGAGGATGCCAGCTCGAAAGAATCCGCGTTGAACAACGATGTCCTGGCGGCGGAAAGAGAATTGGCGGAGGGTATGCTGAAGCTTCAAAAGAAGGTCTCGCAAGCAAAAGCCGCTTTGGCGGAGCATCGAGCAAAGATTAAGCGCGATATCATCGACCCGGCCATGGAGGCGGACCTTTCATTCGTGCTGGACATGCCTGCCTTTTTTGCCGAAGGAGCGGTCAGCCGGAATCAATGTATCCATATGGGGTCGAATGTTGATGTATCTACCCAAATTCAGAGTTTGCTTAATCAGGTAAATCTTGAACGGTCACGGGTATAACAGAACCTCGCGCGGCGCCGCCGGTTCGGGCGGTCTGTCTCGGTCTTGGCGTGAAGCATAATCCCCGGCGCTCCCCGAGTGTGTCCAACTTGGACACACGCCGGAGATGTTGAAAATGGCTGATTGCCTCCAGCTTCGGGGCCTAGGCGGCGGCTCTCCGCTTGCCGCCTTGGATAAAAATTTTGTGTCCAGTCTGGACACATGGAAAAGGAGACCATCATGGAAAATTTCAAAAAAGAAAATGTTCAATATTTTTTGGATATGGACCTTGCGGAGCTGTCGGAGGGCACGCCGCTTTCGGAGGGGAACGGCGTGACGGAGTTCCAGGTGGAGGCGGAGGCCGTTGCGGCGGCGCTCAAAAAAGCCGGGGTTCCCGCTGGGCGGGTTGGCAGCTTTATTTATCTGAAATACTGGATGCCGGCAGAGCGGGATCCATTCCACCCGCGCCCGGCTCACCAGTGGAAACGGCCCCAAATGGAATAAGGTCCTTAAAATTTGGACTTGAAACCGTTGATAACTTTAAGAGAGGGTACAGAGAAGATAAGCGAAACGCATTGCAAACGGAGCGCAAACAGGATAGCATAGACAAAAGCCCAAATTACGCGCAAATTTTCTCGCGCTCTGCCCTCCCCCGGTCGAAAAAAACAAAAAAGCAAACCTGCGGCCTAATCGGCTGGGTCTAAGACATTCCAGAAATTTTGGCCCCGCGCGCCGCCGCGACGCGCCTGCGCGACTCGAACTATGCCCAAACGGCCCCGGTCAGAGCTGACGGCCTACCGTGCCGCCTTGGCGGCTCTCTGGAGGCCCTGGCCGCTGGCGGCGGGTCCCGGTCCCCGGTCGGAGCTGGCGGCCTACCGTGCCCGCCCTGGCGGCTCTCTGGAGGCCCTGGCTGCTGGCGGCGGTTTCCGGTCCTCGGTCGGAGCTGGCGGCCCGCCGTGCCCGGCTCTGGTGGCTTCCTGGAGGCCCTGGACGCTGGCGGTGGTCTCCAGGCTCCCGGTTAGAGCTGGCGGTGGTCTCCCAGTCCTCGGTCAAACCTTGCGGCGCATGGCGCCCGGTCTGGCCTTTTGACGATGGACCCCGGCAAATGGCCGCATTTCGAAAAATATGATGAGGTGAACGTATGAGTTACGATATCGGTGTACGGTTGGGCGTGGACGGTGAACAAGCGTTCCGCTCCAGCATCAACGCGATTAACGCAAATATCAAGGCTATGGGGACAGAACTGAAAGCGGTGACGGCCCAGTTTGCCAGAAACGCCGACAGCGAGGACGCCCTTGCGGCTAAAAATCAGGTGTTGGCCAAGTCCATCACCGCTACCAAGGACAAAATCGGCGTGCTGGACAAGCAGCTGGAGCGGCAAACGGAAAAGCTGAAATCCCTGGGCGATGCGCTTGAGGTGGCGGCCAGCGCTCATGGAAAGGATTCGCAAGAGGCCCTGGCGGCCCAGAACGCCTATAACAAACAGGCCGCAGCCGTGGCGAAGCTCCAAGAGCAGTTGAACGGGGCCAGGGTAATATGGGCCGGGCCCTGGGTACGCTGTAATTGTGTCCAAGTTGGACACATTTTCCCCGTAGTCCTTTCTGGCGGCATCGGCTCCGCAGCCAGTCCTGGCCCCGTCGGAGAGGCCCTGGCAGGTGGACACCAGCACTCCGGCAGGTCGGAGCGCCAAGGCAGGGCGTGGTCGTTTCTGACGACCCGCCCATGCCCACCTCGGAAGCTTCCTGGAGGTCCTGACGACTGGCGGCGGTCCCCGGCTCCCGGTCAGAACTTGCGGCCCATCGTGCCCGCCCTGGTGGCTCCCTGGAGGCCTTGGGCGCTGGCGGTGGTCCCCTGACCTCCGGTCGAAGCTGGCGGCCCGCCGTGCCCGGCTCTGGTGGCCCCCTAGAGGTCCTGGACGCTGGCGGCGGGCTCCCGGTCTTCGGCCAGAGCTGGCGACCTACCGTGCCCGCCTTGGCGACTCCCTGGAGGCCCTGGGCGCTGGCGGCGGGCTCCCGGTCCCCGGTCGGAGCTGGCGGCGCACGGTGCCCGCCTTGGCGACTCCCTGGAGGCCCTGGCCGCTGGCGGCGGTCTCCCGGCCCCCGGTCAGAGCTGGCGGCGCACCGTGCCCACCCTGGCGGCTCCCTGGAGGTCCTGGCCGTTGGGGGTAGTCTCTCGGCTCCTGGTTGGGGCTGGCAGCCCGCCGTGGGTAAATCCTGCCGAGAAAAGTTTCCCTTATTTTTTCCCTTTAGCGGGATTATTTCAAATTTTTGCGTAAACCAAGTGAATACAAAAGCCTTTGTGCCGCAATTGGTTTATATTTCGACATTTTGTAAACAACAAGCTGGAATTTACAAATTCTTCATAA
>CAJUOD010000087.1 GCA_910587875.1 uncultured Oscillibacter sp. | reverse complement strand
CGGCCCGTTTTCTCTTTTCCTTCTGGAAGGAAAAGAGAAAATGGGGGGTGCAATGCACCAGCCATCATCATGGCTGTTGACTCCCCCGCGCGTCAGCGCCGGAAAAAACCTCCCCCTTTCGGGGGAACAAAAAAGGAAGGTAACGCAACATGGCATTGAATTTAAAAGGCCGCAGCTTTTTAACCCTGGAGGACTTCACCCCCGGTGAAATCCGCTATCTCTTAGACCTGGGCCACGACCTGAAGGCCAAGCGCCGCGCCGGGATCTGCGAGCCCGCCCTGAAGGGCAAGCACATCGTGCTCCTCTTCGAGAAGACCTCCACCCGGACCCGGTGTTCCTTCGAGGTGGCCGCCACCCAGGAGGGAGCCCATGTCACCTATCTGGACGCGGGCAGCTCCCAGATGGGCAAGAAGGAGTCCCTGGAGGACTCCGCCAAGGTGCTGGGCCGCTTCTTCGACGGAATCGAGTACCGGGGCTATGCCCAGCAGGTGGTGGAGGACCTGGCCAAGTGGTCCGGCGTCCCCGTGTGGAACGGCCTCACCGACTGGGACCACCCCACCCAGATCCTGGCGGACATGATGACCCTGGAGGAGCACTGCAAAAAGCCCCTGAACAAGATGAAGGTGGTCTTCCCCGGCGACGTGCGGAACAACATGTGCTACGCCTGGATGATCGGCGCGGCGAAGATGGGCATGCACTTCGTGGGCCTGGGACCCCAGGAGCTGGCGAAGGAGATGGACCAGGAGCTGGTGAAGCGGGTCTTCGCCGAGGCCCGGAAAAACGGCGGCTTGATTGAAATCACCGACGACTGCAAATCCCTCAAGGGTGCGGATATGATCTACGGGGATATCTGGGCCTCCATGGGCGAGGAGGAGCTGATCCCCAAGCGGGCGGCGCTCCTCTCCCCCTACCGGGTGACGGAGGAGACCCTCAAGGCCACGGAGAACCCCGACGTGCTGTATATGCACTGCCTGCCCTCCTTCCACGACTTTGAGACCAAGCTGGCCAAGGAGTGGCAGGACAAGGGCGTGGACATCCGGGAGGTCACCGACGAGGTCTTCCGGGGCCGCCACAGCGTGGTCTTCGACGAGGCGGAGAACCGGATGCACTCCATCAAGGCCGTCCTGGTGGCCACCATCGGAAAATAAAGGGGGGAGTACCCTTTGGAAAGAGCGAAATTCCGTATGCCCACGGCATACACCATCCTGTTCCTCCTCATCATCCTGGTGGCCCTTTGCACCTGGCTGGTGCCGGCGGGGTCCTACCAGTACGTGAACGAGACCCCCGTGGCCGGGACCTACCACGCTGTGGCCCAGAGCCCCCAGGGGGCCGGGGCCGTGCTGAAGGCCGCCTTCGCCGGGTTCTACGACGCGGTGGACGTGTGCGTCTTCATCCTGATGGTGGGGGGCTTCCTGGGCGTGGTCATGAGGACCGGGGCGGTGGACGCCGGTGTGGGCCGCATCATCCAGCGCCTGGGGGGCCGGGAGAAATGGCTCATCCCCATTCTGATGATCGCCTTCGGCCTGGGGGGCACCACCTACGGCATGTGGGAGGAGACCATGGCCTTTTACCCCCTGCTGATTCCCGTTTTTCTGGCGGCGGGCTATGACGCGGTGGTGGGCATCTCCGTCATCCTCCTGGGGGCCGGGGCGGGCATCATCAGCTCCACCGTGAACCCCTTTGCCACGGGCATCGCGGCGGGCTTCGCCGGGGTGTCCCTGGGGGAGGGCATCCTCCTCCGGGCCCTCCAGTGGGTGGTCTTCGAGGGGGCCGCCATCTGGTTCGTCATGGCCTACGCCGCCCGGGTGAAGAAGGACCCCTCTCGGTCCGTGGTGGGCGTGGGCGCGGGGAAGCTCCAGGCCAACATGGCCGAGACGGTGGAGTTCACCCCCAAGCGGAAGGTCATTATGGTCATCTTCACCCTGACCTTCCTTATCATGATCTACGGCGTCATCCCCTTCGACGAGATGGGCCTGCCCCTGCCCGCCCTGGGCTGGTGGTTCCCGGAGCTCTCCGCCCTGTTTCTGGTCAGCGGCGTGATCATCGGCCTCATCGACCGCATGGGGGAGGAGGCTATCGCCGAGACCTACGTGGCGGGCTGCGCAGACCTGCTGGGAGTGGCCTTGATCATCGGCATCAGCCGGGGCATTACCGTGCTGATGAACGACGGGCAGATCACGGGGACCATCCTCCACTGGGGGGAGCGGGCCCTCTCCGGGGCGGGGCCCGTCAGCTTCGTGGTGCTGGTGTACCTGCTCTACCTGCCCCTCACGGTGCTGATTCCCTCCTCCTCCGGCCTGGCGACCCTGTCGGTGCCCGTCATGGCCCCCCTGGGCCGCTTCGCGGGAGTGGGGGGCGACCTGGTGGTGACGGCCTTCCAGTCCGCCTCGGGCCTGGTAAACATCATCACGCCCACAGCGGCGGTGGTCATGGGAGCCCTGGCCCTGGGGCATGTGCCCTATGACAAGTGGGTCAAGTACGTGTGGAAGCTGATCCTCTATTTCTTCCTGCTGACTCTGGCGTTCCTGGTTGTGGGCGTCGCCGTTGGCTGAAAGGGAAACGCCGCCGGCTCGAAAGAGCCGGCGGCGTTTCCTATGGAAATTAAGGAGGTAACGAGAGTGTTCAGGGGATGATCTCGATCCAGTACCCATCCGGATCGGAAATGAAATAGATGCCCATCTCGGGGTTCTCGAAGCAGATGCAGCCCATCTCCTTGTGCCTGGCGTGGGCCTCCTCGAAGTCGGGGGCCTTCAGGGCCAGGTGGAACTCGCACTCGCCCAGGTCGTACTTCTGGGGGTGGTCCCGGAGCCAGGTGAGCTCCAGGCGGAAGGTGGTCCGGCGGTCCCCCAGGAAGACGATGACATAGCGGCCGTCCTCCGCCTCCTTGCGGCGGACCGGCTCCAGGCCCAGGGCCTCCTTGTAGAATTTCAGGGAGCGGTCCAGGTCGGTGACGTTGAAGTTGAAGTGGTTGAACGTGTACATCTTACACCGCCTTCTTGCCCGCTTGGTCCCGCAGGATGGTGTAGACCTCGTAGATATCCTGGATGGAATAGGTGGCCCGGACCTCCTTGGGCACGTCGGTGTCCCGGGACTGGGTCAGGAAGGAGTGGATGTGGAAGGTGGCCCCGAAGCCCAGGTTCTGGGGACCAATGACGTCCCGGGAGTAGGTGTCTCCCACGTAGGCGCAGGTCTTGGGGTCGGAACGGACCTGGTTCAGGGAGACCAGGAAAATGTTGGGGTCCGGCTTGCGGTAGCCGGTGACGGAGGAGAGGGTCACGTCCTGGAAGTAATCCCGGATGCCGTACTCCTCCAGGGTGCGGAAGACCTGGTAGAGGGCGGCGGTGTTGCTGATGACGCCCAGCTTCATGCCAAGGCTCTTCAGGCCCTCCAGCATCTCCTTCACCTTGGGGCGGAGGGTGCGGTGGTAGTGGGTGACCTCCCACATGTGGGCCAGCTCCTCGGCGAAGGGCTTCACGGTGTCAAAGTCCAGGCCCTGCTCCGTCAGGATGTAGTTGCCCCAGATCTCCTCGGGCTTCAGCTCCCGGTTCGTGGGGCCCCGGTAGGCGGCGTAACGGTCCCAGCCGTCGGCAAAGGCCTGGATGGCGGCAGGGATGTCCAGGGACAGGGGGTGGCCGTGGGCCGCCAGGATGCGGAGAACGCCCTCGGCAGAGGCTTTCTTGCTGGCCTCGTCGATAAAGATGTCCTCCAGGGTTCCGCCCATGTCAAACAATACGGTATCGATCATAAATTCTCACTGCCTTTTCCAAGGCCGTGCCGGGTCTCCGGCAGGGGCCTTTTTTTTCCAATATAGATAGTACGCCAGAAGAGAGGAGCCCAGCCCCAGCGCCAGGGGCGCCAGGACGAACATCCCGAAAAATTGGAGGATCAGCCCCATGCTCTCCAGGCCCATCATGACAATCAGCGCGATGAGACAGGCCAGCAGCAGCAGGGCCAGCCAGATGTAGGAGGCGGGAAGCAGGCGCTTGTCGCCGGGCAGCAGCCAGACCAGCTGCGCTGCGGCGGTTCCCGCCACGGCGGGGACCAGGGCCTCCACAAGGGTGACCAGGCCCACGGGCATGCCCTGGAGCAGGCCGTCCAGCCAGGGGTTGAGCAGGGCGAAGCAGCCGCCGTACAGGGCAAGCAGTACCCAGCAGAGGCAGAAGGAGTAGAGCAGGATGGTGCTCTTCACCCTTCCGTTCTCCGTCATCTGGAACGCGCCCCAGAACTTGTCGGCGAACCTGCCGACGCGCTCGTCGATTTCTTTTTGCCGGATGGGATCAGCCATGGGGTTCCTCCTTAAAGATTAGAAGCTGTATTCACAGGCGGGAAGCCCGGTTTGTTTCTCGCCTGTGAATACAGCTTCTTAGAAGACGGGCGGGCGGCCGTCCGGCCGCCCGCCCAGCTTAGCTGTGATACGCGGCGATGGTAGGGTGTGGGATTACTTGTTCAGCCAGTACATCCACATATCCTGCACGTCGGGATAGATGTCATAGATGGAGACCAGGTCGTTGGCCCGGGCGCCCAGCTCGGGGAGCTTGGCGGGGTTCTTCTCATCCACGAAGTCGTCGCGCAGGGGCCAGTTGCCGACCTTGGTGAAGGGCTTCAGGCCGCCGCTCTGGCAGTCCGCGCCGCCGGTAATGTAGCGGATGAACAGGCGGGCGCCGGCGGGGCTGTTGCAGCCGGAGACCACGAACATGGACTCGGTGTTCAGCAGGGCGGTGTAGGGAGTCAGGTTGATGCACCAGTCGATGTTGTAGCCGGATTCCTCACGGTTTTCGATCTTGCCGGCGGAGGCCAGGGCCAGGGCGGGACGATCCTTGGTGGAGTTGTGGACGGCCAGCACCAGCTCGTCGCCGTCGCCGATGAAGGTCATCTCGGCCTGGGTGAAGCGCCACAGGTACTCCACGCCCGCGTTGTTTTCGGGAACCTCGAAGGCGAAGCTGGAGGCGTCATAGGTGTACTCCAGGTCGGTGCCATAGATGTCCTTGTAGGACTGGGCCATTTCGTCGGCGTTGATGATGAAGCTGGCGAACAGGGAGAGGTACGCGGTCTCCTGGCCGATTTCCTTGGTGTACAGGGCGTATTTCTGGCTGCCGTCATCGTTCTTCTCGATGATCTGCCACCAGCTGGTGATGGGCTGGCCATCGGGGAACGCTTCGGTGTTGTAATACCAGAAGGCCTGAGAGGAGTACAGAGGATAGCTGTACTTCAGGTTCTCCTCGGAGATGTGGGTGCAGATGTCACGGGGATAGAAGGGCTCAATGACTCCGTTGTCATAGTACTCGTGGAAGACTTCTCCGTTGACGTCTTTGGTCTGCAGGACGTCGGCGGTGATGTTGTTGGTTTCATTTTCGATTTTGGCCTTGCTCAGAACCTCGTCGGAGTCCAGGTCGGAGACCACCAGGTCCAGGCCGGGATACATCTCCTCGAAGGGCTCTTCAGCCTTCAGCATCTTGGAGGACGTGGCGTAGACATTGATGGTGGTGTCTTCGGCTTTGGCCATCTCGTAGAGCTCTTCGTCGGTCATGTCGCTCCACTCGTCATAGTAGGGGCCATAGACGCTGATGCCGGTTTCCAGATCATAGCCCAGCTTCAGGTCGGTGGTGGCCTCGGCGTCTCCGCTGCCGGAGTCGGCGGGGGCCTGGGTGTCGGTAGAGCTGCCGGAGTCGGCGGGGGCCTGGGTGTCGCCGCCCTTGTCGCCGCCGCAGGCGGCCAGGCTGAGGACCATTACCAGGGCCATCAGCAGCGCAAAGAGTTTCTTCTTCATCAGATCTTCTCCTTTCGTTTTTGGGGGAATGTTTGACGCTGGAGTATTTATAGTCAAAGGGACGCGAAACGGGAGGTTTGCCCGTTCCCCGGCGGCGGGCCCGCCGCCGGGGGTGCGCCTCTTTGTCTATCGGGAGGGAAGGAGTGCTTAGACCGCGCGCTTGATGAGGCGGGTGGTCGCTTTGTTGTAGACGTTGATCTTGTCCTGGTCAATGATGGCCCAGACTTTCTGATCGATGTCATAGTGGGCCTGGCCCAGCTCCTTGGAGAGGAACTCGTCCTGACCGGCCTTCAGGGTGACGATGGTCTCGGAACCGGCGGGCTGGCTGGCGTACACGGTGACGGGGAGGGCGCCCTCCACGGGCTCCCGGGAGATGAGGATCTGCTCGGGACGGGCGGCCAGGACGCAGTCGAACTCGCCGCTGGCGGGCTTCTCCTCCTGAGTCAGGTGCTCGGCGGGGAAGGTGTGGTTGCCCAGCTCGCTCTTGACCACCAGCTGGCCGTTCTTCATCTCGGCCTTGCCGGGGACCAGGTTGATCCGGGGGTTGCCGATGAAGTCGGCGGCTTCCAGATCGATGGGGTTGTTGTACAGCTCCATGGGGGTGGCCACCTGGTTCAGCTCGCCGGCCTTGAACAGGGCGATCTTGGTGGACATGGTCAGGGCCTCGACCTGGTCGTGGGTGACGTAGATGATGGTGGTGCCCAGTTCCTTGTGGAGGCGCTGGAGCTCGGAACGCATGTCGATACGCAGCTTGGCGTCCAGGTTGGACAGGGGCTCATCGAGGAGCAGCAGCTTGGGGCTGGAGGCCACGGCGCGGGCGATGGCCACGCGCTGCTGCTGGCCGCCGGACAGCTCGGTGGGATAGCGGTCCTTGTACATGTCGATGCGCATCATCTTCAGGGAGTCCATGACCCGGCGGTCAATCTCCTCGTGGCTCATCTTCTGGATTTTCAGGCCGAAGGAGATGTTGTTGTAGACCGTCATGTGGGGCCACAGGGCGTAGGACTGGAACACCAGGTTCAGCCCGCGCTTGCTGGGCTCGGCGTAGTAGGCGTCGTCCGCGTTGATCATTTCCACCCCGTCGATGGTCATGATTCCGTTCTGGGGCTTCTCCAGGCCGGAGACCACGCGGAGGGTGGTGGTCTTGCCGCAGCCGGAGGGGCCCAGCAGGGTCATGAAGTCTCCGTCTTCGATGGTCAGGTTGATGTTGCGCAGGACGTGGTTGTTGCCGTAAAATTTATCAATATTTTTCAGTTCAATGCGGCTCATATGGCACGTTTCCTTTCTGATCGATTCTGTTTTTTGGCCTCGGCCCACTGGGGCCCCCGCCGGGACCCAGCGAAGCGGTCCCGGTGGGGAGAGGAGGGGCAAAGAAGCGGAGCGCAGTTCTCGCCGAAGGCGGGAACGGAGCAGAGCGGATTTCGCCCCGACGACTTACCAGCTCTTGCCGATATCCGCGCCGGCGACCTTGTTGGCGAAGATGTAGCAGAACAGGATGAACAGCAGCACGCACACGGAAATGGCGTCGGACATCTGGGCGTAGCCCTCCTGGGAGTAGGTGAAGGCCAGATAGGACATGGTCCGGGTGGTGGGCGTCATCATGATGATGATCAGATCCAGCTCCTTAGCGATGGAGATGAACACCAGCATCAAGCCGGAGATGAAGCCGTTCTTCGCCAGGGGGACGATGATGGTGGCCATCCGCTTCCAGAAGCTGGCGCCGGCGATGTCCGCGGCCTCCTCCAGCTCCACGCTGATGGAGAGCATGTTGGCGGTGCCGGAACGGCTGGCGAAGGGGAAGTGCTTGACCACGGAGGTGAGAACGATCAGAGTGAAGGTACCGTACAGGGAGGGAATCAGCCCGCCCAGATGGGGGATGCTGAACATGGAGAAGTACATGGTGGAGAACGCCACGCCGCTCATCAGGTAGGGCACGAACACCAGCTGTTCGGTGAGGTTGCCGTACCACTTGCCGCGGCCGCGGGAGCTGATGTAGCCCAGGAACTGGCCGCAGAAGGCGGTGATCAGGGAGGTGATGATGGTCAGGCGGACGGTGTTCCACAGGGCGCTGAAGAACTCGGGATTGCGGAAGATGCCCTCATAGTTGGTGTACTTCTCGGCGGTGCCGGCCTCTCCGATCCAGTTGTAAAGGGTCAGGTTCTCGGGACCGTAGCCCGCGCCGGTGGTGATCTGGAAGGTCTCCATAATCAGCACGAAGAAGGGCATGACCATGGCCAGGAACAGGAAAACGGCCAGGAACGCCATCATAGGCTTCTTCGCGGCACCCAGAGGCATCAGGGTGCTGCGGCCGCCCTTGCCGCCCACGGTGGCATAGGACTTGCGGACGCCGATGGCTTTCTGGTTGCTCATCAGGATCAGAGCCGCCAGGCCGACCAGGACGATGGACATGGCGTAGCCCACGCCGCGGGGACCCTGGTCGATGTACACGCGCATGCGGGTGGCCAGGGTGTAGTAGCCGATACGGTTGCCCAGGTTGGCCGCCACGCCGTAAGTACCGATGGACTTGGAGACGGTCATGACCAGGGCGGAGAGCACGGAGGGAAGGATCAGCGGCAGGGTGATGTAGCGGAGGATCTGGGCCTTATTGGCGCCCTGGATCTCGCCCATCTCCTCCAGCTCCGAGTTGATGGAGCGGAGGGCGCCGGAGACCTGAATGTAAGAGAACGCGTAGTAGTGCATGGACATGCACAGCACGATGGCCGTGGGGCCGTAGGCCAGCCAGTCGGGAATCGGGATGCCCATGCCGGTGAGGAATCCGTTTGCGCCGCTGGTGGGCGTGCGGAACACCGCCAGCCAGGCGATGGCCTTGGTCCAGGAGGGAATCATGTAGGGCACGGTGATGAGAATGCCCAGAACCTTCTTGCCGGGGAGGTCGGTACGGATCATCAGCCAAGCCAGCACCGAGCCCAGAGGCACGGAAATCAGCGTGGTGAAGAAGCCGCAGACGAAGGAGTGCAGCAGGGGCTCCCACAGCACGGCCTTGGACATGTTGCTCATCAGCATGTACTGCCAATAGTAGAGCGTGAAGTCGCCGATTTTGCCGTCTACACGGCGGAGCTCGCCTTGCGCCAGGGTGAAGGTGGACTTGATCATGGTCAGCAGGGGAACGATAATCAGGCAGAACAACACAATCAGGCTGACCAGCACGACCATGTTGAAGGGGTTTTTGAGCACGTTCAGGATCAGGTTCTTCAACCGACGTGCCGTCAGTTTCTTTCTGGGGGGTCTTTCCTTGGTCACGGTTACTGCATTTGACACGATAACACCTCTTTCTGATAACTGCCGGGAACTCCCCGGGCGATCGAGTCCTCCCATCCGGTCACGCCCAGGGCTGTCCGCGCGGTGCGGAAATGGGTCCGCTTTGCGCAAACGTTTGCGACTTCCTGGGTTCATTATAAAGAATCCTGAGTGGGTTTGTCAATTGTCAGCCTCCCGATTTTAGGGGGGGTTTTTTGTTTGTTTTCACGGTTTGTTTACAATTTAAACAAATAGGCGCTTCGTGTTTTTGCTATTTTGTCAATTGCTTTTTTTGGGAATTCCTGAAATTGCGGATACGTTTTCGCCAGGGTTTGCCAAGGTTTACGATTGGAATTGAGCGGCATAGAGCTGGGCGTAGACCCCGCCGGCGGCCAGCAGCTCCTCGTGGGTGCCCTGCTCCGCCGCGCCGCCCTGGTCCAGCACCAGGATGCGGTCCGCCCCCCGGATGGTGGCCAGACGGTGGGCGATGACGAAGCAGGTCCGCCCCTGGCGGAGGCGCTCCATGGCCAGGCTGATCTCCCCCTCGGTCTCCGTGTCCACGTTGCTGGTGGCCTCGTCCAGGATAACCACGTCCGCGTCGGTGAGGAGGCAGCGGGCGATGGCCAGGAGCTGCTTCTGGCCCTTGGAGACGCCCTCGTCGGTGAGGACGGTGTCGTAGCCCAGGGGGAGGGAGGAGATGAAGCGGTGGATCCGGGCGGCCTTGGCGGCCTCCACAATCTGTTCCCGCGCTGCCCCCGGCGCGCCGTAGGCGATGTTCTCGGCGATGGTGCCGCCGAAGAGCCAGGTGTCCTGGAGCACCAGGGCCAGGCGGCGGCGGAGGCCGTCCCGGCTGTAGGCGTCCAGGGGGACGCCGTCCACGGTGATGGTCCCCCCCTGGGGCCGGTAGAACCGGAGGAGCAGGGAGACCAGAGTGGTCTTTCCCGCTCCCGTCGGGCCCACCACGGCGGCCAGGCTCCCCGCCGGGATGTGGGCCGTGAAATCCCGGAGGACGGGCCGGGCGGGGTCGTAGCCGAAGGTCACATGGTCGAAGCGGATGTCGCCCTTCAGGTGCTCCACGGGGAGGGCTTCCGGCGGGTCCTCCGCCTCCGGCTCCTCGTCCAGCAGGTCCAGCACCCGCTCCGCGGCGGCGGCGCTGGCCTGGAGCTCCGCCAGGAGGTTCGCCGCCTCCCGGATGGGGCCGGAAAACTTCCGGGAATAGAGGACGAAGGAGGACAGGCTCCCCAGGGACAGCCCGCCCCCCAGGTACAGCAGGGCCCCGAAGACGCTGACGGCGGTCAGGGAGATGTTGTTGACAAAGTTCACCGAGGGCCCCAGGGAGGAGCTGGCCCGGTCCGCGTCGTAATAGGCCCTGGAAGCCGCTTCATTTCGTTCGTCGAAAAGGCCCAGGTCCTCCTGCTCCACGCCGTAGGTCCGGATGGACCGGCGGCAGCCCATCCGCTCCTCGGCAAAGCCGTTCATGGCCCCCAGCTCCTTGGAGCGGAGGCGGAAGAGGGGGTGGATGCGCTTCATCTGGAAGCGGGTCAGAAAGACCGACAGGGGCACGGTGACCAGGAACACCAGCGTCAGCCGGGGGGAGAGGATCAGCAGCATCAGGAAGGACCCGCCCACGGTGAAGACGCTGGTGCCCAGCTGGAGAAGGTCCGTGGAGAGGGTGGCGTTGACGGTGTCCACGTCGTAGCAGACCCGGCTGATGAGATCCCCGGCGGGGTGGGTGTCGAAGTAGTCCACCGGCAGCTCGCTCATGTGGTCGAAGGCGGCCTTGCGCAGGTCGTGGGACACGGCCTGGGCCGTCCGGATGAGACGGGAGGAGACGGTGTAATTTAATAAGGAAGAGAGGGCGTAGCAGCCCAGCATCCCGGCGCAGTTCCGGAGCACGCCGGGGAAGTCCACGCCCCCGGCCCGGATGCCCACGGCGTCCACCGCCCTGCCGGAGAGCAGCGGGGCCGCCAGGGACAGCAGGTTCCCCGCCAGCAGCAGGGCCAGCAGGAGCAGGAATTGGAGGCCGTAGGGCCGGAGGAAGCGGCCCAGGCGGACAAGCACATGTTTCTTCACGGCTTCAGCCCTCCCATCTGGAGCTCCGCCATGCGGCGGTAGCGCCCGCAGGTCTCCAGGAGCTCCCCGTGGGTCCCCTGGGCGGTGATGACGCCGTCCTCCAGCACCAGGATGCGGTCCGCGTCCCGGAGGGAGGCCACCCGCTCGGAGATGACCACCAGGGTCACCCCGGGGAAGTCCCGGCGGATGGCGGCGTGGAGGGCGGCGGCGGTGCGGTAGTCCAGAGCGCTGTCGGCGCTGTCCAGGATCAGGATGCCCGGCCTTGCCGCCAGGGCCCGGGCGATGAGCAGCCGCTGGCGCTGGCCCCCGGAGAGATTGGCCCCCCGGATGTCCAGCCGGGCGTCCAGCCCCTCGGGCAGGGCCTCGATGAACTCCCAGGCCTGGGCGGTTTTGGCGGCGGCGGTCACGTCCTCCCGGGAGAGCCCCCGGAGGAAGGAGATGTTTTCGTAAACGCTGTCGTTCAGCAGGGCCTCGTTCTGGAACACCACGCCGAAGCGGCCCCGGAGATCCTCCCGGCTGAGGGCGGTTACGTCCCGGCCCCCCACCCAGACCACGCCGCCGCCGGCGTCGTAGAGCCGGAGGAGCAGGGAGACCAGTGTGGTCTTCCCCGAGCCGGTGGGCCCCAGAATGCCCAGGGTCTCTCCTTTATTTAATAGGAAGGACGCGCCGTCCAGGTCCCGCTCCACCCCCAGGTAGGAGAAGGACACGTCCTTCATGCCCAGCTCCGGGCCCGGGGAGGCCGGGCCCTGGGGGACGCGGACCCGCTGGTCCTCCGGGGCC
>CAJUOD010000086.1 GCA_910587875.1 uncultured Oscillibacter sp. | reverse complement strand
CGATCTAGGTATCTTTGGGACAAAAGCCTTGAAACTTCTGCGGTGCCACCCAAATTGGCGGTTTCAAAACCGCCCGCTCGGCGGCGCGCCGTCACGCGCCCTTCCTTGATAACGGGGGAAAAGCCCGTCGGGACGTAATGAGGGAGAGGAATCTCCCCGTTCAGCCCGCCCTCCGCGGTCCATTCAACAGGCTTGCTCCTGCCGCCCTTCCACCACCGGCGGCTCTCTTTGAGAACCAAGGCCCCGCTTACTTGTCCGCGTCATCGGTTTGCGCTCTTATGTTTTGTACAGCATACGCCCCCGGGGCGGTTTTGTCAAGACCTGAACTCCGTTTTGAGGAATTTGAGTGAATTTGACGGCGGGGTTTTGGAAAAAACCCTTGTGATTTCGGGAGTTTCTTGCTATACTAATTAAGATTGAAAACTTTTGCGTCAACGGAGGAATCGAAATGCCGGACGAAAAGAAGAAGAAACAGGAGCAGCCGGGCCGGGGACTCTACGACTGGGCCCAGGCGCTGGTGTGTTCCGTGCTGGCGGCGGTGGTGCTGTTCGCCTTCGGGGCCCGGGTGGTGGGCGTCTCCGGGGGCTCTATGCGGGAGACGCTCCAGAACGGGGATCTGCTGCTGGTGGTAAACCGGGCCTTCTGCGGAGAGTTTGAGCGGGGGGACGTGGTCATCGCCGCCAAGGCGGAGTTTGAATCCGGGGAGCCCATTGTGAAGCGGGTCGTCGCCGTCGAGGGGGAGACCATAGACATCGATTTCGACAGCGGCGTGGTCTGCGTGGACGGCCAGGCCCTGGAGGAGCCCTACATCCGGGAGGCCACCTTCCTGTCGGAGGGAACGGAGTTCCCCTTCACCGTGCCGGAGGGCTGCGTGTTCCTCATGGGGGACAACCGGAACGGCAGTCGGGACAGCCGGTCCCCGGAGCTGGGGGCGGTGGATGAGCGCTGCCTCATCGGCCGGGCGGTGTTCCTGCTGCTGCCGGGCACGACGGAGGACCTGGGCATGCGGGAGTGGAACCGCATCGGGAAGCTCTGAGGAAAGACATACCCTGGAATCGAGGAGAGAAAGAGACATGGAGAAGGAAGCGCGGCGGGCGGAGCCGGAAGAGAAAAAAAGCCGGGAGGCTTACGAGTGGGTCCAGGCCCTGGTCTGCTCCGTGCTGGCGGTGGTGCTGGCGTTTACCTTCTGCGCGCGGCTCATCGGCGTGGACGGACACTCCATGGTGCCCACCCTTCAGGACGGGGACCGGCTGCTGGTGCTGAACTCCGCGCTCTGCGGCGGCTATGCGCCGGGGGACATCGTGGTTCTGCGGAAGGAGAGCTTCCTCCCCACGCCCATCGTCAAGCGGGTCATCGCCACGGAGGGCCAGGTGGTGGATATCGACTTCGGCTCCGGCGTGGTCTATGTGGACGGGGTGCGCCTCCATGAGGACTACGTCAACGAGCTCACTTACACGCCGGAGGGGACGGAATTCCCCCTCACCGTGCCGGAGGGCTGCGTCTTCGTCCTGGGGGACAACCGCAACCACTCCACCGACAGCCGGAGCGATCAGCTGGGCACCATAGATATGCGCTATATCATCGGCCGGGCGGTGTTCCTGGCCCTGCCGGGCCCGGACGCCGAGACGGGAGTCCGGGACTACGGACGGATCGGAGGAATCGGCTAGTGGAGATTCAGTGGTACCCCGGGCACATGGCGAAGACCCGCCGGATGATTGGGGAGCAATTGAAGAACGTGGACGCGGTGTGTGAGATCCTGGACGCCCGCATCCCCCGGTCCAGCCGGAACCCGGACGTGGACGGCCTGACGGCGGGGAAGCCCCGGCTGGTGGTTTTGAATCGGGCGGACCAGGCGGACCGGGAGGCGACAAAAGCCTGGGCGGCCCACTTCAAGGAAAAGGGTTATTCTGTGCTGGAGACGGACGCCAGGAGCGGCGCGGGCACGGCAAAGTTCTCCGTTGCCGTCCGGGAGCTGCTGGCGGACAAGCTCCGGGCCTACGCCGAGAAGGGCCAGACGGGCCGGGTGGTCCGGGTCATGGTCCTGGGCATCCCCAACGTGGGGAAGTCCACCTTCATCAATAAAATCGCGGGCCGGAAGACCGCCAAAGCGGAGGACCGCCCCGGCGTCACCCGGTCCAAGCAGTGGGTGCCCATTGACCGAGGGCTGGAGCTGCTGGACACTCCGGGCATCCTCTGGCCCAAGCTGGACGACCAGGACGTGGGCCTCCATCTGGCCTTTACCGGCGCGGTGAAGGACGAGATCCTGGACACGGAGACCCTGGGCTGCCACCTGATGGCGTACCTGGCGGGGCACTACCCCGAGGCGCTGAAAACCGGCTACAAGCTCCCCGCCCTCCCGGAGCGGGAAGGGGAGGAGAACGACGTGGCCTTCGGCTGGCGGCTGTTGGAGGCCGCCGGGCGGCGGCGGGGCTTTCTGATCTCCGGCGGCGAGGTGGACACGGAGCGCATGGCGAAGATTCTGCTGGACGAGTTCCGCTCCGGCAAGCTGGGGCGGTTTACCCTGGAGGAACCGGGATGAGTGAAAGAACGAAAAAGGGCCTCGGCGCGACGGCGGTGACGGCGTTTGTCATTCTGCATTTCTATACTGGCGTCCGCACGTTCTTTGAGAACTGGTACTACACTTACACAGCTTCATCCTGGATATTCCTGGGACTGTGGCTTTTATGCTTGCTGGCGCTGGATGTTTGGCTGTATTTTTTCAGGGGAGTGGAGCTGCTGCGGAGCCTGAAATGGTTCTGGGGCTTCAGCTCCGCGCTGGCAGCAGGAGGGCTTTTGGTGTCCACGCTGAGGCTGTCCTTGGACTGGGCCGTGATGCTTGGAATGATCTGCGCGTTTGTGACGCCGCTGTATCAGTTCATGGCTTTCGCCTGGCTGCTGTTTGACGAGCTGGCGGGATTGCGCGGAAGCCTCCGGTTTGGCGTCTGGTGGTCGGCCATGCTGCTGTTCTGCCTCATCCATTTCATCTATATCGTCCGGCTCCACCGCCGGGCTGTGAAGAAAGGAGCGCCGCCGGATGGACTTGTGGACAACGGAACGGGAACAGTGGAATAACGGTTACAGCCTCCTCTGCGGCGTGGACGAAGCGGGGGCGGGCCCCCTGGCGGGGCCGGTGTACGCCGCCGCCGTGATTCTGCCCCGCGAAATCGAGATTCCCGGCTTGAACGACTCCAAGAAGCTGACCGAGAAAAAGCGGGAGGCCCTCTACGACCTTATCACCGCCCGAGCGGAGGCGTGGTCGGTTGCCTTTGTCACGGCGGAGGAGATCGACGAGCTGGACATATTGAACGCCCGGATGCTGGCCATGAACCGGGCCGTTGAGGGACTGTCTGTCAAGCCGGACCTGGCCCTCATCGACGGCAACCGGGACCACGGGAGCCGGGTCTCCATCGAGGCCCCCCACGTCACCCTAGTGGGAGGCGACGGAAAAAGCGCCTCCATCGCCGCCGCCTCTATTCTGGCTAAGGTGAGCCGGGACCGCTATGTCTCCCAGGAGCTGGACGCGCTCTACCCCCAGTACGGCTTTGCCAAACACAAGGGCTATGGCACCAAGGCCCATTACGCCGCCTTGGACCAGTACGGCCCCTGTCCGGCCCACCGGAGGACGTTCCTGAAAAAGTGGGAGGCAAAACGGTGACCGGGAAAAAAGCCTCCGGGGACCAAGGAGAGGCTCTGGCCGCCCGATATCTGGAGGAGGGGGGATATGCCATACTAAATCGCCAGTGGCGCTGCCGCTTCGGGGAGCTGGACATCGTGGCGCGGAGTCCTGAGGGCGTCCTCTGCTTCGTGGAGGTGAAGCGCCGGGGGCCCGGCTCCATCGGCCTGCCCCGGGAATTTGTGGACGGGCGGAAACAGCAGCGGCTCCGCCGGGCGGCAAACCTTTACATGGGCTTTCACGGCCTGGACTGCCCCGCCCGCTTCGACGTGGCGGAGGTTTACGAGGAAAGAAACGGCGGTCTCCGGGTGGAGTACCTGGAAGACGCCTTTGCATAGATTACCAAAACAACCAGAAAGGTGAGATACGATGAAGTATTTGAGCACGAGAGACCGCGCCCTGCGGGTAACCGGGGCGGAGGCCGTGAAGCTGGGCCTCTCCCGGGACGGCGGGCTGCTGACCCCGGAGGCCGTTCCCCAGATCGGCGAGACGTTTTTGAAGGACCTGTCCGGACGTTCCTACCAGGAGCGGGCCGCCAAGGTCATGGCCCTGTACCTGACGGACTACAGCGAGGAGGAGCTGCTGGGCTTTGCCAACAACGCCTATGGCCCCGACAAGTATGACCACCCCGCCGCCGCGCCCCTGCGGAAGGTGGACGGGACCACCCACTGCCTGGAGCTGTGGCACGGGCCCACCTCCGCCTTTAAGGATATGGCCCTGCAGATGCTGCCCCAGCTCCTCTCCGCCGCCCTGCGGAAGACCGGGGAGGACAAGACGGTCTGCATTTTGGTAGCGACCTCCGGCGACACGGGCAAGGCCGCCATGGAGGGCTTCGCCGACGTGCCCCAGACGAAGATCATGGTTTTCTACCCCAAGGACGGCGTTTCCAAGGTCCAGGAGGCCCAGATGGTCACCCAGGACGGGGCCAATGTGGGCGTCTGCGCCGTGGTTGGGAACTTCGACGACGCCCAGGCGGGGGTCAAGCGTATTTTCTCCGGTACCTCCATCCGGGAGACCCTGGCGAAGCGGGGCTACCTGCTGTCCTCCGCCAACTCCATCAACTGGGGCCGCATCCTGCCCCAGGTGGTGTATTACATCTCCGCCTACTGCGACCTGCTCCGGGACGGGGAGATCAACATGGGGGACAAGGTGAATTTCTGCGTGCCCACCGGCAACTTCGGGGACATCCTTGCGGCGTACTACGCCAAGCGCATGGGCCTGCCCGTGGGGAAGCTCATCTGCGCCTCCAACAAAAACGACGTGCTGACGGACTTCCTCCGCACCGGCGTATACGACAAAAACCGCCCCTTCCACACCACCATGAGCCCCTCCATGGACATCCTGGTGTCCAGCAACCTGGAGCGGCTGCTGTTCGACCTCTCCGGGGAAAACGACGCGGAGGTCCGGGGCTACATGGAGGCCCTGAACGCCGGCGGGAAGTACGAGGTCTCGGAGACCATCAAGGCGGCCCTGAAAGAGGAGTTCTGGGGCGGCTTCTGCGATGAGGCGGGGACCTCGGAGACCATCGCCCGGTATTACAAGGAATACGGCTACCTCATCGACACCCACACCGCCGTGGCGGCGGGGGTGCTGGAGCAGTACCGGAAGGAGACCGGGGACCAGACGCTGACGGTCTTTGTCTCCACCGCGTCCCCCTATAAATTCTGCGACAACGTCCTCCGGGCCGTGGGCCAGGAGCCCAAGGGCGACGGCGTGGAGCTGCTGGACCAGCTGAACGCGGTGTCCGGCGTGGCGGTGCCCCGCCGCCTGGCGGCCCTGAAGGGCAAGGCCCGCCGCTTCAACCTGACGGCGGAGAAGGCGGAGATGGATAACGTGGTGCTGGACTTCCTGAAATAAAACCGGGCCCCGTTGCCGTCGCTTCGACTTGGATGAATACCGGACAATCAGAGCGAGCTAAAGTTCTTTTGCCTACTTTTCTTTCAAGAAAAGTAGGAGGAAAGGAGGGGTGGATATGGCCCTCTACGCCATCGGGGACCTGCACCTCTCCCTGACGGCCGACAAGCCCATGGAGGTCTTCGGCCCCGCCTGGGAGAATTACACGGAGCGCATTGCCGAGGGACTTTCGGCCCTGACGGCGGAGGACGTGCTCATCCTGGCGGGGGACACCTCCTGGGGCATGAGCCTGGAGGAGGCGGAGGCCGACTTCAAATTCCTGGACCAGTTCCCCTGCAAAAAGTACCTGGTGAAGGGAAACCACGACTACTGGTGGACCACCGCCGCCAAGCTCCACCGCTTCTTCGACGAGAAGGGAATTCACACCCTGGACATCCTCCACAACAGCTGTGTGTTCTACAGGGACTGGGCCGTCTGCGGCACCCGGGGCTGGTTCCTGGAGGAGGACGCCCATAACGTGAAGGTGCTGAACCGGGAGGTGGGGCGGCTGGAGACCTCCTTAAAGGCGGCGGGGGAGAAGCCCATTTTGTGCTTCCTCCACTACCCGCCGGTTTACCAGGGCTACGAGTGCCCGGAAATCCTGGAAACCCTGGAGAAATACCGCGTTTCCCTGTGCTGCTACGGCCATCTTCACGGCCACGCCATCCGGCGGCGGCTGGAGGGAAGGAGGGGGGAAACGGAGTTTTCCCTGATCTCCGCCGACTATCTGGGCTTTGTTCCGAAAAAAATTTGTGATTGATGGAAAAAAGACTGGAATTTTCAATATTTTTCTGATAGAATACTAACTTGCCCGGCGGAGTGCTTTTTGAGCGCCGGGAATGAACGGAGGAAAACAGACATGAGTGTGAAAAGCTGCGAGAAGATCGAGAAAAGCCAGGTCGCGCTGACCATCGAGGTAGAGGCCGCCGAGTTCGAGGCCGCCATGGAAAAGGCCTACCGGAAGACGCGGGGCAAGATCAACGTCCCCGGGTTCCGCCCCGGCAAGGCCCCCCGGAAAATCATCGAGGGCATGTACGGCGCGGAGGTGTTCTTCGACGAGGCCATCAACATTGCCTTCCCCGACGCCTACGAGGCCGCCGTGAAGGAAAAAGAGCTCCAGGTGGTGGGCTATCCGACCGTGGAGCTGGTGGGCGAGTGCACCCGGCAGGGCTTTACCTTCAAGGCTGTCGCGCCCGTGTATCCCGAGGTCACCCTGGGCCAGTATAAGGGCCTGACCGCCCCCAAGGAGGAGGTCCAGGTCACCGCCGAGGACGTGGACCGCCGCCTCCAGACCCTCACCGACCGGAACACCCGCCTGGTGTCCGTGGAGCGGGAGGCCAAGGAGGGCGACACCGCCGTCATCGACTTCGAGGGCTTCCTGGACGGAACGCCCTTCGACGGAGGCAAGGGGACCAACCACAGCCTGGAGCTGGGCTCCCACAGCTTCGTTCCCGGCTTTGAGGAGCAGGTCGCGGGCATGAAGGCCGGCGACGAAAAAGACATCGACATCACCTTCCCCGAGGACTACCATGCGGACCTGGCCGGAAAGGCCGTGGTCTTCAAGGTCAAGTGCCACGAGGTCAAGGAGAAGGAAGTCCCCGCCCTGGACGACGAGTTTGCTAAGGACGTCAGCGAGTTCGACACCCTGGACGAGCTGAAGGCGGACCTGGAGAAGCAGATCAAAGAGGAGCGGGAGAAGGACGCCCAGCGCGGCTTTGAGGACGCGCTGATGGAGCAGGTGGCGGAGGGCATCACCGCCGAAATTCCCGACGCCATGGTGGAGGGCCAGGCCCGCCAGTTCGTGGAGAATTTCCGCACTCAGATCGCCCAGCAGGGCATCCCCTACGACCAGTATCTCCAGATGACCGGCATCCAGGAGTCCAAGCTGCTGGAGGACGCCAAGGAGCCCGCTCTGCGCCAGGTGAAGATGGACCTGGCCGTCATGGCCGTCATCAAGGCGGAGGGCATCGAGGCCAGCGACGAGGATGTGGAAGAGGAATACAAGAAGCTGGCGGAGCAGTTCGGCATGGATGTGGAAATGGTGAAGAAGTACATCCAGGCCGACCAGGTGAAGGATCAGGTCTGCAGCCGCCGGGCCATCGACGTGGTGGCGGAGAGCGCCACCGCCGTGAAGCCTGAGGAGAAGCCCGCCGAGGAGCCCGCCGCCGAGGAGAAGAAGCCCGCCCGGAAGCCTCGTAAGAAGAAGACCGAGGAGCCCGCGGCCGAGGGCGCGGAGTCTGCCGCCGAGGAGAAAAAGCCCGCCCGGAAGCCCCGGAAGAAGAAGACGGAAGAGCCCGAGGAGCCGAAGGACGCCGAATAAGCCGAATCTTTACTTGCGGATTCACAGATTCGACACATTTTCACATGATGCCTGTGGTATCATGTGAAAATGGTTATATGGGCATAACCGCCGGGCCTTGGAGCGCGCTCCGCCTCCGGCGGGCCCGCACAAAAGACTGGAGGTTATCAAATTGAGTCTAGTTCCCTACGTAGTCGAACAGACCAACCGGGGCGAGCGGTCCTATGACATCTTCTCCCGGCTGCTGAACGACCGGATCGTCTTCCTGGGCGAGGAGGTCAACGCCACCACGGCCAGCCTCATCGTGGCCCAGCTCCTCTATCTGGAGGCTCAGGACCCCGACAAGGACATCCAGCTGTATATCAACAGCCCCGGAGGCTCCGTCACGGACGGTATGGCGATTTACGACACCATGCAGTATGTCAAATGCGACGTGTCCACCATCTGCGTGGGCATGGCGGCCAGCATGGGGGCCTTCCTTCTGTCCGCCGGCGCCAAGGGCAAGCGCATCGCCCTGCCCAACGCGGAGATCATGATTCACCAGCCCTCCGCCGGCACCCAGGGCCAGATCACCGACATGGCCATCCACCTGAAGCGGCTGGAGATTATCAAAAAGCGGATGAACCGCATTATGGCGGAAAATTCAGGCCGGTCCATCGAGGAGGTCACCGCCGCCTGTGAGCGGGACAACTTCATGAGCGCCGAGGAGGCCAAGGAGTTTGGACTGATTGACAAGATCCTGGTGAACAAGGAAGAGAAAAAGGACGAGGCCTAAACGCGAAGCCCCATCCCCGATAGAGAGGTAGAAACCATGAACGACGACGGCAAGAAAACTTTGCGGTGTTCCTTCTGCGGCAAACACGAGCAGCAGATCCACCGCATGATACAGGGCCCCGGCGTGCGCATCTGCGACGAGTGCGTCCACCTGTGCATGAGCATCCTGAACGACGGCTTTGAGCCCGACTCTCCCGCGCTGGAGGACCTGCCGGACCAGCTGCCCACGCCCCGGGAGATCCGGGACGTGCTGGACCAGTATGTCATCGGCCAGGAGGAGGCGAAGGTCGCCCTGTCCGTGGCGGTGTACAACCACTATAAGCGCATCTTCTTCGGCGGGGACGAGGACGTGGAGCTCCAGAAGAGCAACATCCTGATGCTGGGCCCCACGGGCTCCGGCAAGACCCTCTTCGCCCAGACCCTGGCGAAGATCCTGAAGGTGCCCTTCGCCATTGCCGACGCCACTACCCTTACCGAGGCGGGCTACGTGGGCGACGACGTGGAAAACATCCTCCTCCGGCTGCTCCAGGCCGCGGACTTCGACGTGGAGCGGGCGGAGCACGGGATCATCTATGTGGACGAGATCGACAAAATCGCCCGGAAGAGCGAAAACACCTCCATCACCCGGGACGTCTCCGGTGAGGGCGTGCAGCAGGCGCTGCTGAAAATCGTGGAGGGCACCGTGGCCAACGTCCCGCCCCAGGGCGGGCGGAAGCACCCGCACCAGGAGTTCATCCAGATGAACACGAAGAATATCCTGTTCATCTGCGGCGGCGCCTTCGACGGGCTGGAGAAAATCATCGAGCGGCGCCTGGACCAGAAGAGCATCGGCTTCGGGGCCAACGTCCAGGGCAAAAAGGACAAGGACCTGAGCAAGATTCTCCACCAGGTCCAGCCCCACGACATCCTGAAATACGGCATTATCCCCGAGCTGGTGGGCCGTCTGCCGGTCATCGCGCCGCTGAACGGCCTCCGGCGGGAGGACCTGGTCCGCATCCTTCAGGAGCCCAAGAACGCCCTGGTGAAGCAGTACAAGAAGCTGCTGGAATATGACGACGTGGAGCTGGAGTTCGAGCCTGAGGCGCTGGACGCCATCGCCGACAAGGCCATTGAGCGGAACATCGGCGCCCGGGGCCTCCGGGCCGTCATGGAGGGGATGCTGACCCAGATTATGTACGACATCCCCTCGGACCCCACCATTGTCAAGGCCGTCATCACAAAAGACTGCGTGGACGGCACGGGCCAGCCCATCCTGACGAAGGACCCGGAGAAGGTGAGCTACTCCGTGAAGCTGAACCCAGGCAAGAGCGGGAAGTCCCGCCCCCCCAAGTCCGCGTCCTGAACACAAGAGCGTATCCGGCCCTTCGCCGGGTCGAGAGAGAGGAAGGGAGTGACGTCCCTTCCTCTCGGGCTGTAAGGCCCAATTCCATTCCCTACCATTATTTTCCAGCCCCTGGAAAGGAGCGTGAATCCTATGACGCCTATGGAACCGGCTACGATGAATATGCCCGTTCTGGCCCTCCGGGGCCTGACGGTCTTCCCCCACATGAATCTGACCTTTGACGTGGAGCGCCCCATCTCCATCGCGGCCCTGGAGCGGGCCATGGAGGGCGACCAGGAGGTCTTCCTGGTCACCCAGCGGGAGATCGGCGTGGAGCGGCCGGAGGAGAAGGACCTGTACCAGATCGGCACCGTGTCCCACATCCGGCAGATTCTCCGCCTGTCCTCCGGATCCGCCCGGGTCATGGTGGAGGGCCGCCGGCGGGCCCGGCTGCGGCGGCTGTGGCAGTCCTCTCCGTACCTCCAGGCCAACATCGAGGAGCTGCCGGAGGAGACCCCCTCCGAGGCCCGGAGCCCCCGGGCGGAGGCCCTGCTCCGTCAGGCCTGGAGCCTGTTCAGTGAGTACGCCCAGCTCTCCGGCGCGGTGGCGGAGGAGATTGTCACCGCCGTGATGGACAGCCGGGACGTGGGCCATCTGGCGGACTTCATCACCCAGAACATCCCCCTGCGGCATACGGACAAGCAGGAGATTCTGGAGGAGCTGGCCCCCTTTGTCCGCCTGCGGAAGCTGAACGGCCTCCTGGCCCGGGAGTGCAGCATCCTGGGCTTCGAGCACGAGATGGAGGGCAAGATCCGGGACCAGCTGATCCGCACCCAGCGGGACCAGATTCTCCGCACCCAGATCCGGGTCCTCCAGAATGAGCTGGGGGAGGACGACGACGAGGACGAGGTGGAGGATTACTGCCGCAAGATTGTGGAGCTGCACCTGGAGGAGGAGGCGGAAAAGCACCTGCTGAAGGAGGCGGGGAAGCTGTCCCGCCAGCCCTACGGCAGCGCCGAGGCGTCGGTGATCCGGAATTACCTGGACGTATGCCTGGAGATGCCCTGGAACAAGTCGACCCGGGAGCGGGTCAGCGTGGAGGCCGCCCGGAAGGTGCTGGAAAAGGACCACTTCGGCCTGGAGAAGGTGAAGGAGCGCATCCTGGAGACCATTGCCGTCCGGCAGATGAATCCCAAGGGCAAAGGCCAGATCCTCTGCCTGGTGGGCCCGCCGGGCGTGGGCAAGACCTCCATCGCCATCAGTGTCGCCAAGGCGCTGAACCGGAAGCTGGCCCGGCTCTCCCTGGGCGGCGTCCGGGACGAGGCGGACATCCGGGGCCACCGCCGGACCTACATCGGCTCCATGCCCGGCCGGGTCATCGACGCCATCATCCGGGGCGGGTCCATGAATCCGCTGCTGCTGCTGGATGAGATCGACAAGCTGGGCAACGACTACCGGGGAGACCCGGCCTCCGCCCTGCTGGAGGTGCTGGACAGCGAGCAGAACCACGCTTTCCGGGACCACTATATGGAGATTCCCGTGGACTTGAGCCAGGTGATGTTCATCACCACGGCCAACACCACGGACACCATTCCCCAGCCCCTGCTGGACCGGATGGAGGTCATCCGCCTCTCCAGCTACACCGATGAGGAGAAGGTGGAAATCGCCCGCCGCCACCTGCTGCCCAAGCAGCTGGCGGAGCATGGCCTGAAAAAATCCTCCCTCCGAGTGGGGGATGAGGTGTTCCGGGCCATCATCCGGGACTACACCCGGGAGTCCGGCGTCCGCCTGCTGGAGCGCCGCATCGCGGCCCTGTGCCGGAAGACGGACATGAGAATCGTCTCCGGCGAGGCCAAGCGGGTCACAGTGGCCGAGGAGGATCTGCCGAAATTCCTGGACTGCCAGCCCTACCCCCCCGCCCTGCACACGGTGCGGGAGGAGATCGGCGTGGTCAACGGCCTGGCTTGGACGGAGACCGGCGGCGAGATTCTGGAGGTCGAGGTCAATGTCATGGAGGGCACCGGCAAGAGATCGGAAGAGCAC
>CAJUOD010000085.1:3029-12618 GCA_910587875.1 uncultured Oscillibacter sp. | reverse complement strand
TGGAGTTCAGACGTGTGCTCTTCCGATCTCGCCCTGGTAGCGGACCACCACGTCGTAGTCCTGGGTGATCAGGTCCACCATGCGGCCCTTTCCCTCGTCGCCCCAGTTGATGCCCACAATGGCGCAATTTGACATAATGAAAAACCCTCTCTCTCGTATTGGTGAAGGAGCGCTTCACACAATCTTTTATTATATAGGCACTTTTCCCATAAGTAAAGGAAAAGGGACAAAAGTTTACAAATGGTGGTCCCGCAGGAGCTTCTTGGCCTGCTCCCACAGCTCGTCGCTGACGGTCTGGACCACCACGGCCTTGCGCACAAGCTCCGGCAGGGCGGCGGTGAGCTCCGCCTCCACGATGGTCTCGTTGGTCAGGTCCGCCGAGGGGCACCCGGCGCACTGGCCCAGCAGCTTCACGTACAGCACGCCGTCCTCTAAGTGGTCCACGGCGATCTCGCCCCCGTGGGCCCGAAGGGCGGGGCGGACCCTCTCGTCCAGCACGGCCTCAATGCGTTTCATATCCTCACTCATGGGTTTCCTCCTGTTCCGCCGCCTTGGCGGCGATGATGTCCTTTTGAATCCGGCGGCGGGCGTCGTCGAACAGCAGCTCCCGGTTGTGGCGGAAGTAGGCGTCGCAGCCGAAGGCCTCGATGAACCAGCTGGTGTCGGGCCCGGCGGTCAGCTCCGTGACGAACAGCACCAGCTCCTGCCCCTGGCCGAAGGTCTCCTCCAAAAAGGCGAAGGCGTGGTCCAGTTCCGCCTTGGCCTTCTGGGCCAGGGAGGACCGTTTTTCCACCTCCCCGCCGAACCAGCCCCGGACAAGCTCCATGGCCTCCCCGGCGTCCGCCGGGTCCTCCTGGATGAGGCGGCGGCGGTAGTCCTCCAGGATGTTGATCTCCAGCTGGGCCAGGGTCTGGCGGGGCTTGTCCAGCTGGCCCGCGTCCCGGGCCCGCTTCAGGGCCTCCCGGCGCTCCCGGGCCAGGGCCTCCAGGACCTCCTGGGGATGCTCCCCGGCGGCAAGGGCCTCCTTGAAGGCCGTCAGGGCGGCGTGGAGGGCCTCGCACAGCCCATCCTGGCGGCGGGCCTCCCGGGCGGCTTCGGACAGGCGGGAGAGGAGCAGGCCCATGACGGACAGCTTCTCGTCGAAGGGCGCAGCCCGGAGCTCCCGGACGGTGATGGGCCGCCAGGTCCCTTTTAGAATCTCGTCCACGTGGTAGATGTTCTGATACTTGTGGTACAGCTCCAGGTAGTTGGCGAAGTCCCGGGCAATCCGGGGCAGCTGGATGTACTGCCCCACCACCTCCCGGTCCGCCTTGAGGCCCAGGGCCTCATAGACCGTCAGCAGCTCGCTCAGGTCCTCCCAGCCCCGGGCGGTGGCGAACCGGATGCCCTCCGCCGTGGTCTCCACCCGGTAGAAGTTCTCCTTCTTGATGTCCAGATAGGACACCACCGCCCCGTGGAGGCCCTTGGCCCGGGCGTACTCCTTCCAGACGGCGAAGTCCTCCCGCACGTCGATGCGCTTCACCCGGTCCAGGGTCACCACGTCAAAGTCCCGGACGGAGCGGTTGTACTCCGGCGGGTTCCCGGCGGCGGCGATGAGCCAGCCCTCCGGCAGGCGCTGGTTGCCGAAGGTCTTGCACTGGAGGAACTGGAGCATCATGGGGGCCAGGGTCTCCGAGACGCAGTTGATCTCGTCCAGGAAGAGGATGCCCTCCTTGAGGCCGGTTTTTTCCATCAGGCTGTACACGGAGGCCAGGATCTCGCTCATGGTGTACTCGGTGACGGCGTACTCCGTTCCGCCGTAGGTCCGCTTCTCGATGAAGGGCAGGCCCACGGCGCTCTGGCGGGTGTGGTGGGTGATGGTGTAGGCCACCAGCCCCACGCCGGTCTCGGCGGCCACCTGCTCCATGATCTGGGTCTTGCCCACCCCGGGAGGACCCATCAGCAGGATGGGCCGCTGGCGGACGGGGGGGATGAGGTAGTTTCCCAATTCGTCCTTGGCCAGGTAGGCCTTTAACGTGTTCGCAATCTCTTGCTTGGCTTGTTTGATGTTCATGGCGTTTCCTTCCTCTACAGCTCCGGCAGCTCGTCCAGGTCGATCTCCTCCGGCAATTGCTCCGCGGCCCGGTCCAAATCCGGGGCCTCCAGCACCAGCCGGATGGCCCAGGGGGGCGTCTTCACGGAGAGGGGCGGCTCTCCCAGGAGGATGAACGCCGTCTCATAGGGCGTGCGCTTCTCCGGGTAGATCCCCATGCCGTCGGTGAAGTACACCAGCCCCCGGAGGCTGGTGAAGGCCCCCGCCTCCTGGAGCTTGGCCACATGCTCGAACACCGGGCGGAAGTCCGTGGCGCTGCCCCCGGTGAGCTGGAAGTTCTCCATATAGGCCCGCAGGTCCTCCAGGTCCCGGATTACATCGTCGGACCGGATCTGGTCGTCGCACTGGATGATCCGGATATTCACCTTCCGGGTGAAGGTCCCGGCGCTCCTCAAAATGGCATAGGTGCAGGCCAGGAACTGCCGGACCCGCTCCCCAGATGTGGACATGGAGGTGTCCACGGCGATGACGAAATCCTCGATCCGCTTCTCCTCCCGGGTTTCCGGGGGCTCCACCAGGGGCATGTTTCCATAGAGCCGGAGGCCGTAGGAGTAAAAGCCGTAGTCAAAGGCGTCCCCGTCCACCGCCTGGATCTCCCGGGGAGCGGCGAAGCGCCGGAGAAAGGCCCGGTAGTCCACGTCATCCCGGACCGCCACCCGGACCTGCTCCAAGACGGCCTCCCCGCCGGTCCCCTTGTCCGAGAGGACCGTCTCCAGGCCCGTTTGGGTCTTGGAAGAGAGGTCCTGCCACTTTTGGTCCTGGCGGCTGCTCTGTTCCTGATCGTCCTGCCGCTCCGGGTCCCAGAGGCCGTGGTCGTCCACCAAAAAGGCCCGCTGGAGCTGGGCGATCTCGTATTCCGGCAGATTCAGCCGCAGGAGGCGGCGGTAGATGCCCTCCGCCGTCAGCACGGGCATGTCCCGCCTGCACTCCCCGTAGAATTTCTGTTTCCGGGGGACGATCCCGGCGTTCAGGCAGGGATAATCCAGCTCGTCCAGGATGCTCTCCACCGCCGCGTCACAGGCCAGGTCCCACAGCTCGGAGACCTTGCCCCGCTTCTTCGCCAGGTGCCGGAGCATGCAGTGGAGGATGACGTGGAGATAGGCCCGGCAGGTCCAGACCTGGCTCCGAAGATAGCGGTCCGCCAGCCAGGCCCCGTCGTAGTACAGCGTCTCGCCGTCCGTCGCCAGGGACACCGTGACCCCGCCGCCGGGGGCGAAGGCCAGGCCGCACAGGGCCGCGTCCAGGTAGGGGAGGCTCATATACAGCTCGTTCCGGGCGGCGAAGAGGATGTCCTGCCCCACCCCGGCAAAGTCCTTCTGCTCCATAAATCCATTGGCCTCTCTACAGTGTAAAGGATTTCTCCAGTCCTGCGGGAAAGCGCCGCCGCTCCTCCAGCAGCGCCGCCAGGGCTCCCGTGGCCCCCTTCTCCCGGGCCAGGGCACAGGCGGCGGACAGGGCCTCCCGGTCCGGCTCCGCCAGCTCCAGGAGCAGGGGAAGGGCTTCCCCGTTCTCCTCCTCCAGCAGGAGGCGCAGGGCCTCCCCGGCGTGCTCCTTTAAGTAGGCCCGGTAGGCCGCCGCCGCCCCGTCCCCTAAATCGACAGGCCGGCGGAGGCGCCGCCAGGCCAGGCGCAGGGCGGCGCGCTTGTCGTGCTCCATGCCCAGGAAGTCCTTCCAGAGGGCGTCGTACTCCTTGAGGGACAGGCGTTTCTGCCGGAAGCAGTGGTGATAGGGGTAGCCCGCGCCGGAGATGGAGTAGTCGAAGTGGTGGGCGGGGCAGTTTTCCTCATAGAGCTCCGTGTACTCCGGGAACAGCAGCCGGGCGGTCTCTCCGCCGGGGCCGTCAATGGTCACGTCCAGCTCCCGGGACAGCTCCCCGGCGAACCAGGCCAGGGCCTCCCCCTGGTCCGGGCCCGTCCGGGTCAGGTGGAGGGCGTCCAGATTACGGCAGTTCATCAGCGTCCCGCCGCCCCAGCGGGAGACGCCGTCGGCCATACGGAGGGTTTTCAGGCTGGAACAATTTAACAAAGCGTAGTCCCCCAGGGCCTCCAGGCCCTCCGGCAGGGCCAGGTCCCGGAGGCTCCGGTTGTCCCAGGCCGCGCCATCCTCCGGGGGGACGCAGGTGATCAGAAGGGCTTCCGCCCCGGGAGGAACGGGGTCCCCCTGCCGCTCCGGGGCCAGGGCCCGGTCCCCCAGGGCCGTCACGGGCAGATCGAAAATCCGGTCCGGCAGAGCGGCCCTTGCGTCGGGGGTCCCGGCCCGGAGGACGGTGATTCCGCCGCCCTCCTCCCGGCGGAGGACCAGCCTCCAGTTGCTGGCGCCGCTGACGCGTTCCATGGCCCATCCCCCTTCCTCGTTTTCCAGGGGTAGTATACCACAAGAGGAGGGACTTGCCCAGGAAAATTTTTTTGCCGCAGCCTCTTGACAAACTGTTCATTCTGTGTATACTGTATATGAACAGTGAAACGGAGGAGCTTCCATGGAAATCATCATCCGCAACACCGGGGGTCAGCCCATCTACGAGCAGATCTACTCCCAGCTCAAGGCCCAGATCATCGCCGGGGCCCTGTCGCCGGGGGAGGCGCTGCCCTCCATTCGGGCCCTGGCCAAGGACCTGAAGATATCCGTCATCACCACGAAGCGGGCCTATGACGAGCTGGAGGCCGAGGGCTTCCTGTACACCGTGGCCGGAAAGGGCTGCTTCGTGGCGGAGAAGAACCTGGACCTGATCCGGGAACAGCAGCTCAAGGAGCTGGAGAACCACCTGACCGCCGCTGCGGGCCTTGCCAAGTCCTGCGGCCTGACGGTGGAGGAGCTGGTCAATATGCTGCGCGTCTTACTAGAGGAGGAGAACTGATGAACGCCATTGAATTATCCCACATTCACAAGAGCTTCCCCGGCTTCGCCATCCGGGACCTGAGCCTGACCGTGCCCAGCGGCACCATCTGCGGCCTGGTGGGCGAAAACGGCGCGGGCAAGTCCACCACCATCCGCCTGCTGATGAACGCCCTGCGCCCCGACGCCGGCGTCGCCAAGGTCCTGGGCGTGGACGCGGCCTCCCCGGAATTCCGGGCCGTCAAGGAGGATGTGGGCGTCGTCCTGGACGAGGCCTACTATCCCGAGACCCTCACCGCCGTCCAGGTGGGGAAGGTCATGGCGGGGACCTACAAGCGCTGGGATCAGGGGACCTACGAGGGCTACCTCCGCCGCTTCGACCTGCCGGAGAAGAAGCCCTTCAAGGACTTCTCCCGGGGCATGAAGATGAAGCTGGCCATCGCCGTGGCGTTGAGCCACCAGCCGAAGCTCCTGATTCTGGACGAGGCCACCAGCGGCCTGGACCCCATCGTCCGGGACGAGGTGCTGGAGATCTTCAACGAGTTCACCCGGGAGGAGGACCACTCCATTCTAATCTCCTCCCATATCTTAAGCGACCTGGAGAAGCTCTGCGACTACATCGCCTTCCTGCACCAGGGGCAGCTGCTCTTCTGTGACGAGAAGGACCGGCTCCTGGAGACCTACGGCGTCTTCGTGGGCACGGCGGAGCAGCTGGAGAGCCTCCGGGAGGAGGCCGTCCTGGGCCGGGAGGAGGCCCACGGCTACGGCGGCGTCCGGGCCCTGGTCCGGCGGGAGGAGGTCCCGGCGGGGCTGGAGCTGGAACGGGCAAGCGTGGAGGACATCATCCTCTTCATGGTGAAAGGAGCGAGGAAATGAAAGCGTTGATTCAGAAGGATTTCTATGTGCTGTGGAAGCAAATGAAAATTTTTATCCTGGTCATTTTCCTGCTGTCCGTGGTGAACAGCGTATTCAACGTAGTCTTTCTGGTAGTCTGGTGCTCCATGCTGCCCTACACGGCCATGGCCTACGACGAGCGGAGCCACTGGGATGAATTGGCGGCCATGATGCCCTATTCCAAGCGGGACGTCGTACTGAGCAAGTACGTGCTGGGCTGGCTGTGCATGGCGGCGGCGGGCCTTTTGTGCCTGGCGGCCCGCATGGTGCTGGGACACTTTCTCGAGAGTGAGGTAGACGTCTCCATCGTGCTGACCAGCCTCTGCCTGGGCGTGATCTCCCTGGACGTCACCCTGCCCGCGGTCATGCGCTTCGGCGTGGAGCGGGGCCGGATGATTTTCATGGTGGTGATTTTCGGCGCGGCCCTCGGGGCGGGCTTCGTGTTGGACGCGGTGGACATCCCCAGCATCCCCGTGCCCGTTATGGCCCTGCTGCCCCTGGCGGCGGTCGCCGCCACGGCGGTTTCCATCCCGCTTTCTATGAAGCTCTATCAGGTAAACTGAAAGGAGGCGCGTGATGCCGCATGTACCCAATGACCTGCTCCTTCTCCTTTTGCTGCTGCCCCTTCTGGACCGGCTTTGGAAACTGTGGAGGGATCGGAAGTAAATGAAAAACACCAAACGCTGTCCCGTCTGCGGCTCCACGGATATTATCCGGGTGCCGGACGACGCCCACCGCTACCTCGCCAACAGCATCTGCATCACCCGCTTTGCCACGGTGAAGCGGATTCCGGTGGCCCGCTATGTCTGCCATGACTGCGGCTATCTGGAAAACTGGGTGGAGAACCAGCACGAGCGGGACGAGATCGCCCGGGCCTGGGGATAAGAAAAGGGCCCTCCGTCATGGAGGGCCTTTCCCTTTACATGCCTTGCAAACTCCGCTGGAGGAGCCCCATCAGGGTCTCCGCGTGGCCGTAGGACTGCTTGCTCATCTCCTCGAAGAGCTTGGTCAGGCAGGGGTCTATGGCATCCTCGGCGGAGCGGGCGTAGTTCAGCCCGCTGCACGCCGCCGCGTGATACCGCTCCCGGAGGGCGGGACACCAGCGGCCCACGTAGATGCGCTCCGTGCTGACGCTGGGCCGGTAGCACTGGCCGGTGATGAGGTAGTGGGCCGCCATGAGCCGCCGGGCCTGGTCCTGGAGGTCCGCCGCCATGTCCCGCAGGTCCTTCCGAGCCCAGGAGGGGGCCTGGCGGGCCAGGGCCAGGAGATAGCGCCGGTCCGACAGCGCCGCCTCGATGTAGCCGGCGATCACGTTCAGCATCTCCGCCGCCTCGGTGCCCATGCAGCAGGGATTCCGCTCCGCGCCGGGGAGCGAGGCCATGGACCCTGCCGGGACGGGAACGGCGGGACTCTCCGGCGCGGCGGGAAGGCCAGAGGCCGCCGGGGCGGCGGGCGCAGCGGCCTCCATCCGGGCCGCCGGCTGGACGGAAGCCGTCTGCTGGACGGACATGCCGGGGTAGGGCTCCAGGTTCGGGGCTACCCGCTGCCAGATGCGGTCGTACTGGCGGAAATCGTAAACTTCCGGGGTTTGGGTCGTATGTTCCATGAGGGGTCCCTCCTTTTCTTCCCAGTGTATGCGGAGGAGGAAAAACCTGTTACTGTTGCGCCTGCAACATGTAGTTGGGGCGCTTTTGGGTAAAATATAGGGGAAATCCCAAGAGGCCGCATTGCTTTTTCCTGTCGTATCTGTTAGAATACAGACTGGAATTGTTTCACGCGCAAAGGAGGAACCCTCATGCTGGAACTGAAACACCTCAGCTATGCCGTCCACGAGGACGGCGGGGAGCTGGGCATTTTGAACGATATCTCCCTCACCGTGGGCGACGGGCGGCTGGTGGTCTTCACCGGCCCCAACGGCGGCGGAAAGACCACCCTGGCGAAAAGCATCATGGGCCTGGTGAAGCCCACCGCCGGGCAGATTCTCTGGAATGGGCAGGACGTCACGGAGCTTGGCATCACGGAGCGGGCGCGGCTGGGCATCAGCTACGGCTTCCAGCAGCCCCCCCGCTTCAAGGGGCTGACGGTCCGGGACCTGCTGACCCTGGCCAGCGGAGACGAGAAGATCTCCAAGGATCGCTGCTGCCAGTACCTGACCCGGGTGGGCCTGTGCGCCAACGACTACCTGGACCGGGAGGTGGACGCGTCCCTCTCCGGCGGAGAGGTGAAGCGCATTGAGATCGCCTCCATCCTGGCCCGGAACGCGCAGCTCATGATCTTCGACGAGCCGGAGGCGGGCATTGACCTGTGGTCCTTCGCCCGGCTGACGGAGACCTTCGAGCAGCTCCACGCCGCCGGAGGGGCCACCATGATCATCATCTCCCACCAGGAGCGCATCATCTCCCTGGCGGACGAGGTCATCGTGGTGGGCGACGGGCGGCTCCGCCACCGGGGGACCCCGGAGGAGATTCTGCCCCAGATTCTGGCGGACACCCTGGGCACCTGCCCGGTGCTGAGAAAGGAGGCGATGGGCTCATGATGGATACCGAGATCGATCGGGGCTTACTGGAGAAAATCGCGGACCTCATCGGCAAGCCCGTGGGGGCCTTCAACATCCGGAAGGACTCCGGCTGTGACGGAAGGCAGTCCACGGAGCACATTGAAATCACCTCCAAGGAGGACAAGCCCGGCATCGACATCCGGGTGAAGCCCGGCACCGTGGGGGAGACCTGCTATATCCCCGTCATCATCACGAAATCCGGCCTCCGGGAGATGGTCTACAACGACTTCTTCATTGGAGAGGGCTGCGATGTGAACATCGTGGCGGGCTGCGGAATCCACAACTGCGGCGGGGAGGAATCCCGCCACGACGGGGTCCATACCTTTTACGTGGGCAAGGGCTCCAAGGTCCGCTACACGGAAAAGCACTACGGCGAGGGGGACGGCACCGGGGGGCGGATCATGAACCCCCAGACGGTGGTCTACCTGGAGGAGGGGGCCTCCATCCAGATGGAGACCGTCCAGATCCGGGGCATCGACTCCACGAAACGGACGACCAAAATCGTCTGCGGCAGGGGGGCCGAGGCCGTGGTCACCGAGCGGTTGCTGACCCACGGGGGCCAGACGGCGGAGAGCGATATGGAAATCATCCTGGACGGCGAGGATTCCAAGGGCCGGGTGATCTCCCGGTCCGTGGCCCAGGACAAATCGGAGCAGGTGTTCTACCCCCGCATGGTGGGGAACGCCCAGTGCTTCGGCCACGTCCAGTGCGACTCCATCATCATGGGGGAGGCCAAAATCAAGTCCATCCCCGCCATCACGGCCAACTGCACTGAGGCCCAGCTGGTCCACGAGGCGGCCATCGGTAAGATCGCCGGGGACCAGCTCTTGAAGCTGGAGACCCTGGGCCTCACCGAGGAGGAGGCCGAGGACTGCATCCTCAAGGGCTTCCTTGCTTGAGAATCGAAAGACGTAAAAACGCCCCGCCTTCCGGCGGGGCGTTTTCTATGCGTTTAAGCGGTCCGGGCCACCACGCCCGCGAAGCTGAACCAGCCCCGGGGGTCCCGGAAGGCCCCGGTGAGGGTCTCCCGCAGCTCCCAGGCGGTGCCCTTGGTGTAGAGGGGGGCCATGGCGTGATTCATCAAGAGCAGGGCCTCGGCGTCGTGGAGGCAGCCCATGCGGGCGGTTCCGTCGGCGGCGCCCGCCACGATTTTCATCAGCGTGTCGTAGGCGCTGCTCTCATAGCGGACCAGGTTCTCCCGGCTCTCGGTGGTC
>CAJUOD010000085.1:0-3019 GCA_910587875.1 uncultured Oscillibacter sp. | reverse complement strand
CAGGACATCAGGAAGCACTCCGCATCGTTGGCGGAGGCGGTAAGGGTCCGGCCCGCCAGGTCGTACTCCCCGGCCCGCAGGGCGGACATCAGATTCCGCTCCGTCAGGCCCTTGGGGACCGCCTGGACCCCCAGGACCTCCAGCCACTGCTGGCAGAGGAGCTGGGCCACAGCGTCGTTCACGTCGTTTTTCAGGTAGAGGAATTCCAGCTCGCCCAGGTCCGCGCCGCTGTTGTACCCGGCCTCCGCCAGAAGATCCCGGGCCTGCTGGCAGCGGGCCTCATAGCCCTCCGGATTGTTGTCCAGCAGGGGGGCGCTGAGGGCGCGGAAGTCCCCCTCCTCATTCTCCGGCACGCCGGGGGGGACGAGGCCCTCCGCCGGCAGGGCCGCCGCCCCCGCGGCCTGGGCCAGGGCGTTTCGGTCAATGGCCAGGGTCATGGCCTCCCGGAGGGCCGGGTCGCTGAAGGTCTCGGAGGCGCAGTTGAACAGGGCGGCGTAGGTAGCCAGCTCCGGCAGGGGAGACCACTCCGGGTCCGCCGCCAGTTCGGTCAAGCGCTGATCCGGCAGGGGCCGGACGGCGTCCACGGTCTTGCTCTCATAGAGGGACCAGGCCTCTTCCGCCGACCCGGCGAAGTGGAAGGTGACGCTCTGGGGGCCGGGCTGGGCGGCGTAGTACCGGCTGTTGGCCTCCAGCCGGAGGGAACGGCCCTCCTCCTGGGCGGCCAGAGTGTAGGGCCCGTTGGTCACCAGCTGGGTGGGGTCCGCCTCCCACCAGGACTTGTCCCCAGAGGCGGCCTTCAGCTTCTGGACCACGTCCTGGCGCAGGGGCATGGCGGCGGGGGAGGTGCAGACCTCCTTTAAGAACCAGTCGTAGCGCCCGTTCAGCGTCACCACCAGAGTAGAGTCGTTCTTTGCCGTCACCTGGAGGAGGCTCATGTCCTTGGCGGCCCGGGCCTCCTGATAGCCCTTGACCACGGAGAGGAGGTCCGCGTACCGGGAGCCGGTGGCGGGGTTCGCCAGCCGCTGCCAGGCGTAGACAAAGTCCCCGGCGGTAACGGGCTGCCCGTCGGACCAGCGGGCACTGCGGAGGCGGAAGGTGTAGGTGACGGTAATCGCCCCGTCCTTGGTCTCCTCCTCCTGGTCCACGCTCTTGGCCATGCCGGGGAGGACGCTGGTCTTCCCCGCGCTGTCCACCGTCACCCGCATGAGGTTCTCGTAGAGATGGGCCAAGACGGTCTGGCCCTCGGTGTCCTCGGCGTAAATGGGGTCCAGAGACTCCGGGGCGGCCCCCACGCACACGGCCAGGGCCATGCCCTCGCCGTCCTTGGCGCAGCCGGACAGCAGGGACAGGCAGAGCGCCCCCGGCAGCAGCAGGGCCGTCAGGCGCTTGAGGAACTGTTTCATAAAACCTCCAGAGGCGAAGCCGCCTCTTTTCTTTGTTGATGCGCCGAACCGCCGCCCGGGCGGATTTGGCAGACATCTATTATAAAGAATTTCGCCCGCCTTGTAAAGGCGGGCGGGGCAAAAAAGACACAAAAATGACAAAAATTAAGGGACCGTTCAAAATTTGGGGCCTCCCGCCGTCAGAGGGTCTCCAGAATCTCCGCCACCGTCCGGCACTGGACGGGGAACCGGGCCCGGAGCTCCGGGGCGGCGTTTTCCATCAGGTAGGGGCGGCCCACCCGCTCCAGCATGGAGACGTCGTTGTAGTTGTCCCCGAAGGCCATGACCTCCTCCAGGCCGACGCCCAGGGCCTCGCAGAGCTTCTGCACCCCCAGGCCCTTGTCCGCCAGGGTGAAGTCCAGCCAGACCGCCCCGGCCACGGCACAGCGGAAGTGCTGTTCCCACTTGGGAAACAGGGCCGTCCGGACCTTTTCCAGGTCCTGGGGGCAGTAGGCGGAGACCTTGATGATGTCCTCCGGCACGTCCGCCGGGGCGGGGAGGACGGCGGTGCGGTTGCCCAGGAACCAGCGGATCTGGTCCTCCAGGTCCGGGGCCTTGGGGCAGAGGTAGCTGGTGTCCGCCCCGGAGATCAGCACCTCCACTCCCGGCAGGGCCAGGATTTCGGCGCACAGTTCTTCCGAAAGGCGGCGGTCCATGACGGTCTTGCTGAGGATGGGCCCGGGGCTCCCGGGGCCGTAGACCACCGCGCCGTTCTCGCAGAGGAAGGGCACCTTGTCCGCCGCCGGGGCGAAGAGCCGCCGAAGGCTGGTGTACTGCCGCCCGCTGGCGGGGCAGAAGAGGATGCCCCGCTTCTCCAGGCGGTGGATATGGTCGAAAATCTCCGGGGGAATCTCCGTGGCTCCGTTCTGGAGCAGGGTCCCGTCGATGTCGCTGGCGATGAGGCGGATCATGGGTGGTATACCTTCTTTCTCGTTATATCAGGTAACATTCAAAAAATGCAAGCACCGAAAACAAGGCAAAAAGCGCCGCCGTGACGGCCGGGTGGATGCTGAACACGCTGAGTCCCCAGCTCATCCGCCGGCGCTCTTTGGCCGGCAGCTTTGCGTTTACATAAGCGGCATAGACCGCGAGCGCGGTAAAGGGAAGCAGCGTAAACGGATATAGTATTTTGGCGATGTTCTCCGGGGCCAGGGCCAGGAGGGAGACAGACACGGCATACCCCAGCACGGAGATGAAATCCAGACGTTCGTACTGCCTCCGGGAATACTTCTTTTTCATGCTTTCGCTCCCTTTTTTGATCCGTGCCGCTTTACCGTCCCAGTGTACCCCATCCCCAGGCGGCGGTCAAGCCTGAATTTTCGGCCCCTCCCCCCTGTCAAAAATCCGTGCGGAAGTGCAAGGAAGCGCCGCTGGCGTTCTCCGGGAAAACCCTTTATAATAGAGGCAAATCCAACACAGGAGGTCACAGCATGCGTTTAGGAAGCAGCCTGTTCGAGGCCCGGAAGAAGAAGGGCCTGTCCCAGGAGGCCGTGGCGGAGAAGCTGGGGGTGAGCCGCCAGACTATCTCGAAGTGGGAGACGGACGAGACCCTGCCGGACATCCGGCAGGCCAAGCGG
>CAJUOD010000084.1 GCA_910587875.1 uncultured Oscillibacter sp. | reverse complement strand
GGGCGAGACGAAGAAATATCAAGTGCAGTTTGACGAGCGCTATTCCTGGCTGGAAGGATGCCTATACTAAGATGTCGGAGAACAGAGACGATGGAGCTTGCGGATAAGTTACATTCTTTGCGCATTGCGCCCGGGGAGCTGGGGATTTGCTGGCTGGGACAGGCTGGGTTTTTCCTGAAAGACAGCCAGGGAAACACGCTGGTCATCGACCCGTACCTCAGCGACTGCGGGAACCGGCTTCGGGGCTTTAAGCGGCTGTCCCCCTTCCTGTTGAAACCGGAGGATTTGACCCCGGATTACTATATCATCACGCACCTGCACTTTGACCACTTTGATTACGACTCGGTTCCCCTGGTCATTCAAAACTCGCCGGAGACGATTTTCCTGGGCCCCACCAGCTGCCAGGACAAGCTGTTGGAGCAGGGGGCGGCGCCGGAGCGCTGCCGCCGACTGGACCGGAACGGGGAATACTGGGATGAAAACCTGCATATCCGGGGAATCCTGGCGGATCACGGCGACATGGCTCCGGACGCCATCGGCGTGTTCCTGGAGATGGGCGGGCACCGCCTTTATTTCTCGGGAGACACGGCGTTTCACGAGAACCTGTTCCGGGAGGTGGCGTCCTTCAAGCCGGACATTTCGATTCTCTCGATCAACGGGCGCTTTGGAAACATGAACGCCGGGGAAGGGGCCCGGGCGGCGGCGCTTTCCGGGGCCAAATATGGAACGCCCTGCCATTTTTGGACCTTTGCGGAACATGGCGGAAATCCGGATGAATTCTGTCAGCGGCTGCGGAGCGACGGGCAGTGCCGCCCCCTGTGCTTCCGGCAGGGCGAAATCAAAGTCATCAACCAGAGCAACGAATTTCTGTATGGAAAGGAATCAGCCTAATGAAAGCCATTCGTTTTATGGAGCCGGAGGTCATTGAGTATTCGGAAATCCCCACTCCCGCTCCCAAGCCCGGCGAAGTGCTGGCGGAAATTTCCTACGCCGGCTTTTGCGCGACGGACATCGAACTCCTCACAGGAGAGATGGTCCACATTAAAAACGGAAACACCACCTATCCCATCATTCCTGGCCATGAGTGGAGCGGAACCATTGTCCAGGTGGGAGAAGGCGTCCGAGACTTGGCCGTGGGGGACCGGATTACCTCGGATGTCAGCTTGGGCTGCGGCGAGTGTGATGAGTGCCGGAAGGGGCATTACAACCTCTGCCCTAACCGGGAAGTGATCGGTTCCTATCGCAACCGTCAGGGCGTGTTTGCTCAGTATGTGGCGGTACCCCAGCGGCACGTCTATAAAATCCCCAACGGACTGAGCATGGAGGAGGCGGCTCTGGCGGAGCCCGCCGCCACAGCGGCCTACGCGGTGACAAAAGCCCGGATTCCCGCCGGAGCGGAGGTCCTGGTCATCGGCGACGGCCCCATCGGCCAGCTTGCCGCACAGCTCGCTAATATCCAAGGGGCCAGCAAGGTCCTGATGGCGGGAAGCTGGGACGAAAAACTGGCTATCGCCAAGAAATGCGGCGTAGCCGAGACCATCAACTATCACCGGGAGAGCGTAGCGGAACGAGCCCGGGAGCTCACCAGCGGCGGGCCGGAAATCATTATCGAAACCTCCGGCAGCAACAGCGCCCTAAACACCGCGGTCCAGGCCCTGAAACCCACGGGGCGCATCGTGGCGGTGAGCTGGTACAACGGCCAGACGGTGGATGTGCCGATGAACACCCTGATTGTCAAGGACGCGGAGTTGGTGGGCTCCCTGGCAAGCCCCAACTCCTTTGAGCCGGTCTTGCGCTATATGGCGGAGGGGAAGCTGAACGTCAAGCCGCTGATCACCCACGTCCGTCCCCTAGCCGAACTGGAGGACGTCGTGAAGATGGTCCGCGCGAAAAAGGAAATGCGGATCAAAATCCTCCTGAAGCCCTGAGAGGTTCATACCTACCCATGGATTGATATAGGAAAGGCCTATATTGATTATAAAAAAGTTTGAAGGAGAATTGAAATGAAAAAGAAAAAGGTTTTTTTGCAGATGCTGTCCTTGCTGCTGGTCGTGCTCCTGGCGGGCTGCTCCAACGGAACCAAAGCGCCTGACGCCGGTACAACCGACAAGTCACCCGCGACGGACGCCTCCGCGGACTCCGGCACTCCCGCCTCCGGCGATACCTACACCATCACCCTGTCCAGCCACCAGTCCTCCAGCAGCGTTCATCACTGGACCTGCGCCGAGTTTAAGTCCAGGGTGGAAGAGCGCACCAACGGCGCTGTGACCGTGAACCTGTTTGAGGACGGACAGCTTGGAAACGAGCGGGACAACATCGAGGGTGTGCAGATGGGCTCCATCCAGATGTGCCTGGCGGACACCGGCTATGTGGCGAATCTGGTAAACGACTATAACATCCTTCAGCTGCCCTTCATTTTCCGGGACTATGGCCACCTGAACAAGGTCCTGAACAGCGAAATCGTGGCGGCTATGAACCAGAAAATGATTGACGAGCGAGGTATCCGCGCCCTGAGCTGGTATCCCGACGGCCTGCGCGACTTCCTGATGAACACCCCCGCGACCGACGTGGCGGGATTCAAGGGCTGCAAGCTCCGCGCCATGGAAAGCGACGTCATCATTGACTGCATCGAGGCCCTGGGAGCCGCCGCCACCCCCATCGCCTGGGGCGAAGTCTATACCTCCATCCAGACCAACGTGGTGGAAGGTCTGGAAGCCGCTCCCACCAGCCTGTATACCTCCAAGTTCTATGAAGTCGCCGACAAGCTGGTCAAAACCGAGCACATCAACCTGGGTGTGACCCTGCTGATGAACGAGAAGTTCTTCCAGACCCTGCCTGCCGAGTACCAGGATATCATCATTGCTGTCATGGAAGAGATTTCTGTGGAGCAGCAGAAGAACACCGTCCAGCAGATGGATGAAGCCGTGGCAAAATTGGAGGCCGAGGGCGTCACGGTAATCGAGATCGACAAAGAGGAATTCCGCGCGGCCTGCGAGCCCACCTGGGGCAAATACGCGGACGCCGTGACCGGCGGGCAGGAAATCATTGACGCGATTCTTGCCGTACAGTAACAGATGACACTTGGTTCTCCCGGGGCTTCCCGCCCCGGGAGGCCCGCAGAAAAGGGGGAGATTTTTTGGCAAACAGAATCAGTCAAATTTTCAAGCATTTTGTGGTGCTGTCCTTCGGGGGCATCGTGATTGTGACCCTGCTCCAGGTTTTTATGCGTTATGTGCTTTCCTCCCCGCTGAAATGGGCGGAGGAGCTTTCGAGGTATATCTTTGTGTGGGGCATCATGGTTTCTGTGGCGATCGGCGCGGTGGACGAGGCGCATATCCGCCTGAATATGGTGACGACCAGATTTGGGAAAAAAACGCAGCTGGGCTTTTTCATCCTGGGCCAGCTGATTCTGACTGCTTTCAATCTCGTGCTGATTGTCTATGGGGCCCGTCTTTCCATGCAGAATATGTCTGTCATGTCTCCGGCCATGAAAATTCCCATTGGCGTCGCCTATGCGGGAATCCCCGTCGGAGCCTGTGTGGTTTTGTTTTTCCTGGCGTTGGAGATCGCTGCGAAAGTGAAAGAGTATCGCGCCAGTGTCGGCGATGAGTGAAAGGAAGTGAGAATATGCCAGTTTCCGCAATACTGCTGATTACCTTTTTCGCGCTGCTGATCATCAATGTTCCTGTGGGCTATTCTCTGGGCTGTTCGGCTCTGGTGACGATTTTCCTGACCATGGATCTGCCCTTGGAAATCATTGTGCAGCGGTTTTTCGTGACGTTTGACTCCTTTACCATGATGGCAATTCCGCTGTTCATGCTGGCTGGTTCCCTGATGAACGGAAGCGGCATCAGCGAGCGGATTATCACGCTGGCGGACCGGGCGGTGGGTCATATCCGCGGCGGTCTTGCCCAGGGAAATATTCTGGCCAGTATGCTGTTCGCCGGAATCTCCGGTTCCGCGGCGGCGGACGCCTCCGGCCTGGGCTCCGTGCTGATTCCCGCCATGCGGAAACGGGGCTATGACGACGACTTCTCGGTGGTGGTAACGGCGGCCTCCTCCACGATTGGCCCCATTATCCCGCCCAGTATCATGTTCATCCTGTTCGCGTCCATTGCCAGCCTCTCTGTGGGCCAGCTGTTCATCGCGGGACTGCTGCCGGGTGTGATCGTCGGCGTGTCCCAGATGATTACCACCTATTTTATTGCCAAGCGGCGGAATTACCCCATCAGCCCCAAGCCCACCCTCCGGGAGTTTTTCTCGGCCCTGGTCAACACGCTGGACGCCTTGGTCATGCCCATCATTATCGTGGGCGGCGTGCTCTCCGGCATATTCACCGCCACGGAATCCGGAGCGGTGGCGGTGCTCTATGCCCTGATTGTCGGCATTGCCCGGAAGGAGTTCACCCTGAAAAAACTCTGGGACGCCATCTATGACGCAGCTATCACCACCGGATCCATGATGCTGATTATCGCGTCCGCGTCCATTTTCAGCTGGATCCTGACCATCGACCAGTTTCCCCTGCGGGTGGTGAACCTGATGATGTCCATCAGCTCCAACAAGGTGGTTGTGACCTTCCTGATCCTGGTCCTGCTGCTGATTGTGGGAATGTTCATTGACGGAACCTCCGCCCTGATTATCCTGGTCCCCATCCTGTTCCCGCTGGCGGCCAGCTATGGCTTCGACCCCATCCACTTCGGCACCTTTATGGTGGTCTCCCTGCTGATCGGCGGCATTACCCCTCCGGTCGGCATCCTGCTCTATATCTGCTGCGGTGTGGCAAAAATCGAGGTGAAGGACACCTTCCGAATGCTGACGCCATATTTGATTACCTATATAATCGTGGCGATGCTGATCGGACTGGTGCCCCAGTTCTCCACCTTTATTCCCGGCCTGATATACGGATGAAGCGTGTGAAAGGAATTTCGTTATGAGTAAAATACTGAAAAGTCCCGGGAAATATGTCCAGGGACAGAATGTTCTGGGAACGTTTGACGAGTATTTGCAGGGCATGGGAAAGCGGCTGCTGATCCTTATCGACCCCTTTGTGGATACGTTTATCCACCCGGTCCTGGACCGGTGCTTCCAGGGCAAGGACTATGACTTGAACTACGTGACCTTCCAAGGCGAGTGCTGCCAGACGCTGATCGACCAACTGGCGGACACCGCCAAATCGGAAAATCGGACCTGCGTTGTGGGCATCGGCGGGGGGAAAACACTGGACACAGCTAAGGGCGCGGCTTACTACGCCGGACTGCCCATGGTCATCGTCCCCACCATCGCCTCCTCCGACGCGCCGTGCAGTTCCTGCAGCGTCATCTATCATGAGGACGGCACCTTCGACCGCTATCTGTTTCTGGATGCCAGCCCCGACGTGGTGCTGGTGGACACGGCGGTGATTGCCACGGCCCCCTCCAAGCTGCTGGTGGCCGGAATGGGCGACGCCATGGCCACCTGGTTCGAGGCCCGGGCCTGCCGGGCCTCCGGGAAGAACAATCAGGTGTATGCCAAGCCCACCCGGGCCGCCACAGGTCTTGCCAAGCTGTGCTGGGAAAACCTGAAGCGGGACGGCCTGGCCGCCAAGCTGGCCGTGGACGCGGGGGCCTGCACGGAGGCCGTGGAGGTCGTCGTGGAGACCAATACATACCTTTCCACCGTCGGGTTTGAGAGCGGAGGACTGGCCGCGGCCCATGGCATCCAGAAAGGCTTCACCCATATCCCCGCGCTGCACCGCCAGCTGCACGGCTTTAACGTCGCCTTCTGCACGCTGGCTCAGCTGGTGCTGGAGGACGCGGCGGAAGACTTGAAGGAGGTCCTGGCGTTCAGCAAATCCGTAGGCCTTCCGGTCTGCTTCGCGGACCTGGGCTATCCGGAGGCGGACCCGGCCACAGTCCGCAACGCCGCAGAAAAGGCCTGCGTCCCCACCAGTACCATCCACAATATGCCCTTCCCGGTCGACAGTGAAATGGTCTATCACGCGCTCATGGCCGCTGACGCCTATGGCCGCAGCTTTTCTGGAATATAAGGGAACGCAAAAAATCGGGACCGTTTTCGATCTCCTATCGAAAACGGTCCCGCCTTAATCTCAGCGCAGGCGCACGGTATATACGTCAGACTGCGCCGTGATAAAGATGGTCTTATAGTCCTCGCCTCCAAAGCCAAGAAGGAGGGCTTCAAGCAGATTGCCGCCCTGTTTCTGAAAACCGCAGGCAACGAAAAAGAGCACGCCAAGATGTGGTTCAAGGAGCTGGAGGGTATCGGGCCCTGCTCCGCAATGTGGCGGCCCAGGAGGTCTTCAAAAAGAGCGAGGTCAAGGTTTGGAAGTGCCGGAACTGCGGGCATATCGTGGTGGGCACGTCTGCCCCAGAGATCTGTCCTGTCTGCCCCGCATATGTTTTTTGCGTCTTTTCATTGACGCAGTAAGACCTATATGATATTATGACAGGGATTTTCCGACTTTTGCAGTAAAGCTGTGAGGAGAAAGCGGAGGACGGGCTTATGGATTATGCAAGGGAACTCTTACCGGCCGGGGAGGGCACTCCGACCATGGAGGTCCAGGAGCGGCACAGCGGCATGCGGAGCGTCCAGAATTTGGAGGCCATCATTAACGAGGGCCTTCGTGTCGCTCTGCTGGAGGAAACCCCGGATCAGTCGCTCAAGGTGCTGCTGGAGCACCTGGGAAAGGCTCTGAACGGGGAGCGGACCTATATCTTCGAGCAGAACGAGTCCGGCAGCGACGACAACACCTATGAGTGGGTGGCCGACGGGGTGGAGCCGGAACAGGAGAACCTTCAAAACGTCCCCCCAGAGGTGTGTGCCAGCTGGTACCGGAATTTCAGCGTCGGCGGGCATATTGTCATTAAAAACGTGGAGGATATCCGGGAGTTGGAGCCGCTTCAGTACGAGAATCTGAAGCGGCAGAGCATCCAGTCCCTTGTGGTGGTGCCCCTGTACGATAAGAAACGGATCATCGGCTTTTACGGCGTGGACAATCCCCCTGTGAAGTCACTGGAGTACGCGTCGAACATGCTCCAGACGGCGGCGTACTTTATCGTGTCCTCCCTGAAGCGCCGCGACCTGTTCCGGGAGCTTCAAAAGAGGAGCTATCTGGAGGGGCGGCAGAGCCTGGAGGACATTCTGGAGGGAGCCAGGACCGGCATCTGGACCATCGAGCTGGAGGAGGGCTGCCGGCCCAGGATGTATGCGGACCGGACCATGCGGATTCTCCTGGGCGTGCCGGATGGCATCGGGCCGGAGGAGTGCTACCAGCACTGGTTTGCGCGTATCGCGCCCGACTATACGGAGATGGTCCGCGAGGCGGTACAGGAAATGCTGAAGACCGGGCGGGCCGAGGTGATCTACCCCTGGAACCATCCGGAGCTGGGCAAAATCTATGTCCGCTGCGGCGGTGTGCCGGACAAGACCTTTGAAAAACCGGGCGCCTGCCTGAACGGATACCATCAGGATATCACGGAGACCATGGTGACGCGGAAAAAACAGGAGCAGTCCATCATGGAGCTTTTGGAGCGGGTAAGGCGGGCAAACTCAGCAAAAAGCGAGTTCCTCTCCCACATGTCCCATGACCTCCGCACGCCCATCAACGGGATCCTGGGAATGCTGGCTATTCTGGAAAAGAGCCAGGACAACCCGGAGCGGCAGAGGGACTGCCGGAATAAGATCCGCGTGTCGGCGGAGCACCTGCTGTCCCTGGTGAACGACGTCCTTCAAATGAGCAGGCTGGAGAGTGGCTGGCCGGCGGCGGTGGAGGAGCCTTTTGACCTCTGCGCCGTGCTGGAGGACTGCATTACGATGTTGTCTCCCCTGGCGGAGGAACGGGCCGTCCGGCTGGAGCTGGATGCGTCCGGCCTGCGGCACAGCAGGGCGATTGGAAATCCGCTGTACTTAAAGCAGATCCTGATGAGCGTCATGGACAACGCTCTCAAATATAACCGGCCCGACGGCTCCGTGTTTGTCCGGGCGGAGGAGGCCGCCTTCCACGAGGGGACCGCAAACGTCCGGTTTGTTGTGGAGGATACCGGGATCGGCATTGGAGAGGACTTTAAGAAGCACATTTTTGAGCCCTTCACCCAGGAGCACCAGGGCGCGAGGACCAATTACAACGGCGTGGGGCTTGGCATGTCCATCGTAAAAAAACTGGTGGACCGGCTGGGGGGAACCGTCACGGTGGACAGCCGGCTGGGCCAGGGAAGCGTGGTTCAGATCACCCTGCCCATCCGGGTGGACGAAGCGTGGAGCAGCCGGCCCGCGGCTGAGGAGCCGGAGGAGCAGGGCGACGTCGCCGGGATGCGGGTGCTCCTGGTGGAGGACAACAAGATCAACTGCGAAATTGTAGAATATATTCTCAAGGACGCGGGGGCGGAGGTTGTCACCGCAAATGACGGGAAGGCCGCTGTGGACGCGTTTGAGGCGTCCGCCCCGGGGATGTTCGACTGCATCCTGATGGATTTGATGATGCCGGTGATGAGCGGATATGAGGCGGCCCGGGTCATCCGCGGCCTGGAGCGGCCGGACGCCGGAACCGTGCCCATCATCGCGCTGTCGGCCAACGCCTTTGAGGAGGATGTGGCCCTGGCAAAGGACGCGGGGATGAACGAGCACCTGGCAAAGCCGGTGGACATCCGCAGGATGTTCCAGGCCATGAACAGACTGAGAGGCCGTTAGGGGCGGGAAGCGCATGACGGCCGGGAGTCAGGCGGATTGGACGCTTGAGAACTGTGGAGATGGAAAACGTATGAAAAACAAAATTTTGCCGCGGTCTTTGCGAAGCAGCATCGCGGTGATGATATGTCTCACAATTTTGGTGTTTTCGTTCCTTGGACTCTCCATTCACAATATGAGTGAGCATACCATTGAGGAGATCGGCACCGCCTATATGGCGGGAATGAACGAGCAGGTGTCGCTGCACTTTGAAACGATCATTGAGCTCCGCCTGACCATGGCGGAGTCCATCGCGCGCATCGCGGCAGGGGATGGGGAGTCCGGCTACGGAACGAGGGAGGAGATCGAATACGGCGCAAGGGCAAGGCACTTTCTGTGCGCCGCCCTGTATGCGCCCGACGGCGGACTTGAGATGATTTTCGGGGACCCCGTGGAGCTCAACCATCCGGAGCCCTTTTTGGAGAGCCTGCGGAACGGGGAGCGCAAGGCGGCCTCCGCCTCCGACAGCGGCGGAGACGGCGTGATCTTGTTCGGCGTTCCCTGCGAATACCCCATGTCCGACGGCGGCGGCAGCCTTGCCATCGTGGTGGGGCTTTCCACCAAATATATGGGCGAGGTTCTGTTCCTGGACTCGGACCAGTCGCTGAGTTATTCCTTTGTTCTCCGGAAGGACGGAAGCTACGTCGTGGGGAACGAGGGAGATGCCCACGAAAACTATTTTGACCGGCTTGGCGATATCTTTGACGAGCAGGACGCGGACGCCTGCATTGAACAGCTGAAGGCCGCCATGAGCGCCGGTGAGGACTATTCTGCGGTTGTGCAAAACGGCGGATCGCGCCGCCACATATACTGCACGAATCTCCCCTACTGCGAGTGGTATCTGGTGACGGTCCTCCCCTTCGAGAGGCTGGACAACGCCATTTCCGGCATGGGGAACCGGTGGCTCGTCATTGTCTACGCCGCCTCCCTAGCGGTGATCGCCATGCTCCTTTGCATATTCTTCCAGTACTTAAAGCTGTTCCGGAACCAGGTGGCGGAGCTGAAGCGCGTGAACGCGGAGATGGACGCGGCCCGGGAGGCCGCAGAGCAGGCCCGGAAGGAGGCGGAACAGGCCAACTCGGCAAAGCAGGAATTCCTGTCCAGCATGAGCCATGACATCCGCACCCCCATGAACGCCATCATCGGCATGACCTCTTTGGCCCTGGACAATGCGGACAACCCGGAGCAGGTACGGGATTACCTGGGAAAGATCGCGCTGTCCAGCAAGCACCTGCTGGGACTTATCAACGACGTACTGGATATCTCCAAAATCGAAAGTGGCAAAATGACGCTGAATGTGGAGCCAATGCCGCTGAGGGAGGCCATAGACAGCATCGTCAACATCATGCAGCCCCAGGTCGCGGCGAAGAACCAGCAGTTCAAAGTGATTGCCCGGGAAATCCTCTCGGAAAACGTGTACTGCGACGGCGTGCGGCTGAATCAGGTTTTGATTAACCTTTTGGGAAACGCCGTGAAATTTACCCCGGAGAAGGGCTCGGTTCAGATGACCGTATATCAGGAGGCGCTGCCGGAGGACGCTTCCAGGGTCCGCACCCACTTCCTGGTAAGCGATACGGGCATCGGCATGTCAAAGGAGTATCAGAAGGTGATATTCGAGTCTTTCAGCAGGGAGGACAACACCCGGGTCCGGAAGACAGAGGGGTCCGGGCTGGGCATGGCGATTACCAAGTGCATTGTGGACGCCATGGGCGGAACGATTTCGGTCCGCAGCGAACAAGGCCGGGGCAGCGAGTTCCATGTGGTGCTCAATCTGGAACGGGCGGCGGCGCCCGCGGCAGCGGAGTCCGCGGAGGGCGCTGGGAAAGCAGGCGGCGTGGACCTGAAGGGAAGGCGCGTTTTGCTGGCAGAGGACAACGAGCTGAACTGGGAGGTGGCAAGGGAGCTGCTTTCCGTCCTTGAGCTGGAATTGAACTGGGCCGAAAACGGAGAAATCTGCGTAGAGAAATTCAGGAGCTCTCCGGCCGGGTACTACGACGCGATTCTTATGGATGTGCGGATGCCGGTCATGGACGGCTACGAGGCGACCGGGGCCATCCGGGGACTGGACCGGGCGGACGCGGATCTTCCCATCATCGCCATGACCGCCGACGCGTTTTCAGAGGATATTCAAAAGTGCCTGGCGTGCGGCATGAACGACCACCTGGCGAAGCCGATTGATATTCAGGCGGTCACCTGCAAATTAAAGAAGCATTTGAAATAAGGGAATGCGGGAGGCCTGAACCGTCCGCCGCGAACATATTTTTATGACATTTGGCACCGTCTTCCGAGACGGCGCCAAGCGCCGGCAGGGCGAAAGAAGGGCTTGCAAAACCAATGGCCCCTCAGTATAAGGGGGGATGGCTGTGTGCCAATTTTTAATTCTGACAGACGGAGTAGCATCTATGAAAAAGATTGAATTTTCACAAAAGAGCGCAGAAGGAAAGCAGACCCGCATCGGCAAAAAGGTGGGCAACGTAGTGGTCATCATGCAGATGATATCCGTTGTCTTTGCGGTGGGCATGTGTGTGATTATGTTCCGCTCTTTGGCAACCGGAATGCTGGAGCAGCGCTGCACTAACGGAACCAACATGCTGGATTACCTCCTGAGCCAGACCGGCGGCACGGAGGACGTCAACCAGCTGCTGGATGAGCTGAAAAACCGCATGGGCTGCGAGTTTACCATCTTTGAAGGAAATACCCGGGCCTACACCACCGTGGTCCAGAATGGACAGCGGGTCGTGGGCACCACGCTGTCCTCGGATCTGTCCGAAATCGTGCTGCAGAAGGGGCAGAGCTATGTGGGCAGGGCGACCATTCTGGATAAGGAATATCTGTGCTCCTATGTCCCCACCCGGGACGCCGCCGGAGCGGTCAACGGCCTCATTTTCGCCGGCATCTCTTCCGCGGACGCCAACCGCCAGATTTTTATGACGGTAATCCTTGCCTCCCTGGTGAGCCTTGCCGTTATCATTGTGTGCATCTTCTTCCTTACGGCGTACCTGAAAAAGACCGTTTCCGCTCCCCTGGCGGAGATTACCCGGGTGGCCGGCCGCCTGGAGCAGGGAAACCTGGGCCTGGCCAGCGGCGAAGAGGAGGGTATCACCATCCGCTCCAACGACGAGGTGGGCCGGTTAGCCCTTATTTTTGAGAGGACGATCCGGCGCCTCCGCTCCTACATAGGCGAGATTGCTTCCATATTGGATTCCATTGCCTCCGGAGACCTGACCGCCTCCGCCCGGCAGGAATACGTAGGGGACTTTATGTCCATCAAGGTCTCCCTGGACAGCATCCAGTCCAAGCTGAACGAAACCATGAGCCAGATTCGGGAAAGCGCCGAACAGGTATCCGCCGGCGCCGAGCAGGTGTCCAATACCGCCCAGGCCCTGGCCCAGGGCGCCACGGAGCAGGCCAGCTCCGTGGAGGAGCTCTCCGCCACCATCAGCGACATCTCCGGGAATGCCCAACGGACCGCCCAGGCCACGGGCGAGGCGGGCCGGTTTGTGGAACAGGCGGGCGGCCAGCTGGGCGTCAGCATGGAATACGTCAAGCAGCTCAACGTGGCGATGGGCAAGATCTCCAGCTCCTCCGAGGAGATCGGCAAAATCATTGCCGCCATCGAGAACATCGCTTTCCAGACGAACATCCTGGCCTTGAACGCCGCCGTGGAGGCGGCCCGGGCCGGAACGGCCGGGAAGGGCTTTGCCGTGGTTGCCGACGAGGTCCGCAACCTAGCCAACAGGTCCGACGAGGCCGCCAAGGCCACCAAGGACCTGATTGAAAGCTCCATCGCGGCCGTGGCCGAGGGCAGCCATGTGGTGAACGAGGTGACCCAGTCTCTGGACCGCACCAGCGTCAGCGCCGGCGGCGTCACGTCCCAAATGTCCATCGTGGTAGAGGCGGTGGAGAAGCAGACCGCCGCGATCTGCCAGGTTACCGAGGGGATTGACCAGATCTCCAGCGTGGTGCAGACCAACTCCGCCACCAGTGAGGAAAGCGCCGCCGCCAGCCAGGAGCTCTCCTCCCAGGCAAGCCTCCTCAAGAGCCTGGTGGCCGCGTTTCGCCTGAAGTAAGAGCGAAGGTATTTGCCGCATATACGGTGGCCCGCTCGCGTATGGATACTGGATGAAACGGTATCTTTTTTGTCAACACAATACAAAATAAGAACCCACTATAGATGCCGTAGGCGGAAAGCTTACGGCATCAGTGGTTTCCCGGTTTTTTCACCTCTGGTTTTCATCAGTCATAAAAGAGATGTAAACAGCAGTTTTCAGCCGTCCCGCTGGAGTCGTACCCGCAAAACGACGCTTTTAAAAAGGGCACCACACTTTAGCGCCCTTTTCAGCCTCTCCCCCACCAAAAAATATACACAGAGTTTCAGCGCCGGAGTTGTTGGCTATGCAAGATCGGAAGAGCACACGTCTGAACTCCAGTCACACAGCAAGATCTCGT
>CAJUOD010000083.1:8039-13390 GCA_910587875.1 uncultured Oscillibacter sp. | reverse complement strand
CAACCTGGGCACCGGCAAGGGCTACAGCGTCCTGGAGGTCCTCCGCGCCTACGAGGGGGCCTGCGGAAAGAGCCTGCCCTTCGCCATAGAGCCCCGCCGCCCCGGCGACATCGCCGCCTGCTACGCCGACCCCGCCAAGGCCCGGGAGGAGCTGGGCTGGGAGGCCCAGCTGGGCATTGAGGAGATGTGCGCCTCCTCCTGGAAGTGGCAGTCCTCCAACCCCAACGGCTACAAAGATTAAGAGAGGAGCAGAGAGTTGAACAAGCCTGTTTTGATAATCATGGCCGCCGGCATGGGCAGCCGGTACGGCGGCCTGAAGCAGCTGGACCCGGTGGGGAACCACGGCCAGCTCATCATCGACTACTCCATCTACGACGCCCGCCGGGCGGGCTTCGAGACGGTGGTCTTCGTCATCAAGCCCGAGATCGAGGAGGACTTCAAGCGCTGCATCGGCGACCGGGTGTCCCAGGTCATGGACGTCCGCTACGCCTACCAGCTGAAGGAGGACCTGCCGGAGGGCTACAGCGTTCCCGACGTGCGCCAGAAGCCCTGGGGCACCGCCCACGCCGCCCTGGCCGCCCGGAGCATTGTGGACGGCCCCTTCGCCGTCATCAACGCCGACGACTACTACGGGCCGGAGGCCTACAAGGAAATCTACGACTATCTGGCCGCCCACGAGGACGGGGAGCTCTATGAGTATGTCATGGTGGGCTACCTCTTGAAAAACACCGTCACGGAAAATGGCACCGTGGCTCGGGGCGTGTGCGAGGAGACGGCGGACAACTTCCTCACTCAGGTCACCGAGCGGACCAAGATTGAAAAGGGCGAGCCCCCCCGCTTCACCGAGGACGACGGGCAGACGTGGACGGAGCTGCCCGGGGACACCATCGTCTCCATGAATATGTGGGGCTTCACCCGGAGCTTCCTGGACGAGGCCTGGAAGCGTTTCCCCGCCTTTTTGGACAAGGCCCTGGCGGAGAATCCCGCCAAGGCGGAGTACTTCCTGCCCTCTGTGGTCAGCCAGCTCATCGACGAGGGCAAAGCCCGGGTCAAGGTCCTGCGCAGCGAGGACAAGTGGTACGGCGTCACCTACCGGGAGGACAAGCCCACGGTGGTGTCCGCCATCGCGGAGAAGACGGCCTCCGGTCTGTATCCGGACGATCTCTGGGGGGTGAAGTGATGGCACAGGCGGAACAGACCTTACAGGAAGTCCTGGCCGCCTTTGACCTCGGGGCCCCCGTGGTGGGCGCCCTGCGATACGGCCAGGGGCACATCAACGACACCTTCGTGGTCCACACCCAGCCGGAGGACCGCTGCTGCCGCCGCTTCATCCTCCAGCGGATGAGCGCCGCCGCCTTCAAGCACCCCGACGAGCTGATGGAGAACATCATCGGCGTCACCGACTACCTGGGCCGGGAGATTGAGAAGCACGGCGGGGACCGGAGCCGGGAGGCCATGGAGGTTCTCCGCCCCCGGAACGGCGAGCCCTTCTACACCGACAGCGCCGGCGGGGCCTGGCGGGTCTATCCCTTCGTGGAGCGCACCGTCTGCTACCAGTCCGCCGAGACGCCGGAGCTCTTCGCCGCCTCCGGCCGGGCCTTCGGGCGCTTCCAGCGCCTGCTGGAGGGCTACCCGGCGGAGACCCTCCACGAGACCATCCCCAACTTCCACAACACCGAGGACCGCCTGGCCAAGTTCAAGGCCGCCCTGGCGGCGGACCCCCTGGGCCGGGCCAAGAACTGCGGACCGGAGATCCAGTTCGTGCTGGACCGGGAGGCGGACTGCTCCGTGGCCCTGAACGCCATGCGGGAGGGGAAGCTCCCCCTCCGGGTCACCCACAACGACACGAAACTGAACAACGTCCTGATGGACGAGGAAACCCGGGAGGGCGTCTGCATCATCGACCTGGACACCGTCATGCCGGGCCTGGTGATCTACGACTTCGGCGACTCCATCCGCTTCGGGGCCAACCACTCCGCCGAGGACGAGCGGGACCTCTCCAAGGTCAGCCTGGACGTGGACCTCTTCTCCGTCTACACCGCCGCCTTCCTGGAGGGCACCGGCGGGGCCCTGACGGACGCCGAGATTGAGTATCTCCCCTGGGGGGCCAAGCTCATGACCCTGGAGTGCGGCATCCGCTTCCTCACGGACTACATCGACGGCGACCACTACTTCCACATCAGCCGGGAGGCCCAGAATCTGGACCGCTGCCGCACCCAGTTCAAGCTGGTGGCGGACATGGAGGCCCGCTGGGCCGAGCTGGAGAACATCGTAAAGCAATATCGGAAATGAACATACTCTTTGACGAGGAGCGGCTGCGCAAGCTGATCGCCAACCTCAACATTCTCACTGGGGTGCCCGCCAACATCCTGGACCTGTCGGGCCGGGATATCAACCTCTTCCGGGGGCACCCCCCCTTCTGCCGGATGATCAACGACCTGCCCGAGGGCCACGAGCGCTGCGTCGCCTGCGACCAGTGCAAAATCCGGCGCTACGAGGCGGAGAGCGGCTTCCAGCACTACCGCTGTCACGCGGGCATCTGCGAGGCCGTCATGCCCCTCTACAACAAGCAGAACCCCGTGGCCTACCTGGCCGTGGGCTGCTATCTGGACGACACCCCCATGGAGGAGCAGTGGCGGTACACCCGCTCCCTGCTGGACTGGTGGCCCGACGGGCCCGACGCCCTGAAGGACGCCTTCTTCCAGTTCCGCCAGTACTCCAAGGCGGAGATCCAGGCCTACACCGAGACCCTGGAGGCCCTGTCCTCCTACATCCAGCTCAAGGGCATGATCCTCACGGCGGAGCAGACGGACCTCCAGAAGCTGGAGCTCTACCTGGACCAGCACTACATGGAGAAGCTGTCCCTGGAATCCATCTCCCAGCAGCTCCACATCGGCCGGACCAAGCTCTGCTCCCTGGCCAAGGAGCTCTCCCGAGGCCACACCCTCTCCTACCTCATCGCCCAGCGGCGCATTGAGGCCGCCAAGCGGCTGCTCCTCCAGAGCAGCATGCCCATCTCCGCCGTGGGGGAGACGGTGGGGGTCAGCGACTACAATTACTTCTCCAAGGTCTTCCGTTCCGCCACCGGCATGACCCCCAGCGCCTTTCGCAAGAGCTGCCGGGACGCGGCGGCGGGAGCGGCCTCCAATTTCAGCTGACCCGCTCCTCGCTTTTTCCAGGAAATTTTTAGTTAATCGATTACGGAAATCGTACGAACTTTCGTGGTTCGTACGATTTTTCTATAAACCGTACGTAGGCCCCTATTATTTACAAATTCTACAAGTATAATAGATGTATGAGGGCGGCGTTTGTGAATTTTTCATATCGCACCCTCACATGTGTGTCTCACACATGAATTTTTTGTAAGAGGAGAATGACGATGAAAAAGTTTCTTGCCCTGTTACTTGCGCTCGTGATGGTCCTGGCCCTGGCCGCCTGCGGCGGCGGCGACAAGGGCGGCGACACCACGCCCCCGCCCGCCGACTCCGGCAGCACCGAGACCGAAGCTCCCCCCGCCGACGCCGGTTCCGGCGAAAAGACCTCCATCAAAGTGATTGCCGCCGAATACGGCCAGAACACCAAACAGTGGTGGGCCGACTTCGTCACCGAGTTCAACGGAAGCCACGACGACATCGACCTGGTCGTGGAAGTGGTGTCCTGGAACGACATCTACACGGTAGTCAACACCCGGGTAGCCAACAGCGACGCCCCGGACATCCTGAACATCGACGTGTTCGCGGACTATGTGGCGGACGACCTGCTCCTGCCCATTCAGGACTGCGTCTCCGACGAGACCTACGCCAAGTTCTATGACGCCTTCCTGGAGCAGTCCAACATCGACGGCACCATCTGGGCCATCCCCGACCTGGCCTCCGCCCGCGCCATGTACTACAACACCGACATCCTGGAAGCCGCCGGCGTGGAAGTCCCCACCACCTGGGACGAGCTGAAGGCCGCCTGCGAGGCCATCAAGGCCTATGACTCCAGCATCTATCCCTGGGGCATCGACATGACCACCGACGAAGGCCAGGCCGCCTTTGCCTACTACATCTGGAACAACGGAAGCGACTTCACCGACGCCTCCGGAAACTGGGCTCTGAACTCGGACGCCAACGTGGAAGCCATCGAATACGCCGTCGGGCTGGTCAGCGACGGACTGACCAACACCGACCCGGCCAACGAGACCCGTTACGCCCTGCAGGATCTGTTCGGCGCGGGCAAGCTGGCTATGATGATTGGCCCCAACTCCATCCCGACCTACATTGCGGACAACTATGCCAAGGCCAACACCCCGGCTGAGGAGCAGATCAACTATGCCTTCGCGGCCATCCCCACCAACGGAGGAAACTCCTCTGTCTCCGCCGGCGTCATGGACCGCTTCATGGTTTTCGACAACGACGACTCCGATGAAAAGATTGAGGCCATCAAGGAGTTCTTCGACTTCTTCTATGAGGACAGCCGTTACTCCGACTGGGTGCTGATGGAAGGCTTCCTGCCCGCCACCTCCGCCGGCGGCGAGATCGTGGCCGCTTCCGACGAGAGCATGGCTCCCTGGGTCGAGATCGTGGGCTCCTGCAAATTCTATCCCACCGCCAAGGCCGAGTGGGCCGACGTGAAGCAGGGCGTCATCAACGTGGAGCAGCAGGCTCTGCTGGGCGGCAGCGTCAAGGAGCTGCTGGATAACCTCCAGTCTGAGATCGCCGGCTAAAAACCCTTACCCTACCAACGTTTGCAGCAAACCATTGCGGGGGCCGGGCCTACACGGCCCGGCCCCCGTTTTCTTCCAGCCGTTCTCAAAGCGCGGCGCTCCCGCCGGGTTTTGACAGCGGCCGGAAGACGCTCTGATTCTGACTATAGGGAGGTGTCCCCGTGAGTACAAAGACCCCAGCCGCTCCCGCGGCGGCCCAGGAGCTGGCCAAGAAGGCCCCCCGTCCCTCCGGGAGCAAGAAATTCTTCCGCACGATTGAGCCCTACATCTGGATCGCCCCCAGCATTATTCTGATGGCCATCTTCATCGTGACCCCCATCGTCAAGGTCTTCCAGCTCTCTATGAGCAAGGTGACCCGGGCGGGCCTGGTGAAGGGCTACAACAACTTTGAGAACTTCAGCAAGGTCCTCAAGAGCCCCGCCTTCGCCCTGGTGCTGAAAAACACCATCGTCTGGACCATCGCCGTGGTGGTCCTGTCCACCATCCTGGGCTTCATGCTGGCCCTGGTGCTGAACAACAAATTCCGGGGCCGGAAGGTGGCCCGGGCCATCGTGGTCTTCCCCTGGGCCACCACGCTGGTCATCCAGGCCAGCGCCTGGAACTTCATCATCAACACCGACTACGGCACCCTGAATACCCTGCT
>CAJUOD010000083.1:0-8029 GCA_910587875.1 uncultured Oscillibacter sp. | reverse complement strand
GATGAAGGTCGGCCTCATCAGCGCCCCGTTGAACTGGACGCCCACCCCGGGAGCCTACTTCGCCTGGGAGATCGCCTGCGGCATCTTCGTCACCATTCCCTTCGTCACCTTCTGCGTCCTCTCCGGACTCCAGAGCATCGACACCTCCTACTACGAGGCCGCCACCGTGGACGGGGCCGGGTACTTCCAGAAGCTCTTCAGCATCACCCTGCCTCTGGTGAAGTCCTCCCTGACGGTGGCCACGGTGCTGAACATCATCTACGTCTTCAACTCCTTCCCCATCATCTGGACCATGACCAAGGGCGACCCGGCCAACCACACGGACACCCTGGTCACCTACCTCTACAAGCTGGCCTTCTACAACGGCAAGCAGGGCGAGGCCTCCGCCGTCTCGGTCATCGGCTTCGTCATCCTGCTGGTCTGCGCCAGCGTCTACATGATCTACACCCTGCGGAAAGGAGATGACGATCTATGAGTCAGCCCGCCAATACCGTGAAAAAGCCCGTCTCCGTGAAGAAGACGATCCTGCGCGTCCTGCTCTACTTCGTCGTCCTGGACGTGTGCGTCATCACCCTGTACCCCTACTTTGCCATGCTGTGCACCGCCCTGAAAAACCGGGTGGAGATCTTCTCCGGCGGCACCATCCTGCCCGTCGTGCCCCTGTGGTCCAACTTCATCGATATCTGGAGCCGGGCCCCCATGGCCAAGTACATGCTGAACTCCGTGCTCATCGCCGGAGGGTCCACCATCATCGCCATGCTCTGCGGCATTCCGGCGGCCTACGCCCTGGCCCGCATGAAGTTCAAGGGCCAGACGGCTTTCCTGGGCTTCGTCATCGTCTCCCAGATGTTTGCCCCGGTGGTGCTGCTCATCGGCATCTACCAGGTCATGCAGCGCCTGGGCCTGACGGACAACATCCTAGGGCTCATCTTCATCAACGCCGCCTTCAACCAGGCCTTTACCATCTGGCTGCTCCGGGGCACCTTCATGGGCATCTCCGCGGAGATGGAGCAGGCCGCCACCATCGACGGCTGCACCCGGGTCCAGTCCATGATGAAGGTGCTGCTCCCTGTGGCGGCCCCGGGTATTGTCACGACCCTGATTTTCATCTTCATCAATGCCTGGAACGAGTACACCGTGGCTCTGTGCCTTATCTCCACGGACACCTACAAGCCCCTGACGGTGGGTATTAACACCTTTAACGGGTACAATATGATTGAGTGGCAGTACCTGTTCGCCGCCTCCATCTTTGCCATCATCCCCGTGGTCATCCTGTTCATGTGCATTGAGAAGAACCTGGTCAGCGGCCTCGCCTCCGGCGGCGTAAAAGGCTGATACTTTTTCTCGAGAGAAAAAGTATCCAAAAAGAGCTTTCGCTCGCTCTGATAGTCTGGCAATCCACCTAGCCGAAGCGACGGCAACATAGAATTGCGTTACGGAACCTTGTTTTGGAAACTGGAAAGGAGAAATGCCATTATGAGAATCTTTATCGAGAAGGATTACGACGCCATGAGCTGCCGGATGGCTCAGATCATCGCGGCGGAAATCACCCACAATCCCGCCTGCGTTCTGGGCCTGGCCACCGGCTCCACCCCCGAGGGGGCCTACAAGTATCTGGTGGACTGGCACAAGCAGGGCTGCCTGAGCTTCAAGGACGTGCTCTCCGTCAACCTGGACGAGTACGTGGGCCTGGCCCCCGACCATGACCAGAGCTACCGCTACTTCATGCAGAGCAACCTGTTTGACCATGTGGATATCGTTCCTGAGCACACTCGGGTGCCCGACGGGCTGACCAAGGACCCCAAGGCCTTCTGCGCGGAGTATGACGCCTATATCCGCTCCCTGGGCTATGTGGACCTCCAGCTCCTGGGCATCGGCCGGAACGGCCACATCGGCTTCAACGAGCCCGGAGACTGCTTCGTCAAGGAGACCCATGTGGTAGACCTGGCGGAGAGCACCATTGACGCCAACGCCCGGTTCTTCGCTTCCCGGGACGACGTGCCCAAGCAGGCCATCAGCATGGGCATCGGGGCCATCATGGGGGCCAAGAAGGTCCTTCTGGCCGCCAGCGGCGCGGAGAAGGCCGACGCCATCCTGGGCTCCGTCTGCGGGGCCATCACGCCCCACTGCCCCGGCTCCGTCCTCCAGCTCCATCCCAACGTGGTGGTGGTCGTGGACGAGGCCGCCGGAAGCAAGCTGAAAGCCGCCGGGGTGCCCGTATGCGGATAACCGGCGGGCAGGTCTTTGACCTGGAACAGGGCTTCACCGCCCGGGACCTCTGCACTGACGGGGCCCTGATTTCCGCCGCCAGCGGCGACGGGACCGTGCTGGACGCCTCCGGATGCTACGTCATTCCCGGCCTGGTGGACGTGCACTTCCATGGCGCGGTGGGCGAGGATTTCAGCGACGCCACCCCTGAGGGCCTCCAGAAAATCGCGGACTACGAGCTGTCCCAGGGCGTGACCTATATCTGTCCGGCGGGCATGACCCTGCCGGAGGACCAGCTGACCGCCATCTGCAAGACCACCGCCGCCCACCGGAAGAAGAACCTTGGCGGCGCGGAGGTGGTGGGAGCGCACTTAGAAGGGCCCTTCCTCTGCATGGCCAAGAAGGGCGCCCAGAACGGCGCGTTCCTCCACGACCCCGACGGCCCCATGCTGAAGCGCCTCCAGGAGGCGGCGGAGGGCTGCGTGAAGCTGGTCACCGTGGCTCCCGAGCAGCCCGGCGCCGTCGAGTTCATCAAAGCGGCGAAGGACTTGGGCGTCCACGTCTCCGTGGGCCACACCGTGGCGAACTACGACACGGCCAAGGCCGCCTTTGAGGCGGGGGCGGACCACGCCACCCACCTCTACAACGCCATGCCGCCCCTGGCCCACCGGGACCCCGGCGTCATCGGCGCGGCCTACGAGGTCCCCCACGTCATGCCGGAGCTGATCTGCGACGGCATCCACATCCACCCGGCGGTGGTGCGCCTCACCTTCGGCCTGTTCGGCAAGGAGCGGATGATCATCATCTCCGACTCCCTCCGGGCCACGGGCATGCCCGACGGCGAGTATCCCTTCGGCGGGCAGATGATTGAGGTCCACGGCAACCGGGCCACCATCCTGGGCCACCCGGAGACCTTGGCCGGCTCCGTCACCAGCCTGATGGGCTGTCTGCGCCAGGCCATTGCCTTCGGCATTCCGGCGGCGGACGCGGTCCGGGCCTGCACCTACAACCCCGCCCGGTCCATCGGCATCGAAGACCGGACCGGCACCCTGGACGCGGGCAAGGAGGCCAGCATCGTTCTGCTGGACCAGAAGGATTTGTCCATCCGGCAGATCATTTTCAAGGGCGAGGCCGTCACGGCCTGACCCCATTCTCAACGTTGGATTTGGCGGGACACCCGCCTCTCCATAAATCAACGGGCCGGGCGGCGACTCCATTCCTATCGTCCCCGGCACCAAACAAAAAGGAGGAATCCCCCGCTTTCACTTGCGGTGCGGCAGTGTGGAGACCTGCCGTAATGCCCGCGGGAACGCGCTTCCCGGGGCGAGGCGGAGACGGCGGAGGCCGCTTCGTCAAAGTGAGTACGCTATGGCAACTCTGAACCTCAAGAGCATCAAGAAAATCTACCCCCACAGCGGCGACCAGAAAAAGGCCAAGAAAAAGGCGGCGGACCCTGAGAAGAAGGTCAACCTCCAGGTGACAGACAAGGGCGTCGTGGCGGTGCAGGAGTTCAACCTGGACATCGCCGACAAGGAGTTCATCGTCCTGGTCGGACCCTCCGGCTGCGGCAAGTCCACCACCCTGCGCATGGTGGCCGGCTTGGAGGAGATTTCCGAGGGTGAGCTGTACATCGACGGCCAGCTGATGAATGACGTGGAGCCCAAGAACCGGGATATCGCCATGGTCTTCCAGAGCTACGCCCTGTATCCCCACATGACGGTCTATGAGAACATGGCCTTCCCCCTGAAGCTCCGCAAGACCCCCAAGGAAGAGATCGACAAGCGGGTCAAGGAAGCCGCTGAGATTCTGGATATCACCCAGTACCTGGACCGGAAGCCCAAGGCTCTGTCCGGCGGCCAGCGCCAGCGCGTGGCCATCGGCCGCGCCATCGTCCGGGAGCCCAAGGTGCTGCTGATGGACGAACCCCTGTCCAACCTGGACGCCAAGCTCCGCAACCAGATGCGCGCCGAGATCATCAAGCTCCGGCAGAAAATCAACACCACCTTCATGTACGTCACCCATGACCAGACCGAGGCCATGACCCTGGGCGACCGGATTGTCATCATGAAGGACGGCTGGATTCAGCAGATCGGTACGCCGCAGGAGGTCTTTGACCATCCCGCGAACCTGTTCGTGGCGGGCTTCATCGGCACGCCGCAGATGAACTTCTTCGACGCCAAGCTCCTGAAGGAGGACGGCAAATACAGCGTCTCCGTGGGCGGCATCAAGGTGGAGCTCTCCGACGTGAAGCAGAAGGCCCTGGCGGCCAAGAACGTGGGCTCCCAGGCCATCACCCTGGGCGTCCGTCCCAGCCACATCACCCTGGGCGACGGGGCCAACACCCTGACGGCCACCGTGGACGTGTCCGAGATGATGGGCAGCGAGGTACACCTCCACGCCAACGCCGAGGGACGGGACGTGGTTGTGATTGTGCCCACCCTGGATCTCTCCAGCGTGAACTTCGCCCCCGGAACCCCCATCCACCTCAGCTTCGACGGCAGCGTCTGCCACATCTTCGACAGCGAGGGCAAAAACCTCGAGTTCTGATACTTTCTTGAAAGAAAGTATCCAAAGAACTTTATCTCGCTCTGGCAGTCTGGTGATAGACTAAGCCGAAGCGACGGCAACGAAAATGGTCCCTTCCGGTTTTTCGGAGGGGGCCATTTTTTGTATAGCAGTTGATTTTTTCCCAGCTTTCCTGTACACTAAGCCTTGTCCCCAAAATCTTACCAACAGGAGGCGCTCTATGAAAGAGCTTTTTCTACTGGCCGCCGTCATCTGCTTCGGCATGGCCATCCTGAAATTCTACTCCGCTCGGATGGGCCGCTCCGCTTCCGCTCCCCAGGACGCCGGGAAGTCCCGGTCCGCCATCTCCGCCGAGGAGGCCAAAGAGCGGCTGGAGGCCAACCCGGACGCCATCCTCCTGGATGTGCGGACCCAGGAGGAGTACGACGGGGGCCACATCCCCGGCGCGGTGTGCTTCCCCAACGAGGACATCCTGCCGGAGCTGCCTCTCCCCTTCGAGAAGGACGCGGAGATCCTGGTCTACTGCCATTCCGGCCGCCGCAGTGCCGAGGCGGCAGAGAAGCTGAAGCGCATGGGCTATGCCAACGTGGCTGACTTCGGCGGCATTTTAAGCTGGCCCTATGACACCACAACCGACTGATTCGAGAAAGCCACGCCTTACGGCGTGGCTTTTCTTATACGCTCAGTCCTCCGGCACGGCGTAGATGCCGTAGACAAAGTAGTTGTTCTCCTCCGGGTCCACCAATTCCGGGAAGACGGTGATGGAGTTGTCCTCATTGAACTCAATTTTCAGCTCCCCGCTGTGGAGGCGGTAGGCCTGGGTCCTCTCCGTCCCGTCGGAGGAAATGACCGTCACCGTCAGCGTCCCGCCGTCGAAGTAGTCCGCGTCCATCTGGTTTTCGATGGTGATGCCCAGGCCCGTGTTGGCGGCCATGTCCTCCGGCGGCACCCAGAAGCCGTAGCTGGCCTCGGGATCATAGTCCTCCTGGAAACTCTCCCCCAGGGCGGTCATCTCCGGCATGTACCAGGTCCCGTCGTCCCGCCGGCTAATAGCGGCGGGGACCAGGGTGCCCTCGGCCATGGCCTGGCGGTAATCGTTCATCTGCTCCCCTGTCAGATTCTCCCGGGACTGGTAGCGGTACAGCCCGCCCCGGTCGATGGACATCTTCACCTGGGCAATGTTCTCCCCGGTAATTTGGAAGAGGCACCCGGTAAAATCGCCGAACTCCGGCGTCACGCAGCCCTCCCCTACGGCGAAGGCGATGCTGCCGTCCTCCGCCGGGCCGTAGGCGTTCTCGGTCATGGCGGCGTAGGCCGTCAGGCCGAAGGTGGGCACCAACACCTGGGCCGGGGCAATCGTCTCCTGCCAAGCGCTCCCGGCGGGTTCGGCGGGCTCCGCCACAGGCGCGGGCCGGAGGGAAAAGCCCCCCAGCACCAGCGCCAGGGCACAGACGGCGCAAACCGCCGTCCGCACAAAGGCCCGACTCCGGGGCACAGCCGTCGCGACGGCGCGAGCCCTCTCCGGCTGTCCCCAGCTGTGCCGTTCCCGGCGGGGGGGCGTTTCCGCCGCCCGGCGGCGGGCCTCGAAGAGCACCCGGTCATTCAGCCCGGCGGGCGTATGGATTTGTTCCGTCAGCTTCCGGTATCGATTTTCCATCGTCAAAACCTCCCAGTAAATTCTTCAGCTCCGCCCGGGCCCGGCGGAGGCGGCTGCGTACCGTGGCCGCCGGGACGCCCAGCAGGGCCCCGATCTCGCCGCTCTCATAGCCCTCGCCGTAAAAGAGGTGGACCGCCGTCCGCAGCTTCTCGGGGAGGCGGGCCACCGCGTCCCACAGCTCCGCCGCCGCCTCGTCCACGGGCCGGGCCATGTCCGGCACCTCGTCCAGGGAAACGGCGCCCCGCCGCTTCCGGGCCCGCCCCAGGTCGGCGCAGCGGTTCAGCGCCGCCCGGAGCAGCCAGGCCTTGGTCCGTTCCCCGTCCCAGCCGCCGGTCCGCTGCTCCAGCAGGCGGAGGAACACGTCCTGATAGACGTCCTCCGCGTCGGCGGCGTTCTGGAGGCGGCACAGGGCCAGGCGGTATACCGCGTCTCCATGGGTTTTCATGGCATTGCTCAATTCCTGTTCCGTCAAGGCAATGCCTCCTTTCCTTCGTCTGAAAAGCGCCTTTCACTGATAACACGTTTGGGGAGGCCCTTCTGTTCACTCCGGCGGAAAAATTTTTCTCCCGGCAAAACGGGCGGACGCTATGCGTCCGCCCGTTCTCTTGATTCTCCCACGCCGCCTCACACGTTGAAGCGGAAGTAGATCATGTCCCCGTCCTGAACCACGTACTCCTTGCCCTCGCTGCGGAGGAGGCCCTTTTCCCTGGCGGCGGCCACGCTGCCGCAGGCGGCCATGTCGCTGTAGGCGATGACCTCCGCCCGGATGAAGCCCCGCTCGATGTCGGAGTGGATTTTTCCCGCGGCCTGGGGGGCCTTGGTGCCCTTCTTGATGGTCCAGGCCCGGCACTCGTCCTTGCCGTAAGTCAGGAAGGAAATGAGCCCCAGCAGGGTGTAGGAGCACTTGATCAGCCGGTCCAGGCCGGACTCCTCCACGCCGATCTCCGCCAGGAACATCTGCTTCTCCTCGCCCTCCAGCTCCGCCACGTCCTGCTCCAGCTTGGCGCAGATGGGCAGGACCTGGCTGCCCTCGGCGGCGGCGATCTCGCAGACCTGCTGGTAGTACTGATTATGCTCCAGGTCGGAGAACCCGTCCTCGTCCGTGTTGGCGGCGTAGATAACAGGCTTGAGGGTCAGCAGCTCGCTGGTCCGCAGCAGGGCGGCGTCGTCCGGATCGCACTCGAACGTCCGGGCCAGCTTCCCCTGGTCCAGGTGCTTTTGGAGGGCGGTGAACAGGTCCACCTCATGCTGGAATTTCTTGTCGCCCTTCAGGGCCTTCGCGGCCTTTTCCACCCGGCGCTGGACCATCTCCAGGTCCGCCATGACCAGCTCCATGTTGATGATGTCGATGTCCCGCCGGGGATCCGTGGAGCCCTCCACGTGGATGACATTCTCATCGTCGAAGCAGCGGACCACGTGGACCACCGCGTCGGTCTCCCGGATGTTGGCCAGGAACTTGTTTCCCAGGCCCTCGCCCTTGCTGGCGCCCTTCACCAGGCCCGCGATGTCCACGAACTCGATGACCGCCGGGGTCTTTTTATCCGGCTCGTACATCTCCGCCAGCTTGTCCAGCCGCTCGTCGGGCACGGCCACCATGCCCACGTTGGGGTCGATGGTGCAGAAGGGGTAGTTGGCGCT
>CAJUOD010000082.1 GCA_910587875.1 uncultured Oscillibacter sp. | reverse complement strand
CCCCCAGCGCCTGATCGGCGAAATTCTGACCATGAAGGGCGACGCCGCCTCCATCCAGGTCTACGAGGAGACCTCGGGCCTGGGCCCCGGCGCCGTCGTCGAGACCACGGGAGCGCCCATGAGCGTGGAGCTGGGCCCCGGCATGATCGAGGGCATCTATGACGGCATCCAGCGCCCGCTGGAGAAAATCATGGAAAAGGTCCACGGCAACAACATCACCCGCGGCGTGGAGGTCTCTCCCCTGGACCACGAGAAAAAGTGGGACTTCACCGCCACGGCGAAAGCCGGGGACAAGGTCATCGGCGGCGACGTCATCGGCACCGTCCCCGAGACCCCCGTGGTGCTCCACAAGATCATGGTGCCCCCCAATCTGAAGGGAACCATCAAATCCATCCAGAGCGGCAGTTACAACGTCACGGAGACCGTGGCGGTGCTGACCACCGAGGACGGCAAGGACGTGCCCCTGACCATGACCCAGAAGTGGCCCGTCCGTATCGGCCGCCCCTATGAGAAGAAGTACTCCCCCGAGCGTCCCCTGTGCTCCGGCCAGCGGATCATCGACACCATGTTCCCCATCGCCAAGGGCGGCACCGCCGCCGTCCCGGGCCCCTTCGGCTCCGGCAAGACCGTGGTCCAGCACCAGCTGGCCAAGTGGTCCGACGTGGACATCGTGGTCTACATCGGCTGCGGCGAGCGCGGAAACGAGATGACCGACGTGCTCCGGGAGTTCCCCGAGCTGAAGGACCCCCGCACCGGCGAGTCCCTGATGAAGCGGACGGTGCTGATTGCCAACACCTCCGATATGCCCGTGGCGGCCCGCGAGGCCAGCGTCTACACCGGCATCACCATCGCGGAGTACTTCCGGGACATGGGCTATGACGTGGCGGTTATCGCCGACTCCACCTCCCGCTGGGCCGAGGCCCTGCGCGAGATGTCCGGCCGTCTGGAGGAGATGCCCGGCGAGGAGGGCTATCCCGCGTACCTTTCCTCCCGTCTGGCCCAGTTCTACGAGCGGGCCGGCTCCGTGGAGTGCATCGGCTCCGACGAGCGCCGGGGCAGCCTGACCGCCGTGGGCGCCGTGTCGCCTCCGGGCGGCGACCTGTCCGAGCCCGTCTCCCAGGCCACCATGCGGATCGTCAAGGTCTTCTGGGCCCTGGACGCGTCCCTGGCCTATAAGCGCCACTTCCCCGCCATCAACTGGCTGAACTCCTACTCCCTGTATCTGGACACCTTGAAGCCCTGGTTCGACGAGAACTTCGGCGAGGACTTCATGAAGGACAGAAGCAAGGCCATGAGCATCCTCCAGCAGGAGGCCAGCCTGAACGAGATCGTCCAGCTCGTCGGCAAGGACGCCCTGTCTCCCTCCGACCAGCTGACCCTGGAGGTTGCCCGGATGGTCCGGGAGGACTTCCTCCAGCAGAACGCCTTCACCGACATCGACGGCTACTCCAGCTACGACCGCCAGGGCAAGCTCCTGGCCCTGATCCTCCGCTACGAGGTTCTCTGCCGGGACGCCATCGCCAAGGGGGCGGACGTGATGAAGCTCTTCGACATCCCCGTCCGGGAGAAGATCGGCCGGGCCAAGAGCGTCCCCGCCGACGAGTACGCCAAGGCCTATGAGGAGTTCCGGACCGAGATGGAGGCCGAGATCGCCGAAATCGCCGCTCAGGGAGGTGACCAGTAATGATTCGTGAATACAAAACCGTAGAGGAGATCGTCAGCCCGCTGATGATGGTCCGGATGGTCGAGAACGTCACCTATAACGAGCTGGTCGAGGTGGAGCTCCACGACGGCACCACCCGCCGGGGCCAGGTGCTGGAGGTCAACGGCGACACCGCCGTGGTCCAGCTCTTCGAGTCCGCCGCGGGCATCAACATGGCGGACGCCAAGGTCCGCTTCCTGGGCCACCCCCTGCAGCTGGGCGTGTCCGGCGACATGCTGGGCCGCGTCTTCAACGGCATGGGCCACCCCATTGACGGCGGCCCCGACATCCTGCCCGAGGAGTACCGGGACATCGACGGCCTGCCCATGAATCCCGCCGCCCGGGACTACCCCAACGAGTTTATCCAGACGGGCGTTTCCACCATCGACGGCCTGAACACCCTGGTCCGCGGCCAGAAGCTGCCCATCTTCTCCGGCTCCGGCCTGCCCCACGCCAACCTGGCGGCCCAGATCGCCCGTCAGGCCAAGGTGCTGGGAGACGAGAGCGCCAACTTCGCCGTGGTCTTCGCCGCCATCGGCATTACCTTCGAGGAGTCGGAGTTCTTCGTCAACGAGTTCAAGCGCACCGGAGCCATCGACCGGACGGTCCTGTTCTCCAACCTGGCCAACGACCCGGCGGTCGAGCGTATCGCCACCCCCCGCATGGCCCTGACAGCCGCGGAGTACCTGGCCTTTGAGAAGGACATGCACGTCCTGGTCATCATGACCGATATCACCAACTACGCCGAGGCCCTCCGGGAGGTCTCCGCCGCCAAGAAGGAGGTCCCGGGCCGCCGCGGCTTCCCGGGCTACCTGTACACCAACCTGGCGACCCTGTACGAGCGGGCCGGACGGCAGCTGGGCAAGAAGGGCTCCATCACCCTGATCCCCATCCTGACCATGCCCGAGGACGACAAGACCCACCCCATCCCCGACCTGACGGGCTATATCACCGAGGGTCAGATCATCCTCTCCCGCGCCCTGTACCGCCAGGGCATCCATCCCCCCGTGGACGTGCTGCCCAGCCTGTCCCGTCTGAAAGACAAGGGCGTGGGCAAGGGCAAGACCCGGGAGGACCACGCGGACACCATGAACCAGCTCTTCGCGGCCTACTCCACCGGCAAGGACAACAAGGAATTGATGTCCATCCTGGGCGAGGCGGCCCTGACGCCCACGGACCTGCTGTACGCCAAGTTCGCCGACGAGTTCGAGCGGCGCTACGTGAACCAGGGCTATGAGGAGAACCGCTCCATTTTCGAGACCCTGGACCTGGGCTGGGAGCTCCTCAGCATCCTGCCCAAGGCGGAGCTGAAGCGTATCAAACCCGAGCTGATCGAGAAATACTGGCCGAAAAAAGACGAGCAGTAAGGAGGGGTGAGCCATGGCGAATATCACGGTAAGCCCCACCCGGATGGAGCTCACCCGCCTGAAGGGCAAGCTGCGCACCGCCCAGCGGGGCCACAAGCTGCTGAAAGACAAGCGGGATGAGCTGATGAAGCAGTTCCTGGAGACGGTCCGGGAGGTCCGGGCCCTCCGGGCCGAGGTGGAGGAGGAGCTGATGAGGGTCCACGGGGCCTTCACGGTGGCCTCCGCCCTCATGAGCTCCGAGGCCATGGAGCAGGCCCTGCTGTACCCGAAGCAGAGCGTGGTCCTGACCCAGACCACCCAGAATATCATGTCCGTCAACGTGCCGGTGTACGACTTCCAGACCCAGACCCGGTCGGATTCCGACATCTATCCCTACGGCTTCGCGGCCACGTCCGGCGAGCTGGACACGGCGGTGGACGCGTTGGGGAAGGTGTTCCGCAAGCTCTTGAAGCTGGCGGAGATTGAGAAGTCCGCCCAGCTCATGGCGGAGGAGATCGAGAAGACCCGGCGGCGGGTCAACGCACTGGAGTATGTGATGATTCCCAATACCCAGGAGGCGATCCGGTATATCAACATGAAGCTGGATGAAAACGACCGCGCAACCACCATCCGGCTTATGAAGGTGAAGGATATGATTTTGAAGGAAGCCATTGAGGAGCGGCAGGCGCAGGACGCTAGAGCCGTAAGGGCTTTCGGGGATTCGGGCGAAGCTCCGACAGAGGTTTAAAGGGGAGCCGTACCGTAACAGTACCGCTTCTACGATAGGCCTAAAAAGTAAAAGATGGTACTGCCTGGGAGAAGTCCCGGGCAGTACCTCTTTTTTTGTCGGCAGGGGTGAAAAGCCGGATACTGATGGGGTGTCAGTGTTAGTGCCTACCAATAAGCTGTGTTAAGAAGGGAAATTAGATTTAAATTTAAGATTTTGCCTTAAATTTAGATCACACTATGAATTTGGGAGGCATTAACAATGAAGATGGAACTAAGATTTACGAGACTGATAATTACATTGGCGCTTTTGAAGTACATGACGGAAATTCCCAACGCCGGGAGGAATCCGGCATACACAAGTGAAAATTTCCCGGGTATCGTACTCATGCAGTACGTTGAAAAGGGAGAAACATTTTTCACTGTGTTAAGCATGAAGGACTATCAAAGGATTAAGGGGGAGTATTGGAGCGGAACAAATCAATACGTCACGACTTGCAGGAACGGCAAAACGATATATTTGCACCGTGAGTTGTGCCCTGGATTACAAAAGGGCCAATACGCCCATCATCGGGGAAGTAAATTTGACAATCGGCCTGAAATGTTGGAGGCGGTAACACCTGCCGACCACGACCAACACCGTACATATTGCGGTGACTTGGTACTTGATGTTAAATAAAAAGAGGTACTGCCTGGGAGAAGTCCTAGGCAGTACCTCTTTTTTTGTGCATTTGTTTCAAATGTTTCAACTCATTTATGGGACGTGCTTTATTGCTCTGAAATGAAGATTTCAATATAAATGGAACGCACCGAAAAGGCGCTCCAAAAACAGAAACGGAGCTTTCGGGACACTTCCAGAGGGGGAGGGGAGGGGAAGTCTGGGACGCTCTGAATGGTATACCTTTTCGGGCGCAACACTTTCAGGACAGTTTTGGTGTTCAGTTTCATTTGAAATACTAGTTGATAGGAGCGATTACAATGAAAGTTGGATATGTACGCATTAGCACAAAGGAGCAGAACACAGCTCGTCAGGATGAACTTATGAGACAGTTAGATGTTGAAAAAATTTATACAGACAAAATGAGCGGAAAGGACGCAGAGAGGCCAGAACTGCACAAGATGATGGATTTTGTTCGTGAGGGCGACACTTTAGTCGTTGAATCCTTTTCTCGCTTTGCTAGAAACACGCAAGATTTACTTAATTTAACAGCAACATTAAAAGAAAAAGGGGTGCGTTTTGTAAGTCAGAAAGAAAAGATTGATACAGATACAAATGCAGGAAAGTTTATGCTGACAGTCTTTGCGGGATTGGTGGAGTTTGAAAGAGACACAATCCTTGAACGTCAAGCCGAGGGGATCGCCATAGCAAAGGCAGATGGGAGGATGAAGGGCAGACCTAAAAAGGCAGTTGATATTTTCGAGAGTGCCTATATGGAAGTAAAGGCCGGGAAGTTATCAGCGACAGCGGCGGCGAAGCAGTTAGGGATTTCACGCTCAACGTGGTATCGGAAAGCAAAAGAATATGAGGACGATAACACTATGATTGATATTTGAAGCAATAGGGGAGGGGAGAGGGGTACAGTATGCCGCCAGCATTTAATTAAATTGCGGTTCTGCGCTGAATAATTGGAAAAGGGGGAATTTTTGAAATCGACAGATGATAAAAACAGGGTATCAGAGGGAAATTTTTAAGGTATACAGTAGGTGTGAAAAATTGTGGGTTTGGAAAGTTGAAAAATTTTATGTAGTGGTAGGCTTTGGCTTTAACGATCTGCTGGGAGTTTTGAAAGGATATTGGCAGAAGGGGATATAATCATTTAAAATTAGAAAAAAGTCATACATTATCAAGGGAAAATAGTACAATATATGATAAAAAATGAAGCAGATAGCAATTTCTTTAGGGGTACATGAGGGGTTGTTGAAAAGTAGAACATAGTAAAAATTTCATTACAAAGGGGGTTTTGCTGGTACAAGGTATTAGAAGGGACACATATACTGAATGGGCCGAGTACAAAGGAAATTCGTTCGCACTTGACCCATTCAATAATCTACTGATTCAATTAAATTGGAATACCTAATATAAGGGCTGAAAGTGTACCCCCTACCACCCAGCCAAAGGAAAGGGGATATATGGAAAGTTTCTAAAGTTCTTTGGGTGACTTCTTTCTACTAACTATTGACGGATATACTTGGAAGCGGTAGAATAGAAGATACAAGAATAACGATTGCAGGCACCTGGGGCCGGGATTGCGGCCCGACCCCAGGCTGTACGGGTGTCAGCACCACCCAGCACAGTAGAGAGAAAAACTCTACACCCAGCATTATTATACCTGTCCAAAACAGATTTAGCAATAGGGCAGGAAAAATAGCTGTGTTTGCTTTGATGAAAAATCAGGCAATGTGATGGGTTTACACAAATCCGTCGCATTGCTTTTGTTGTTCTTGGCAGGGAAAGCATGGGCCGTCCCTGACAACCAGTTAGGGCGGCTCATGCGGAACCTGTTAAGAATGCAGTTTGGAGGAAGGAGTATGAAAAGAAAATACTTGGCACTTGGGTTAAGTGCTGTACTGGTTCTATCGCTTGCTTCATGCGGAGGGCAACAGGAACAGACCCCGCAGGAACCAACACCGGAAATTCAACAGGCCGAACCCATCAAGACAGAGCCAGTCATAACCCCGGAGGAAATAAAACGGGAGATTGTACCGACTGCTTCAAAAGAAGCACCGGAAGAGAATCAGGACATAATAGAGATTGACGTGACTGAAGAAGCTGGCGAGAGTACGCCGGAGGTTCAGTTATTCACCGATTGCAACGAAACAGTCTATGCAACAGGAACCGTAAACATCAGAGCCAGCTACACCGCAGACAGTAATAAACTAGGCAGTTTAACCAGAGGTCAGAGCATAACCCGAACAGGAGTAGGGGTAAACGATGCAGATGGTTGGAGCCGAGTACAACTGGCGGACGGTAGCACGGCGTACATCAGTAATAAGTATTTGTCAGTTACGAAGCCTAGCACACAGCAGAGTGGTGGTCAACAGAGTGGACAGACACAACAGACTAAGCCAAGTGGTAGTACTCAACAGCAGCAACAGCAACCTCAAATAAGCGAAGGGCAGCAAAGTGATGCTACATTAGATGATCTTGCTAAAGCATTACAAGGATTACAAGATGAAGGGTACGTAGGATCCGATCTTGGTCGGAACCTTACAGATGAAGAGAAAGCAGCCCTAGCAGGCTCCCTAGAACTAGCACCCTAACAAAACATATAAGATTTTTAAACCTATTATAATACATACAAACATGGATGCAGCCAATTGATTTTGGCTGCATCTGCTCTATTTAAAGGATAAAATCACTTTCAAACATATCAAATACAATATATTTATTTAATATTTTGAATACAGGCTAGTTAATAAACTTGCAATACAAAAGAGGGTAGTTTGATTTTGAAGGGAGGGATAAGGCAACATGGTAAAAATACATGGAATAGAGGCTTGGGTGCGGGAAGAATACGGCAACCCTGGTAGAGTATACGCTTGCTATTTTCAAATACGGCACGGGTTTAACGGTCAGTGTGTAACGCCGTTGCAAAGAAACATTATCCCGATTTGTAGCAGGGAAAAAGTTAAAGATTTTGTCAGCAAACAGGCAAAATCACTTGCCGACATATGGAATTTAAACCCACCTAAAAAGGGAAGAAAAAAGAATGCCTAATGGAATCTTTGAGCCAGGTGTTGACCTGGCTCATTTTTTATACATTGGGCAGAAAAGTCACAGGCATTTCTTTTCATACTCTTTTTAGGCTGGTTGAGAGATTTGGAGCAGTTGAATTTATAGTTTATTTTGGCAAATAAGGAGCGCATTTGAAGAGAATCAAAGAAAAAACTTAATCGGATTTTCGTGGTTTGAGTACGGTGTTTTTTCAGTGAAATGGGGGATAGATGAAGGTATAAGAGGGGGTTCCCGGAAAAAATAATGGAATGGGTGGAGAAGTGGAAAAACAGAATTTCAACAGAAATGAAGCTAGTTGAATTTTTAGAAAAGATGATTTTCAGAAATAGAATGACAATAATGAAAACAGTACGGGGATAGCAATTTGTCATTGATGTGACTTGAATCGTTTATCTTGTATGTGCAAGCCCGGCAACACCCCTAGTTTTTATAGGTCACTTCCTTGCACTTTCACGTCTTGTTTGTCATGTAACCCAGCGTTAGTATGATTGTGTTGAAAGGGTTAAGGACTTTCAAAAATCAAAATTTAGGAGGACTTAAAAATGTGCAAGGCTACTGTTATCTTCGAGGAGAAGCTGGGGAAGCGGCGTGAGGGCTGGGCGGTTTATCTGAACCAGAGCCGGGACTTCACTTGGTACAGTGACAAGCAAATCAAGGGCAAGATTGCCAGCGGGGAGCGGATCAATGGCGTGGTGGTGAACGATGCCGGGGAAGTTGTGATGGATGAGACTTTCACGATTGGCCTGTTGAGCAAGACCGGGCTGGCTACGTTTACCCCGATTAAGGAGGACGAGGACAGCGGCGTGAGCAAGTATTTCGCTGTTGTTCGGGTTCTCAAAGGCGGCAAGGCTGGCGATCACTATGAGCTGGTGAGCAATCGGTTCAAGCTGGAGGTGGTGGACGCTGACAGGCTGAAGGCATTGCTGTCCCTGATAAGCGTAGGCGGGGCCAGGTTGGACGAGAAGGGCCGGGTGGTAATCCATGAGGGGGTAAGCGTGGAGGAGGCCACAGAGGACCCCAAGGGGGCCAGAGAGGGGGCGGTCTAAATGACCGCCCTTTCTATTGACTTTGTACTGGGGTTCAGCTGTTTGGGGCTTGCGGTGTTGCTGTACCTGCTGTATGAGTTTATAGTATTGTTCCGAGAGCTATTGATGATTCTCCGGGAGTTATTGGAGGAGCTTCGGAGCGAGTGAAGTTCTAAAAGTTCCAACAGCAACAGCCAGTTTGATTTTTTATCAAGCTGGCTGTTTGTTGCGAATGTTGCAAATGTTGCGAAAGCATTTTGTTGCCATCTTGCCGAAAATCTATTATACTAGGTTTAATTTTATAGGTCGATGGAGGGTTTGGAGATGGCGAGGGAATGGGGAAAATCAGTACTTACAGAAGAAGAAAAGAAAGCCCGTGAAGAAAAGGCAGAGCAAAAGAAACAGGAGAAAGAGGAAAAGGAGAAAGAGAAAACGGAGAGAGAGAAACAGGAGCAAGAGGAGAAGAAGAAAGAGGAACAGCGTAAAAGGGAATGTAGACTTAACAAGAAAATCAATTTCTATGTTATGCGCCATATGTGGCAAGTTATTCGGGGGAGAAATGCCGCAAACAGAATATATGAGTGCTTTGGGATAAGTCGGCAACGATATTCAAGGGCCATTGAGACAGGCCATATACGGTGTAGTGCCAGTGAATTGGATAAATGGGAACAGCTAACAGGTATTAGCAAAAAGATATTTCAAGGAGAAGATATATTTACATGGCATACTCAGGACAGCATGGAAGAAGCGGTATCAGCAATTGAATGGAAAAAACTGTTTGCTTGGAGAGGATACGAAAAGATAGAGGGGAAAGAGGTAGATGATAAAGAAGGAAGAGCTCTTCAAGAGAAAATACACAAAGACATGAAGAAGGCCGCAAGGTACGATAGGAATACTCATCACTTTTTCCGTTTATGCTACTTTTTAGAGAAGGACAAGCCAGCTCCGTTGCAAGAATCGGATTTACGGCTTAAAGGTGTCCAACAGGCATTAAGGACTTTAACATTTAGTTTAGCAGATGATTGCAGTATTGAGTTGCTGGAAGATACTCTTAAATTACTTAATAACAAGCGTACCATGGTCAATGGCATTATTGTATATCGGAAAGAAAAACAGAAAGACAACTAACTCTAATCCGTGCCAATAGGCACGGATTTTTTATAAAAACAAGAATACAAATATCGAACATAGAGTTACATAATTAAAATAAAAGAGTTACATTATAAATTCAAAAATTCGCATAAGCATTATATAAAGTAATGTTTCTTGTTTTTGGAAAAATGTATGTTACATTAAAATTGTCAAGAGGGAACAGCAAGACCCAATCCCACACCGACGTGAACCTACAAAATTAAATAGAAGGGAGGTGCTATTATGGAGCGCACTAACGGTCTGCCTTTCGTGTTGACACCTATGGACGTTGCAAGGGTTATGTGCATATCCCGCAACAAGGCCTATGAGGTGGTCCACAGTCGAGATTTTCCTAGCTTCAAGGTAGGAAAGCAGTACAGGGTTAGCCATGACAAATTCTTGTCATGGTTAAGCACTGCGAGCGACCAGAAGATGGAGATTGCATAATGAATGAACAAACTACATTAATTAAAGGAGAATATCAACATGAATCGAGAAGACAATAACAATGCGGTCCAGAGCGCCGAAGGAAAGGCCATTACCCTTAATGAAGCTATGGCACAGGCTAAAAGTGTACCAGGAATGATACTGCCAGCCACTGACCTGGTGAATCAAATCCCAGAGAATGAACGTGCGGTCATAGCGCCTGACACGGAAGCTGTTCCAAGTGTAACTAAGGTTCTAGACAACCTGGCTCTTGAAGTTCCAGAGGATGAACGTGCGGAGGCCGGTGAGGCCGATGAACTTGAAGAAGTCCGTAAGCTAGGGGTATTTGAACCGACAGTCGGCATGGCAAATATCCTAGATGTCCTTGATAACAAGGTTTATGCAAGGATTTATGTGGATTCTGATAAAGTGCGCTATATCGAGTTTTGTGAACAGTATTCGGATGGGAGTTTTTCACCCAAAATGAGGGCAGAGCAATCAAGTATGTTGCTTGCCGAAAAGTATAACTTTATTGCTAAAGATGTACCTGAAGCATCCTTAAGAAACAGAATTTCAAAGTTTATCTTTAAGATGACAAAGGAATACCTGGGAAAATACAACGGTCTTGACGAAGCTCTTGATATTGTCGAAGTACTGAATGTATTGCTAAAGGTTCGAGGAAGTTTGCCTGTTTATGAAACTGCTCCAAAGGAACTGGAACCAGAGCAATTTTATCATCAGGTTATACAGACGATTAAAGACAATCACCTTTTCTGGCTTGACGATCATAAGGCGTATTATACGCTGGATGATGGACAAATCCGCATGGTGGAAAAAGAACTAAGTATGAAACCCAATACACTTTTGCCGAAGCTGAAGAATTATGGATTTTTGTACTTAACAAACTCATGTAAGGGTTATCAGACAAATGTACGCTTCAAAGGGGCTGATGGGGAATCTTTCACACAATGGATGTACTGCATTTATAAGCTGGAATACTTTGTGAAGCAAAGGAACAGGGAAAAGTAAGGGCATCTATTGACACCGGGGCGGATTGGCGTTACAATCCGCCCCACTCTTTTAGAAAGGAGCGATTGAGTATGGCAAAGCGGGCAAACGGAGAGGGCAGTATCAGAAAGCGCAAGGATTCTAAATGGTTGGTAACTTTTCCTAGCGGGCTGTATAAGGACAATGGCAAGCGAGAGTACATTTATCGCTATGCGGCTACACAGGCAGAAGCGGCGGAGATTCTGCGCCAGCTTCAAGCGGAGAAGGGAATGGGGGTCAGTCAGAGCAGGGCGGCGGTCAAGATGGGTGATTGGATGGAAAACTGGATTGAAAAGCATAAGGCCCCGAAGCTGGCTCCGGCTACGCTGACGAGCTATCGCAATAATTTTAGAATCCATATCAAGCCCTACATTGGGGATATTGTACTGCGGGAGTTGAGCACCTATCATATCCAGCGTTGCCTTGACAGAATAGGCGGCAGTTGTTCAACCTTTGTGAAAAATTATAATATCATACATGGTTCTCTTGAAAAGGCGGTTGAGCTTGGCATGATGGTTCGGAATCCCTGTAAAGGGGTGACATTCCCCAAGGATGATACAGAGGATATGCGGGTGCTGTCAAAAGAGGAACAGCAAAGGTTTATTGAGCAGTTAGAGGGGGAATATTATCGGCCCATGCTCCTTATGTATCTATATTCCGGCTTGCGGATGGGGGAGGGTATCCCTTTGACATGGGAGGATATAGACTTGGAGAAGCGGACAATCCGGGTAAATAAAAAAGCGATCGTCTGTCATGACTACGCCAGTCATTCAGCTCCGCAGGTGGTTCAGGACTTCTGTAAAACGAAGTCCAGCAAACGAAAAGTGATTATTACCTCTGGTTTAGTTGGGGTTCTGAAGGAGCATAAAGCGGAGATGATGAAGCGGGTAGAGCAGTCAGGGGAGGAATGGAGCGAGAGCGGCCTAGTGTTTCCGAATACACGGGGGAACATGGTACATAATCGGAACTTGCAGAACTCGCTTTATAGGATTTTTGCCAAGTGCAGTATTGCAGGAGCGACAATGCACACACTACGACACACCTACGCAACAAGATGTTTTGAGGCTGGGGTTGATATTAAGGCGATCAGTGAGCAGTTGGGACACGCCAATGTCAAGACAACCTACAATATTTATGTTCACCTTTTGGAGGATACGAAAGAGAAGGAGATTGACAAGTTGGCGGGTATCGACAAACTGCTGGCGTGAGAAAAGAAGCCCGGTAGCCTTGGGAAGAGGCTACCGGGTTAAATATTGCGCTTGAATTTTTGACCCGTATGCGATATGATAATAATAGACTGGAGGGGGTAGAGATAGACATTCAAAAAGTTCAATCGCTGTTTCAAAAGCGTTCTGTCAAGTGGTCTACCCACTGCTTGGAACGGATGCAGGAGCGTGATATTTCAAGGGCTGACGTACTCTCCTGCGTTCTTCAAGGGGAGATTATAGAGGACTACCCTAATGATTACCCCTTTCCTAGCTGTTTGATTTTCGGGTATACTACAAAGGGCAAGGTTCTTCATACCGTGATAGGAGTGGATGGAGTTACCGCCTATGTCATTACGGTCTATTATCCCAGCATAGAAAAGTTTGAGGCCGACTTGAAAACCAGAAAGGAGCGTTGACTTATGTGTATGTTTTGCAAATGCGACACGGTGAAAGATTCTGTTACAACGCATGTGGTGAACTATAAAAATTGTATTATCGTCATTAAAAACGTTCCTTGTGAGGAATGTGAGCAATGTGGGGAAAAGTTTTACACGGATGAAGTTGCCGAGCGGTTGGAAAGGCTGGTATCAGCGGCTAAAAGGCTCATGCAGGAGATCTCCGTGATTGACTATCAAAAGGCGGCGTGAGGGGTTTACCGGATTTTTGCCGCTTCTGGAGTTGGACAGCGGGGCTTTAAGTATGGGGAAAAGCTAGGGGCCAGAGGGGAAAGAGCCTGTTTGGGCTACCGGAATTTTACCTCTTCCAGCTTGGGATTAGGGGTGAAAAGCTGGGACTACTTGGGAGAATGAGGGCTGAAAAGCGTTGACAGATGGGACCAAATGTGATATGTTAGCACTACCTAATAGCGTGGCCCCATAAAAGTCAAGGATATGATTCTGAAAGAGGCCATCGAGGAGAAGCGGGAAGCCGACGAGCGGGCGCTCAAGGCGTTTGGCGCTTCCGAGGAGGCCCCGGCCGAGGTTTGACGCCGTTCCAGCGAAAGTCAAAGAAAGAAAAGAGGGAGCCGCCCAACAGGGCGGCTCCCTCTTTTGTGTG
>CAJUOD010000081.1:8675-13415 GCA_910587875.1 uncultured Oscillibacter sp. | reverse complement strand
AACATCGGCAGCGAGTTCTCCTGCTGCTGCCAGAACGCCAAGCTGGCGGCGGAGGAGGTGCCGGAGGTCTACGTGGTGGACTCCGGGAACCTGACCGTGGGCCACGGCATGATGGTCCTGGCCGCCGCGGACGCCGCCCGGGCGGGGAAGTCCGTGGCGGAGATTCTGGACCTCCTGGAGAACATGGTCCCCAGGCTGGAAACCAGCTTTGTCCTGGACCGGCTGGACTATATGAAGAAGGGCGGGCGCTGCTCCGCCGTCACTGCCCTGGGGGCGAACCTGCTGAAGCTCCACCCCTGCGTGGAGGTCATCGACGGGAAGATGTCCGTGACCAAAAAGTACCGGGGGAACATCGCCAAGGTGGTGGCGGACTACGTCCGGGAGCGCCTGAAGGACCGGACGGACCTGGATTTCAGCCGCATCTTCCTGGTGGACACCTGCCCGGGGGACGAGCTGGCGGGCATCGCCCGGGAGATCATCCGGGAGGACGGCCGTTTCGGCGAGATCCTGGAGGCCAAGGCGGGCTGCACCATCTTCTGCCACTGCGGCCCCAACACCCTGGGACTGATCCTCCTGCGGAAATAAAAAGAAAAAGACGGGCCGAGAGGCCCGCCTTTTTTAGTTGTCCCAATCGATATACTCAAACCCCGTAGCCGGGACAATGCCGTGCTCCGGGAACTCCGCGCCCTCCAGCACAAAGGTGTAGCGGATGTGGTCCCGGACATTCAGCAGCACCGCCAGGGGCACGTCAGAGGCGTTGAAGTCCAGGTAGCCCAGGCTGTTTTCCATGCGGACATAGTAGTGGGTGTCGCCGCTGATGACCGCGCTGCGGATCTCCGCCACGACGCCCTCCTGTTCCTGCTGGTCCCCAACGGCGGGGGCCTGCTCTCCGGCGGCGATAAGACCCGCGTGGGCCAGGGCCTGGCGGTAGTTGTTCTCACATTCCGCCAGAGTCTGCCCGGTTTCCACGATCTGGTACTGCTGGACGTTGACCATGGCGTACATTTTTACCAGGCCGTCCTGGCCCTTCAGGGACATGAAGTATGTGGGCTGATTGGCAATGTTCAGCAGCAGGGGGAAGGTGGCGACATAGCTCATCTGCTGGACCCGGCTTTGAGCGGACACCTGGGCGGACTGCTCCGTGGCCCCGGCGCAGGGATAGAATTTGGTCTCCTTGGTCCGCTGGTTGGAGAGGATGAAGCCGATGTTGGACTGGTCCGAGGTGACCGAGGTGACTCCGGTGTACATATACACATCGTCGTCTATGGCAATATAGTTCCAGCCGTCTGTGGTGACCGTCACGTCCCGCTGGCCAAAGATGGAGTTCAGGAAGCCGTTGTGGTACATGCCGTAATAATCGTACTGCTGCATAATGATGTCATAGGAATATACCCGGTCCACCCAGTTGGGGACCTGCTCGTGATATTCGCTCTCCCCGGTAACGGCGTTCACCAGCACCGCCCCCTTCACGTCCACGCCGCCGAAGAGGCCGATGGTCCGCACGATGCGGGAGCAGACCCAGTAGGGCGTGCCCTCTTCGTCGATCTCGAAGACAGGTTCGTCAAACATCATAGAGGGGTAGTGAAAGCGGAGATGCCGGTAGAGATTCCGGCCGAAGTGCTCCGCGGTGGTGTACTTCATGCCCTCCGGCAGGCGGACCACCTCGGCCTCCTGGCTGACCATGTCGATGATGATATAGGCGGGCAGGCCGTCGCCCCGGTTGGTGAACCACTTGATGAGGTCCCCGTAGCGCAGGGAGGTCACCCGCACCGGGCGGCCCTGATAGTTGATTTGGGTGTAGGTGGGCAGAATCTCGAACTGGGACACCATGTCCGCCAGCTCGCCCAGCTTCCGGGTGCCCAGCTGGGCGGCGGAGTCCGCGTCCAGCATGGGGATCTGGTCATAGGATATCTCCTCCACCTCGGCGGTGAGATCGCCGGTCTGGATGGGGAGGAGCTCCGAATAGCTCCCCGCCCGGAGGACCACCCAGCTGGACAGAGCTCCCAAGGCCAGGGCGATGATCAGGGCGATGACCGCCAGGAAGGGGACGGTGCACTGCTTGCGGACGAAGTGGAAGTAGCCCTTGACGCCGCCGTCCGTCTGGAAGCCGGAGGTGAAGACGGCGCAGACGCAGTACACGGCGCAGAGGAGGAAGACGAAGACATAGAACTCCTCGGCGTGGAGGTTCAGGGCGGGCAGCTCCAGGTAGAAGTAGACCGCGCCGAAGACCAGGGTCACCAGCAGGTTGGTGACGGTGCGGCTGAAGGCGCTGCCCATGGCGCGGCGGGGCTTTTTGGGCTTCCGGGGCCGGGGATTGGGGTTCCCGCCCTGGAAGTTTTCGGGGTTGAACCCGCCGCCGAAGGCGTTGGGGCCGCCGAACTGAAATGTAAAGGGCATGAGAAAAGCCCTCCTTTCATTTTCTCTTTTCACAGTATTTTACAGGAAAAGTGTGAACAAATCAAGTTTGCCCCGTCCGGCGAAAAGTATTTTCACCGGACGGGGCAAGTTCCTTGGATGTACGCGCTCAGTCGTCGGCCTCCCCGGCGTCCCGTTCCTCGGGCCGGGAGGGTTCCAGGCCCTCCACATGGGGCGTGGAGGCCTGCTCGGGGAGCATGGTGGTCCGGCCGTTGAGGCGGCCTCCGTTTTCAATGACAAAGGAGACCGTGGTCACGTCGCCGTTGATGGTTCCGGTCCGCTCCAGCTGGATGTGGTCGTGGGAGATCAGGTTGCCTTCCACCTGTCCGGCGATGCGGATCACGTCGGCTTCCACGGGGCCTTTCACCCTGCCGGTGGCCGTTACGATGACATAGCCCTTCAGGCTGACCTCGCCTTCCACCACGCCCTCGATTTGGACCACGCCCTCGCCGCTGAGCCTGCCGGTGACCACCAGGTCCTTGGCAATGACGGTGTTGTTCCGGGGATCGGGGAGCTCGGGGATGTCGGAGCCCTCCCGCTGGTCAAGCTCGGCCTGGGGTTCCGTGGCGGGGGCGGTCCTGGACTGTCCTCCAAAAAAAGCCATTTCATTCACCTCGTTTGCGAAATTGAAGTCAGTATATCATACCGCCGCCGGGAATACAAGCCTGGGATGGGACAAACTCCCAGGAGAGGCCGCCAAAAAACACCGGCGGATTTTGGAGGGGCGGAGGGGAAGAAGGCCGGAAGGCGTCGAACGCCTAGCCTCCGGCCCGCCGGATCATGCGGACGCCGAACGTCAGCATGGGCAGGGCGAAGAGGAGCAGCGCGCCGCGGCTGATGGCGCCGTAGCCCTTGTCGATGAGCTCCGTCAGGCCGAAGGTGGAGACGCAGATCCCCAGGGCCGTCACCGCCCCGGTGATGAGGGGCTGTACAAACTGAAAGGACCGCTCCCGGAACAGAGAGCGCTCAATCCGGTCCTCCAGGGCCTTGATGAACCCGGCGGCGGTCTCGACGAGGGTGCCGAAGAGGACGATCTCAAAGAGGACATAGAGCCAGGGCATCTCCAGCCGCTCAAAGATGGTGGTCACCGGCGTCTCGGAGGCCAGGGCCGCCGGAAGGTCGGAGCCCATGGCCAGCAGCAGCGGCAGGGCGGGGGCCGCTCCCAGGAGCCCTGCCAGGACGCCGCAGGTCACCGCCTCCCGGCGGGTCTTCAGGTCCCGAAGGGTATAGAGGATCATGGAGACGCAGATGAGGTTGTAGGAGGCGTAGCGCAGGCCGCTGAAGAGCCAGCCGGGGCCGATCTCCCCCCGCCGGAGCTCGTCGGCCACGGCGTCCCCGAAGCGGAGGAAGACGGCGGCGAAGAAGAGGAGGAAGACGGCGTAGAGCACGTAGGCCCAGAGGGAGAGGGCTTTCTCCATGGCCTCCGTGCCCCTCAGCACCAGGAAGACCACGCCGAAGGAGAGCAGGGCCACCCCAACCCAGGAGGGCAGGCCCGTCAGGGCGTGTACCATGGCGGCGGCGGTGGCGTTGACCACCCCCAGGACCAGCAGGAGCATGGCGTAGAAGCAGAGGTCGTAGAGGATCCCCGCCCGGCCCAGGAGGCGGCGCATCATGGAGCCGTAGTCGTAAGTGCGGAAGATCCGGACAAACTCGAAGGTGACGGCGCAGAGCAGCGCCCAGCCGGCAGCGGCGGCCCCCAGGGCCAGCACGCCCCCCAGCAGGCCGAAGCTGCCGAAGTACCGGGCAATCTCCGCCCCGGTGCCGTAGCCCCCGCCGATCAGCACGGACTGGAAGACCAGGCCGGGGGTCAGATATCGGGTCCACCGTTTGCGCATCCGCGTCGCCTCCTTGTCCCGTTGGTCCATACATATGGCGGCGGGCGGCGGGATATGCGGGAAAGGCCGCATAGGGGACAAAGGGGCGGACATAGGCTCTTTTGAAAGAGGTGGTATTTTATGACGATTCATGTGGTGAGCCCCGGGGAGACCGTGGACACCATCGCCGCCGGGTACGGCGTGGCCCCAAGGCAGCTGGCGGCGGACAACGAGCTGCCGCCGGACTTCGCCCTGGCGGTGGGGCAGACGCTGGTGGTGCGCTTCCCCCGGTCGGTCCACGTGGCGGCGGCGGGGGAGACGCTGACCTCCATCGCCGCCCAATACGGGACCACCGTCCGGCAGCTCTGGCGGAACAACTGGACCCTGGGCGGGGAGGAGGCCCTGGCGGCGGGGCAGCTGCTGGTGATCTCCTACTTTGACGAGAAGCTGGGGGAGGGCGTGTTCAACGGCTACGCCTACCCCTTCATCTCCCCGGAGCTGCTGGCGCAGG
>CAJUOD010000081.1:0-8665 GCA_910587875.1 uncultured Oscillibacter sp. | reverse complement strand
CTACGGCATCACGGCGGAGGGCGGGCTTCTGCCCCTGGACGACGAGGCCATGCTGGAGGCGGCCCGGGCCCGGGGGACCAGGCCGGTGATGCACCTGTCCACCCTGACGGAAGCGGGCCAGTTCGACACGGGCCGGGCGGAGTTCATCCTGACGGACTACGAGGCCCAGGGGCGGCTGGCGGCGGAGGTGCTGCAAACCGTGCTGCGGAAGGACTTCGCCGGGCTGGACGTGGACTTCGAGTACCTGCCGGGGCAGCTGGCGGACGCCTACGCGGCGTTTTTGGGGCGGCTGCGGCAGCTGCTGGCGGCCCAGGGGCGGTTTCTCTGGGCGGCGCTGGCGCCGAAGACCAACACCCGCCAGCGGGGGCTGCTGTACGAGGGCCACGACTACGCCGCCGTCTCGGCGGCGGTGGACGGCGTGCTGCTGATGACATAGGACTGCCGCTCCTCAGCACACCCCCGCCTCCACCGGGAGGGCGGAGGATTCTTCGTGCCCCCGGGAGAACCTGAAATAAATATGGACATGGGTCCCGTCCTCCACGGAGACATACTCCACCAGCCGCTCCAGCGTCTCCCGGTCCAGGCGGTCGATATTGCCGTGCCGCTCAAAGTACGAGACAAACGCGTCGTCCTGCCGCCGGGCCTCCCCGCGCTCCGCCATGGCCTCCCGCAGGCGCTGGATCTGCCTCTCCTGCTCCGCAATCTCCACACCGTATTTTTCCTTAAAGCGGAGGTACTCCTCCTGGTCCAGGATCCCCCTTTCAAAATTGTCGTACAGGCGGAACCGCGCGTCCTCCAGCCGTTCCCGCTCCCGCTCCGCGCGGCTGAGCGTGATCCGGTATTCGCCGGCGGCGCGGCTGTCGCTTTTGGCCTGCCGGGCTTTGGCTATGACTACCTCCGCATCCACCAGCTCCCGGATCTGCGCCTGTACCGCTTCCAGTACCGCCGCCTCCAGCGCCGCCTCCCGGATGGACGGGCACTGGCACTTCCCGGGGGCGTAAATCCGGGTCACGCACCGGAACCGGGCGACGCCGCGGGAGACGTTGCGGTTCATCCGCCCCCCGCAATGGGCGCATTTCACAAAGCCGGACAGCAGATAGCTTGTCTGCCGGTTTGGAGCGGCCCTGGCGCGCCTCGCGAAGCGGTCGTGGACGATGGTGAATACCTCGTCCGGGATAATGGCCTCGTGGGTCCCCTCGATGACGGTCCACTCGCTCTCGTCTGCCGGGGCCATTTTCTTGGTCCGGTAGGAGACGCTTTTATGCTTGCCCTGCACCAGGTTCCCGATGTACACCTCATCCTTCAAGATGGAGTTCACCGTGGTCAGCGCCCAGGCGCTCCGCTTCACGCCGCCGCTGGAGTGCCGGTCAAAGCCTTTACACCCCTTGCTGGCCTTGTAGGCCGAGGGAGGCATGATCTCCAGGGCGTTGAGCCGCTTCACAATGCGGCTGGCGGGCGTCCCCCCGGCATACCAGTCGAAGATCATGCGGACCACCTCGGCGGCCTCCGGGTCGACGGCCAGCTTGTGCCGGTCCTCGGGGCTTTTCATGTAGCCATAGGGGGCGCGGCTGCCCAGGAACTCCCCCCGCTCCCGCTTCATGGCGAAGGTGGATTTGATTTTGATCGAAAGCTGGCGGATGTAGTCGTCGTTCATGATATTGGAAAAGGAGACCAGGGCGCTGGAATACCCGTGGGGGTCCTTCAGGCTGTCTATGTGGTTCAGGACGGAGATGACCCGGACGCCCCTCTGGGGGAAATAGTCCTCCATGAGGCGGCCCAGTTCCGGGTAATTCCGGCCCAGACGGGAGTTGTCCTTGAAGATCACACAGTTGACGGTTCCCGCCTCGACGTCCCCCATCATGCGCCTGTACGCCGGGCGGTCGAAGCTGCCGCCCGGGTAGCCGTCGTCCGAGTACACCTCCACGGAGGCGATCTGCTCCCCCTGGTCCCGCAGGTATTGGATGTGCTGCTCGATGATCCGCTTTTGGTTCTGGATGCTGTCGCTCTCCAGCTTGTCCCCGTCCTCCTTGCTGAGGCGGACATAGACCGCTGCGCGCCATTGGACGGCGGGGCCCTTCTCCTTCCCGCCGCGCACAAAGGTCATACTTGCCCCCCTCCGCCCTTAGACAGGCGCGCACTCAATATGGAGACCAGGCAGGACTCCAGGCTCGGCCCCTTATCCGCACAGTGGACCGTCACACAGAGCTTCGAGGACTCCTCCGGCCCTATTCGTTTTTCCATGGCAGACACCTCCCGCAAGGATGCTATGCGGGCCGGAAATGGAATATACGGCTTCCCCGCCGGCGATCCGCCTCTCAAAAAGCCGCCTAAAAGTCCACATAAACCGTAAACATATACGGTTTTTGTCCACAACTGTGGTAATAAAGTACGAAACCGAACGTTCCAACAGTTGACAATTCCGGAAAAATATGGTATCTTTAGTGTGAGGGTAGTGATATAAATCACGGAGGCCGGCGCGATTCGCGCGCCGGGATTTACGGAGGGGAGCTTTATGAATCAAAAGACAGACCGTGAGGCCGCCTGTCGTGGACAGGAGGTCCTTTCGAGGAGCCTTCTGACGGGACTCCAGTATCCCCATTTCTTCATGGAGGAGGCCAGGGAGTTCATCCTGGAGGTTGAGCCCGACGCCTTTTGTGTCGTGGCCATCGACATGGTATACTTCCGCATGTTCAACAAGATCCACGGACGGAGCGTGGGCGACAAGCTGCTGCGCTACATCGCGGACTGCCTGGAGACCACCCGGAAGCGCTATGGCGGCGTGACGGGATACTTCGAGGGCGACAATTTCTGCATCATCATGCCCTGGAAGATGGAGCTGGTGGAGCAGCTGCTGGACGACATCCGCGCCGGGATCGAGATCCTGGGCGGCATGGCCGGCGTGGTTCCCCAGTTCGGCGTCAGCCCCATCGACGATTTGGAGCTCCCCCCGGAGCTGTACTATGACCGGGCCACTCTGGCCCTGTCCCAGGCCACGGGCCGCCAGCAGATCGTCCTCTACGACCCCGACATGGAGGAGCGCCTGGAGAACGACATGCGCATGCTGGCGGAGATCAACGAGGGCATGGAGCGGGACGAGTTCACCTTCTTCCTCCAGCCCCAGTGCGACATCTCCACCGGCAAGGTGGTGGGCGCCGAGTCCCTGGTCCGCTGGCAGCACGGCGAAAAGGGCCTGATTCCCCCCGGAAAATTCATCCCCCTCCTGGAGCGCAGCGGCATGATCTACCTCCTGGACCAGCGGATCTGGGAGAAGGTCTGCCAGTGGCTGCGGACCTGGCTGGACCGGGGAGGCCGCCCAATCCCCATCTCCATCAACATCTCCCGCATCGACGTGGTCTCCATGGACGTGCCCGCGTTTTTGACGAAGCTGCTGAAAAAGTACGACCTGCCCGCCAAGTACATCAAGGCGGAGATTACGGAAAGCGCCTGCACCGAGGAGGGCAGCATCGTCAACCGGACGGTGGACCGCCTGCGGGAGGCCGGCTTCCTGGTCATGATGGACGACTTCGGCAGCGGCTACTCCTCCCTGAACATGCTCAAGAGCATCGCGGTGGACGTGCTGAAAATCGACATGCGCTTCCTGGACATGGACGAGCTGGAGGAGCACAAGGGCGTCAGCATCCTGGAATCCATCATCAACATGGCCCGGCAGATGGGGCTCCCCGTCATCGTGGAGGGCGTGGAGACGCTGAAGCAGGAGAACATCCTGCGGAGCATGGGCTGCCGCTACACCCAGGGCTATTACTACTGCAAGCCCCTGCCTCTGGGGCAGTTCGAGGAGATGCTCTCCGACGAGCGCCGCCTGGACTTCACCGGGCTGCACTGCAAGCAGGCGGAAAACTTCCACATCCGGGAGTTCATGGACGGGAACCTGTTCACCGACACCATGGTCAACAACATCCTGGGACCCTCGGCCATTTACGACGTCTATAAAAACCGGATTGAGATCCTCCGGGCCAACGAGCAGTATTTCGACATGTCCGGCGTGAAAACCCCGGACATGAGCACGCTGACCCAGAGGCTCCGGGACAGCGTCCGGGACGACGACCGGCCGGTCCTGCTCTCCCTCTTCGAGGAGGCCTATGAGAGCTACCCCGTCAACTCCGAGGGGTACATCCACTTCCTGTGCCTGGACGGGAGGGTGCTCTGGGTTCACGCCAGGGTCTTCTTCCTCCAGGAGAAGGACAAGCACCGAACATTCTTCATCTCCATGTCGGACATCACGCCCCTGGAGGAGGAGCGGGAGAGACGGGTGTGGAGCGATAACGCCGCGACGGTCCTGGATCCCAAAGAGCAGGAGTGGCTGGACCAGTGCTACGGCTCCCTCCCCTGCGGCTACGGGCTCTTCCGCATCACGCTGGACAAGAAGCAGCGGCCCAAGGAGTATGACATCCTCTACTCCAACCCCCAGATGAATAAAATGTGCGGCGGCAGCCGGGAGCACCTGCGCCACCTCTTCAAGAAGGCCTTTAAGGAGGACTGGAAGGTCCTGGCCCAGAGGGCCTATCAGGCGGCCTACCTGGGCGACGCGTTCACCTATTACGCCTACAGCTCCGTCTCCAACCGTTACTTCCAGTTCAACCTCTATCAGCACAGCTACGGCTGCCTGGCCTGTCTGATGCAGGACGTGACCCAGATGCAGATGCAGCAGAAATCCCTGGACAGCCTGCTGCACGCCTATCAGGAGGTCTACTACTTACAGCTGAAGGAGAACTACTGCCGGAAGCTCTACCCCGAGGACGACCTCATCATGGACCGGGGCAACTACGAGGGGATGATCGAGCGGCACATCGTCATGGGCCGCATCCTGGCGCAGGACGAGGAGAATGTGCGCCGCTTCCTGTCCCTGGAGAACCTGCGCGAGGCCCTGAAAACGGAGGACTCCGTTTACTACCGCTACCGCCGCTGCTCGCCGGAGAACCCGGATGAGTGGTGCGTGGCCAGCGTGACGGTCAGCGAGCGGAAGAAGGGAAAGCCCAAGACGGCCGTCTTGACCATCCGGAGCATCGACAAGGAGATGCGGAAGGAGGAGGAGCTGCGCGAAAAGCGCATGGCGGACTCCCTGGCCAGTATGTCCGACGGCTTCTTCATCTACCGCGCCATGGAGGACGAGAGCATCCTGTACGCCAACCCGGCGCTGATGGAGCTCTTCGGCTGCGAGAGCATGGGAGAGCTGCTGGAGCACGTGGGACACTCCTTCCAGGGCATCGTCCACCCCGACGACCTGAAGCGGGTGGAGTGGGAGATCCAGAACCAGATCCAGCGCTCCGAGGGGAAGCTGGACTACGTGCAGTACCGGATCATCCGCAAGGACGGCTCCATCCGCTGGGTGGACGACTACGGCCACCTGGAAAACTCCAAATGGGGCGAGGAACACCTCCTGTTCTATGTCTTCATCAAAGACATCACGGACACCATCTCCACCGCCCAGAAGGAGCGGCTGCTGCAAGCCAACCTCTTCCACAATCAGGCCTCTTAAAAGACTTAAAAGGACTGTTCTCACCCCCGCGGACCGGCGGTCCGCGGGGGCGTTTTTGTCACAGGAGAGACGGAGCGGGCCCCCGGGGGCCGGCGGAACTCTCCGGTTCTCCAAACCGGGGCCTTTTTTCGGGAAGATGATTTGTCAATTTACAGCATTGAAAAGCGCCGGAGAATCCATTATAATAGACAAAATACCCTGGCGGCCCCGTTCCGGCGGCCCGTCGATCACTTTTTAAAGGCGGTTTCCTGATATGTCTTACAAAACCGAACGCGATCTCCACCGGATGCTCCGCCACCAGGAGCTCATCGAGTCCTCCCTGTCCTTCGTCAGCGGGTCCGAGGACTTCATCCGGGACAACGACATCTTCCCCTCCTGCCGGACCGACGCCGACGTGATGCGGGGCCTCCGGTACCCCAACGGAACGGGCGTCATCGCCGGCGTCACCAACATCGGCGACGTGGACGGCTACGATCTGAAGGACGGGGAAAAGATCCCCCGGAAGGGCCGGCTCTTCTACCGGGGCATCAGCATCGAGGACCTGATCCAAAGCTGCATCCGGGAGGACCGCTTCGGCTTCGAGGAGACGGTGTACCTCCTCCTCTTCGGCCAGCTGCCCACGGCCTCCCAGCTGGAGGACTTCCAGGTCCTCATGGCCCGGTGGAGCCAGCTTCCGGGCTACTTCTCCGAGGACATGATCCTCCGCTCCCCCAACAAGAACATCATGAACAAGCTGGCCAGCTGCATCCTGGCCCTCCACTCCCACGACGGGGAGGCGGAGAACATGAGCCTGGAGAACGAGCTCTTCAAGTCCTTCCGCATGGTGGCCCGGACGCCCACCATCGTGGCCCACTCCTACGCCGCCAAGCGGCATTACTTCGACAAGGACAGCCTCTACCTCCACCGGCCCCGGACGGATTTGAGCGTGGCCCAGAACTTCCTCTACACCCTGCGGAAGGACTCGAAGTTTGACGACGACGAGGCCAAGCTCCTGGACCTGTGCATGATCCTCCACGCGGAGCACGGCGGCGGCAACAACTCCACCTTCGCCTGCCGGGTGCTGACCTCCACGGGAACGGACTTCTACTCCGCCATCGCCGCCGCCGTGGGGTCCCTGAAGGGCTTCCGCCACGGCGGGGCCAACATCAAGGTGGTGGAGATGATGCGCTACCTCCGCAACGCCGTCCGGGACTGGAAGGACGACGGCCAGGTGAAGGACCAGCTGGTCCGCATCCTGAACCGGGAGCTGGGAGACGGCACCGGCCTCATCTACGGCATGGGCCATGCGGTCTACACCCTTTCGGACCCCCGGGCGGAAATCCTCAAGCAGTTCTCCCGCCATCTCGCGGAGAAGCGGGGCATGGTGGACCAGCTGGACCTCATCGAGTCCGTGGAGCGCCTGGCCCCCCAGGTCTTCCAGGAGGTCCGGGGCGTCGACAAGCCCATCTGCGCCAACGTGGACCTCTACTCCGGCTTCGTATACCGGCTCCTGGGCATTCCCGCGGACCTGTACACCGCCATCTTCGCCAGCGCCCGCATGGCCGGCTGGTGCGCCCACCGCATGGAGGAGTGCTGCTCCAGCGACCCGCGGATCATCCGCCCCGCCTACAAGACCGTCTGCACCCGGGCGCCCTACGTGCCCCTGGCGGACCGAGGCTGAGTTCAGGAGGTTGTAGTTATGATTACGTTACACGACAGCGGCGTCTTTCTCTCCGGCGGCGCGCTTCAATCCGCCGCCCCCGTCTCCCCCGAGGAGGGCCGGAGGCGGACCCTGGCCTGGAGTATCCTTCAGGCCCACAGCGTCTCCGGCGACCCGGAACGGCTCCAGGTCCGCTTTGACGCCATGGCCAGCCACGACATCACCTATGTGGGCATCATCCAGCAGGCCCGGGCCTCCGGCATGCGGGAGTTTCCCATTCCCTACGCCCTGACCAGCTGCCACAACTCCCTCTGCGCCGTGGGGGGCACCATCAACGAGGACGACCACGTCTTCGGCCTCTCCGCCGCCCGGAAGTACGGGGGAATCTACGTCCCCGCCAACCAGAGCGTCATCCACTCCTACGCCCGGGAGCAGCTGGCGGGCTGCGGAAAGATGATCCTGGGCTCCGACTCCCACACCCGTTACGGGGCCCTGGGCACCATGGCCGTGGGCGAGGGCGGGCCGGAGCTTGCCAAGCAGCTGCTGAAAAACACCTGGGACGTGCCCTACCCCAAGGTGGTGCTGGTCTACCTCACCGGCGCGCCCAAGCGGGGCGTGGGGCCCCACGACGTAGCCATCGCCCTGGTGAAGGCCACCTTTGAGAGCGGCTTTGTGAACAACTGCGTCCTGGAATTCGCCGGGCCGGGGATCGCCGGGCTGCCCATCGACTTCCGGAACGGCATCGACGTCATGACCACGGAGACCACCTGCCTCTCCTCCATCTGGGAGACCGACGACGAGACCCGGGGCTTCTACGAGGCCCACGGACGGGGGGCGGAGTACAAGGAGCTTCATCCCGACGATTTCGCCTGGTACGACAAGTACATCGAGCTGGACCTCAGCGCGGTGGAGCCCATGATCGCCCTGCCCTTCCACCCCTCCAACGCCTGGACCATCCGGGAGTTTCTGGACAATGCCCCGGACATCCTGGCGAAGGTGGAGGCGGACGCGCGGACGCGTTATCCCAAGGCCAAGGTGGACCTCCTCCAGAAGATTCACGACGGCAGCGTCTGGGCGGACCAGGGGGTCATCGCCGGGTGCGCCGGGGGCCTCTTCGACAACATCACCGAGGCGGCGGACATCCTCCGGGGCGAAAGCTGCGGGGATGGGTACTTCACTCTGGACGTGTACCCCACCAGCGTGCCCGTCAGCCTGGAGCTGACCAAAATCGGGGCCACGGCGGACCTGCTCCGGAGCGGCGCGGTCATCAAGCCCAGCTTCTGCGGGCCCTGCTTCGGCGCGGGGGACGTGCCTGCCCACAATGGCCTCAGCCTCCGCCATACCACCCGGAACTTCCCCAACCGGGAGGGCTCCAAGCCCGGCGAGGGCCAGTTCGCCGCCGTGTGCCTGATGGACGCCCGGTCCATCGCCGCCACGGCCCGGAACGGCGGGCGGATCACCCCCGCCACGGAGATCGGCTACCAGCCCGTCCGGCACGCCTACCACTTCGACAAGAGCGTGTACGAGAA
>CAJUOD010000080.1 GCA_910587875.1 uncultured Oscillibacter sp. | reverse complement strand
TGGGGGGTGGGCTACCCCGGCTGGCACATCGAGTGCTCCTGCATCTCCATGAAGTACAACGGGGAATACCTGGACCTCCACTGCGGCGGCATCGACAACGCCTTCCCCCACCACACCAACGAGATCGCCCAGTCCGAGAGCTACCTGGGCCACCCCTGGTGCCCTCACTGGTTCCATGTCCACCACCTGAACGACCCGGCGGGGAAGATGTCCAAGTCCAAGGGCGAGTTCCTGACCGTCTCCCTGCTGGAGGAGAAGGGCTACGACCCCCTGGCCTACCGCTGGTTCTGCCTCCAGAGCCATTACCGGAAGACCCTGGTGTTCAGCTGGGAGAACCTGGATAACGCCTCCGCCGCCTACACCAAGCTGCTGAACCGCATCGCGGCGCTGAAGCCCGAGGGGGACGTGGACCAGGCGGTATTCGACGAATACCGGGAGAAGTTTGTCCAGCAGGTGGGGAATGACCTGAATACCTCCATGGCCGTGACGGCGGTCTTCGACGCGCTGAAAGCGAAAACCAACGACGCCACGAAGCTGGCGATCATCGGGGAGTTTGACAAGGTGCTGTCTATGAGTCTGCTGGAGAAGGCGGCGGCCCTCCGGGAGAAGGCGGCCCAGGCGGTCCAGTCCGGCGGCGGGGACTACGTCATCACCGGAGAGGGCGACCCGGACATCGACGCCAAGGTCCTGGCCCGGTACGAGGCCAAGAAGGCCAAGAACTTCGCCGAGGCGGACCGCATCCGGGACGAGCTCAAGGCCCAGGGCATCGAGGTCACCGACGTGAAGGGCGGAGCCTCTTGGAAGAGAGTGTAAGCAGACGGAAAGTGTGAGTTGCGCTGGTAAAAAAAGGAACCCCTTCGGGGGTTCCTTTCTCGTTTGGGGGAGACGATTCAGTTTCCCGGGAATATCCCTTCCGTCGGTAGGATACCCTGTAGGGGCGGACCTGCGTGTCCACCTCTTTCCGGGGACTATACTTGTCGATATTTAGCACCAAATGCCTCCCTTAGCATTTCCTTTAATCTGTTATAGTCTTGGGTACTAAACTTTTCCTTACTGACAAATGCCAGTGGGGCAAAAGAGAGTGGCATCGAAAAGTACAAGCCTGATTCACACTCGTGCACTGTGATGACGAAAGGGTTCCATTCCTTTCCTTTTTGGGGCTTGTTCTTAGGCCAGCGGGGACAAAACATACATATTATTTCTCGTTTCCCCTCGGTTCGCATTGTCAGTCTATCTTTATAAATGGTGATCTGGTAATCGTCCCCTCGTAAAATAGGGTAAAAGTTATGTGGGATGAAATATGCATACCCCCAGAGGATAACCGCATAGCCAATGACTAACTCTAGAGAGTAAGCAAGTATAAACAATGGGCTCCGCTCCGTTGTCATAGTAAAAAATACAAATAACCCAACCCCCAAAAGAAGGAGAGCAGCGAACCTATAGCAGAAAGTACAATACTTAAGATAATACCTGTAAATTTTAATATCACGTCGTTCAGCAGCTGTTATCCAAGCCGTAAAACTACTATGATTTTCCATATTGAAAACCTCCAGGGATTACACAACTGCACGTGTCCTTTCAGCAATATTTAACCAATCTCGTTTTGGGGAGGCGACTTAGTTCCGGCCCACGGCCCCGGCGGAGTCTTTCAGCAGCACGTCGTGGGCGCCGCCCTCCACGATGGAGACGGAGCTGACGAGCGTCAGCTTGGCCTTGTCCCGGAGCTCCGGGATGGTCAGGGCGCCGCAGTTGCACATGGTGGAGCGAATCTTCGCCAGGGTGGTGGCCATGCCGTCGGACAAGGCTCCGGCGTAGGGAACGTAGGAGTCCACGCCCTCCTCAAAGGAGAGCTTGGCCGCGCCGCCCAGGTCGTAGCGCTGCCAGTTCCGGGCCCGGGCGCTGCCCTCGCCCCAGTACTCCTTCATATAGCTGCCGCCGATCAGGATCTTGCTGGTGGGGGATTCGTCGAACCGGGAGAAGTACCGGCCCAGCATGCAGAAGTCCGCGCCCATGGCCAAGGCTAGGGTGATGTGGTAGTCCTGGACGATGCCGCCGTCGGCGCAGATGGGGACGTAGACCCCGGTCTCCTCGAAGTACCGGTCCCGCTCCGCCGCCACGTCGATAACCGCCGTGGCCTGGCCCCGGCCGATGCCCTTGGTCTCCCGGGTGATGCAGATGGAGCCGCCGCCGATGCCGATTTTCACGAAGTCCGCTCCCGCATCCGCCAGGAAGCGGAAGCCCTCGCCGTCGACGACGTTGCCCGCACCCACCTTCACGGTGTCGCCGTAGCGGTCCCGGATCCATTTCAGGGTCCGGGCCTGCCACTCGGAGTAGCCCTCGGAGGAGTCAATGACCAACACGTCCACCCCGGCGTCCACCAGGGCGGGGACCCGGGTCTCGTAGTCCCGGGTATTGATGCCCGCGCCCACCACGTAGCGCTTCTGGCTGTCCAGCAGCTCCAGGGGGTTGCCCTTGTGGGAGTCGTAGTCCTTGCGGAAGACGAAGCTGACCAGCCGCCCGTCCTTGGAGACGATGGGCAGGGCGTTGAGCTTCCGGTCCCAGATGATGTCGTTGGCTTCTTTTAAGCTGGTGCCCTCCGGGGCGTAGATGAGCTTGTCGAAGGGGGTCATGAAGTCCGTGACGGGGGTGGCGGGGTCCAGGCGGCTGACCCGGTAGTCCCGGCTGGTGACGAGGCCCAGCAGCTTGCCCGTGCCGGTGCCGTCATCGGTGACGGCCATGGTGGAGTGGCCGGAGCGGGCCTTCAGGGCCAGCACGTCCGCCAGGGTGTCCCCAATCCGGAGGTTGGAGTCGCTGGTGACAAAGCCCGCCTTGTAGTTTTTTACCCGGCGGACCATCTCCGCCTGCTGTTCCACGGGCTGGGAGACGAAGATGAAGGCGATGCCGCCCTCCCGGGCAAGGCCGATGCCCATCTGCTCACCGGAGACGGCCTGCATGACGGCGGAGACCATGGGCACGTTCATGGTCAGGGGGCACTCCTCGCCGCGCTTGAACTTCACCACCGGGGTCTTGAGGGACACGTTGGCGGGAATGCACTCGGCGGAGGAGTAGCCCGGGACCAGGAGGTACTCGCTGAAGGTATGGGAGGGCTCGGAAAAAAAGTAGGCCATGGCGGACACCTCGTTTCTATAAATTTTAGGAAGTATACACGATGGAGAGGGCGTTTGTCAAGCCCTGTTTTAAAGGCTGAAATAGTCCTTTGCGGATTCAAAGAGATGGAGGTCGTAGTCGCCGGGGACGTTCTTGTACAGGCCGGGGCCCACGCGCTCGGCGTGGCCCATCTTGCCGAAGACCCGCCCGTCGGGGGACGTGATCCCCTCCACGGCCCAGGCGGAGCCGTTGGGGTTGAAGTCCGGATCCATGGTGGGCAGGCCGGAGAGGTCCGCGTACTGGGTGGCAATCTGCCCGTTCTCCGCCAGCTTCCGGAGGAGGTCCGCATTGCAGAGGAAGCGGCCCTCGCCGTGGGAAATGGGCACGGCGTAGACCTCGCCGGGCTTCACCCGGGCCAGCCAGGGGGACTTGTTGGAAACGACGCGGGTGTTCACAATCTTGGACTGGTGCCGCCCGATGACATTGAAGCTCAAGGTGGGGCAGGTTTCGTCACAGTCCACGATCTCACCGTAGGGGACCAGCCCCAGCTTGACAAGGGCCTGGAAGCCGTTGCAGACGCCCAGGGCCAGGCCGTCCCGGTTTTTGAGGAGGTCCATGACGGCCTCGGAGGTCTCCGGGCCCCGGAGGAAGGCCGTGATGAATTTGCCGGAACCGTCGGGCTCGTCGCCGCCGGAGAAGCCGCCGGGGAGGAAGAGAATCTGGCTCTCCCGGAGCTTCCGGGCGAAGGCGGCGGCGGACTCGGACACGTCTTGGGCGGACTGGTTGTTGATGACGAAAATCTCCGTCTCCAGGCCCGCCCGCTGGGCGGCCCGGGCGCTGTCGTACTCGCAGTTCGTGCCGGGGAAGACGGGGATCAGGACCTTGGGTTTTGCCGTGCCGGTCTTCGGGGCGGGGCGGGTGAAGGCGGGGCAGTCCAGAACCGGGGCCTCGCCCTCCACAGGGGCGCGGTTGGGATACACGTCTTCCAGGACGGACTCATTCAAAGATAACAGTTCGTCAATCGCGGCGGAGTCATTACCGATTGTAATCACAGGCTCCGCCGTGGTGACGCCGATGCGCTTGGCGCAGGGGAGGCCGACGTCCTCCGTCAGCTCCGCCACGATGGTTCCCCGGTTCAGGCCGTACCAGCGGTGGGGGACGGCGGACTCGGCGGTAAAGCCGATCCGGTTGCCGAAGGCCATGTTCATGACGGCCTCCGCCGTGCTGTGCTCCACCGCCCAGGCGGCCTTGACCTTGCCGCTTTGGGCCAGCTCGTGGAACGCCGTCCAGGCGGCTTTCAGGTTCTCGGCATTGCTGCCGCCAAAAGCATACACCGGGTGACCGGCCTCCTTGAACTCCGGCGTGACAACCTCCCCCGCCTGAATGGGGGCGATGGCGAAGGAGATCAGGGTCGGGGGCACGTCCAGGTCCAGGAAGGAGCCGGACATGGAGTCCTTGCCGCCGATGGCGGCGCAGCCGTAAGCCAGCTGGGCATCCAGCGCCCCCAGCAGGGCGGCGAAGGGCTTGCCCCAGCGGGCGGGGTCGTCCCGCAGCTTCTCGAAAAACTCCTGCAAGGTGAGATAGGCGTCGTGGTAGTCCGCCCCCGCCGCCACCAGCTTGGCGATGGAAGCGGTCACCGCGTCATAAGCGCCCCAATAGGGACTGGCGGACATCGCTTCCGGATCGCAGGCGTAAGCCATGACGCTGGCCTGATCCGTCTCCTCCCCCGGCATGGTGGGCAGCAGCGCCGCCATGGCCTGGGCGGGGGTGGCCTGGTGCTTGCCGCCGAAGGGCATGAGCACCGAGCCCGCGCCGATGGAGCCGTCAAACCGCTCCACCAGCCCCCGGCGGGAGGCGCACCGCAAGCTGGCCGCCATCTCCCGCAGGGTGGAGGGGCGCTCCACACCGTGACCCACGTACTCCGGGACGGACACTTTGGCGTGCTTCACCGCCCCGTTGGTGTTCAGAAACTCCCGGCTCAGATCGGCGATGGTCTGGCCCTTCCAGGTCATCACCATCCGGGGGGATTCGGTGACCACGGCGACGCGGTAAGCCTCCAGGTTCTCCGCCCCGGCCAGGGTGATGAAGGCCTCCTCGTCCTCGGGGGAGACCACCACCGCCATGCGCTCCTGGCTCTCGGAGATGGCCAGCTCCGTGCCGTCCAGCCCGTCGTACTTCTTGCGCACCGCGTCCAGGTCGATGGCCAGCCCGTCAGCCAGCTCGCCGATGGCGACGCTGACGCCCCCCGCGCCGAAGTCGTTGCAGCGCTTGATCATCCGGGTGGCCTCCCCGTTGCGGAACAGCCGCTGAAGCTTGCGCTCCTCGGGGGCGTTGCCCTTCTGCACCTCGCTGGCCATGGTGGCCAGCGACTTTTTGTTGTGGCTCTTGGAGGAGCCGGTGGCCCCGCCGATGCCGTCCCGGCCGGTGCGGCCTCCCAGCAGAATCACCACGTCCCCGGGGGCGGGGCGCTCCCGGCGCACATGGCTGGCGGGGGCGGCACCGACAACCGCGCCGCACTCCAGCCGTTTGGCGATGTACCCGGGGTGGTAGAGCTCGGCCACGTGGCCGGTGGCAAGGCCGATCTGGTTGCCGTAGGAGGAGTAGCCCGCCGCGGCGGTCTGGGCGATCTTCCGCTGGGGCAGCTTGCCCTCCAGGGTCTGGGACAGGGGGACCGTAGGGTCGCCGCCCCCCGTCACCCGCATGGCCTGGTGGACGTAGGCCCGACCGGACAGGGGGTCCCGGATGCAGCCGCCGATGCAGGTGGCCGCGCCGCCGAAGGGCTCAATCTCCGTGGGGTGGTTGTGGGTCTCGTTTTTGAACATGAGGAGCCAGTCCTGGGTCTCCCCATCCACCACGGCGGGGACGTGGATGGAGCAGGCGTTGATCTCCTCGCTCTCGTCCAGCTCCGGGAGGAGGCCCCGCTTTTTCAGGGCCTTCGCCGCGATGGTGGCGACGTCCATCAGAGTCTCGGGCCGGGTCTCGGCCCGCTCGCCGTAGACCTCCCGGCGGAGGGCCAGGTAGCGCTCATAGGCGGCCCGGACGCTGGGGTCAGCGATCTCTGCACCGTCGATGTGGGTGGAGAAGGTGGTGTGGCGGCAGTGGTCGGACCAGTAGGTGTCCACCACCCGGACCTCCGTGAGGGTGGGATCCCGCTTCTCTGTGTCCCGGAAATAGGCCTGGAGGAATGTCAGGTCGTCCAGGTCCATAGCCAGGCCCAGACGGTCCAGCAGGGCCTGGAGGGCCGCCTCGTCCATGGCGGTGAAGCCCGCCAGGGACTCCACCTTGTGAGGCGCGGCGTGGGTGCGGACGAGAGTGTCCGGCTTCTCCAGGGACGCCTCCCGGCTCTCCACGGGGTTGATGACGTAGCCCTTGATCTTCTCCAGGTCGGCGGCGGACAGTTCGCCCTCCAGAAGGTAGACCTTGGCGTAGGACACCAGGGGACGGTCCACCCCCGCCATGAGCTGGACGCACTGGGCGGCGGAATCCGCCCGCTGGTCGAACTGGCCCGGCAGGGCCTCCACTGCCAGGATGGTATGGGGACCCTCCGGCAGGGGGAAGTCCTCCTCATAAAGGAGGTCCACCTGGGGCTCGGAGAAGACGATGGCCTTGGCCTTCCGGAAGACCGCCTCCGGGATATTCTCCACGTCGTAGCGGTTCACCAGCCGGAGGCCGGTGAGGGCGGAGACGCCCAGGATGGTCCGCAGCTCCGTCAGAAGGCCCTGGGCCTCCAGCCGGAGGGCGGGCTTTTTTTCCACGTATACGCGTCTTACCATATCAACCCTCCAGGGCCCGGAGAGCCCGCTGTCCGATGTCGTGCCGCATGTACTTGCCCTCGAACTGGATGCGCTCCGCGGCGGCGTAGGCGTCCTTCAAAGCGGCCTCGAGGGTATCCCCCGCGGCGGTGACGCCCAGGACCCGGCCCCCGCTGGTCACCAGCCTGTCCCCGTCCAGCTTGTCCCCGGCGTGGTAGACGGTGACATTTTCGGGCAGGTCCTCCGGAATAGAAAGGGCCTTGCCCTTCTCGTAGTGCTCCGGGTAGCCGCCGGAGGCCAGGATGACGCAGGCGGCGGCCCCGTCGGACCACTCTACGTTCAGGTCTCCCAGGGTCTCGTTTTCAACAGCCCGCATAACGGTCAGCAAATCCGTTTTCAGCAGGGGCAGGACCACTTGGGTTTCCGGGTCGCCGAAGCGGCAGTTGTACTCAATGACCTTGGGACCGTCGGGGGTGACCATCAGGCCGAAGTACAGGCAGCCCTTGAAGGGGCAGCCCTCCGCCCGCATGGCGGCCAGGGTGGGGAGGAAGATCTTCTCCATGCACTCCGCCGCCACCTCCGGGGTGTAACAGGGGTTGGGGGCCACGGTGCCCATGCCGCCGGTGTTCAATCCCGTGTCGCCGTCCCCGGCCCGCTTGTGGTCCATGGAGGAAACCATGGGGGCGATGGCGGTGCCGTCGGTGAAGGCCAGGACGCTGACCTCCGGGCCCGTGAGGAATTCCTCCACGACGATTTCGTTGCCGGAGTCTCCGAAGGCCTTGTCCTCCATGATGGACTTGACGGCGGCCTCCGCCTCCTGGAGATTCTGGGGGATGAGCACGCCCTTGCCCAGGGCCAGGCCGTCGGCCTTGACCACGATGGGGAAGGACACGCCGCTCCGCAGGTACGCCAGGGCCTTGGCGGGGTCGTCGAAGACCTCGTAGCGGGCGGTGGGGATGCCGTATTTCTTCATCAGGTTCTTGGAGAAGACCTTGCTGGCCTCAATCCGGGCGGCCTTGGCGTCCGGTCCGAAGCAGGGAATGCCCGCCTCGTGGAGCCGGTCCACGCAGCCTAGGGCCAGGGGGTCGTCCGGGGCGACGACGGCGAAATCGATGGCGTGCGACTTGGCGAAGTCCACGATTTTTTCAATGTCCTTGGCCCCAATCTCCGGGACGCAGACTGCATCGGCGGCGATGCCGCCGTTGCCGGGGAGGGCGTAGATGGTCTCCGCCTGGGGATTCTCTTTCAGCTTTTTGATAATGGCGTGCTCGCGGCCTCCGCCGCCGACGACGAGTAAGTTCATGGAAGCCCTCCTTAATGATGGAACAGCCGCATTCCGGTGAAGCACATGGTCATGCCGTACTTGTCCGCGGTCTCAATCACATGGTCGTCCCGGATGGAGCCGCCGGGCTGGACGATGTACTGGACGCCGCTCTTCCGGGCCCGCTCCACGTTGTCGCCGAAGGGGAAGAAGGCGTCGGAGCCGCAGGTGACGCCGGTGAGCTTGGCGATCCAGTCCTTTTTCTCCCTCTGGCTCAGGGGCTGGGGACGCTCCGTAAAGACCCGCTGCCACTCGCCGTCCGCCAGCAGGTCCTCCCACTCGTCGGAGAGGTATACGTCGATGGCGTTGTCCCGGTCCGGGCGGCGGATGTTCTCCACAAAGGGCAGGGCCAGCACCGCCGGGTGCTGGCGGAGCCACCAGTTGTCTGCCTTGGTGCCCGCCAGGCGGGTGCAGTGGATGCGGCTCTGCTGGCCCGCGCCCACGCCGATGGCCTGGCCGTCCTTCACGTAGCAGACGGAGTTGGACTGGGTGTATTTCAGAGTGATGAGGGCCACGGCCATGTCGATTTTCGCCGTGCCGGGGAGGTCCTGGTTTTTCGTCACAATGTTGGTCAGCAGGGACTCATCGATCTTGTACTCGTTCCGGCCCTGCTGGAAGGTGACGCCGAAGACGTCCTTGTACTCCTGGGGGGCGGGCTTGTAGTCCGGGTCGATCCGGACCACGTTGTAGCCGCCCTTCTTTTTGGCCTTCAGGATCTCCAGGGCCTCGTCCGTGTAGCCCGGGGCGATGACGCCGTCGGAGACCTCGGCCTTGAGATATTGGGCCGTGGCGGCGTCGCACACGTCGGAGAGGGCCGCCCAGTCGCCGTAGGAGCAGAGACGGTCGGCCCCCCGGGCCCGGATGTAGGCGCAGGCGATGGGGGAGAGCTCCGCGTCCGGGTCCACAAAGTAGAGCTTCCGGTCCGTCTCCGTGAGGGGCAGGCCCACGGCGGCCCCGGCGGGGGAGACGTGCTTGAAGCTGGCGGCGGAGGGAATTCCGCCCGTGGCGGCCTTCAGCTCCCGGGCCAGCTGCCAGGAGTTCAGGGCGTCTAGGAAGTTGATATAGCCGGGCTTGCCGTTCAGGACGGTGAGGGGCAGGTCCCCGCCGTCCTTCATGAAGATGCGGGAGGGCTTCTGGTTGGGGTTGCAGCCGTATTTCAGTTCCAGCTCATTCATGGTCCGCGCTCCTTTAGTAAGTGTATTGATGGTGGTCAGTCCTCGGTCAGCTCGAAGGGCTCCGGGCGGAATTTCCCGTCCTCCCGGACGAAGGCGCTGCGATAGGGGGCCGTCAGCAGGGGGACGATCTCCGGGTCCAGGTTGCAGACGGTGTTGAGATCAAAGATTCCCGTGTGCCCGATGTCGGCAATATAGTCCTCGCTCTCGTCCCCGGCGAAGAAGCGCCAGCCGCTGTCGGGGAAAGTGGTCTCCGGCTCCTCCCGGTAGCACCAGGCCACGGGGCAGCCGTCCACGGCGATGCGGTCCGTGACAAAGCAGCCATTGGGCCCCTCCCAGTTGGGGAGGTACAGCTTCATCTCGGAGGGCCAGAGGCAGTATTCCTTCTTCCGCGCGGGGGTGTACCAGAGGCCGCCGTCCCAGGCGGCGTCGTTGGCCAGCAGGGTCCGCACCAGGTCCATCCAGAGGCGCTGGGCCTTCTGGAGATCCGGCAGGGGCGTCCCCTGGCGGAAATCCCAGTACAGCGCGCCGCAGACCAGGCTGGCGGCGTACTCCTCCCAGCTGTGGAAGGCCTGGGCCTGGACGATCTGCTCCTCCGCCAGCTCATCGAACTCCTCCCGGGTCAAAAGCCCGCAGGCCAGGGCCGCCCGCAGGTGGCCCATCCGCTCGCTGACGTCCCAGGCCAGGTAGCCCAGGTGGCCCACCAGGGGATAGAATTGGGCGGAGAAGTCCCGGGCCTGGGTGAAGAACCCGGCGGCCTCGGGGCTGAGGGAGGCGGCGTCGAAGAGGGGGCGGCCCTCCCAGACGGCCTCGAAGTCCAGATAGTGATCCTGGCAGCGGAAGTGCCGGTCGCAGAAGTCCAGGAGGCTGTCCTTGTCGTGGATGCCGTAGGTGGATTTCAGATGCGCCCGGCAGAGGGCGGCGTCCGCCTCCGTGGCGCAGAGGGGCAGGGTGGTGAAGAAGTCCGCCGCCTTTTTCTCCGGGAGGCCCGGAGTCTTCCGCAGGGCGGGGACGCCCGCCAGCAGCGCGATGAAGGCGTCCCGTTCGCAGGAGCGGCGCTCCCGGCGGGAGCGGGAGAGCAGGGCTTGGACGTCCCGGTCCAGACCGGTGTCCTGGGGGTGGAAGTCGTGAAGCTGAGAGCGTTCCATCATAAAACCTTCCTTTCCGTCAGTGGGCCAGGCCCCGGGCGACCAGCTCCGCCGCCTGGGGCAGAAGTACCCACTCCGCCTGTTCCATTACCCGGCGCTGGAGGGCCTCCGGCGTGTCGCCGGGGAGCACCTCCACCGCCCTTTGCAGGAGGATGCGTCCTCCGTCGGGAATCTCGTTGACCAGGTGCACCGTGGCCCCGGTGACCTTTACGCCCTTCTCCAGGGCCGCCTCGTGGACCTTCAGGCCGTACATCCCCTGGCCGCAGAAGGAGGGGATCAGGGCCGGGTGGACGTTCAGAATGCGGTCCGGCCAGCGCCTCACGAAGTCCTGCGAGAGGATGGAGAGGAAGCCCGCCAGGACGATCATGTCCGCCCGGTACTCCGTCAGCTTTTCCGTCAGCCCGGCCTCAAAGGCCTCCTGGGTGCTCCCCTTCCGGGGGACGGCGAAGCCGGGGACGCCGTGGTTTTTCGCCCGCTCCAGGGCGTAGGCCCCGGCGGCGCTGGAGAGGACCACCACGATCTCGCCGTGGGGAATTTTGCCCGATTCCTGGGCGTTTAACAGGGCCTCCAGATTCGTTCCGCCGCCGGAGACCAGGACGGCGATTCTCGCCTTGCTCATGCCTTTTCAAATTCCATGCCGCCGGAGTCCTTCGACACGCAGCCGACGCAGACGGCATCCGGTTCTCCCGCCGCCGCCAGGAGGGACAGGGCTTTCTCCGCCTGTTCCACAGGAACCGCCAGTACCATGCCGAGGCCCATGTTGAAGGTGTTGTACATGTCGTGGTCCGAGATATTTCCACGCTTTTGGATGAGGTCAAAAATGGGCTGTTTCGGAATGACGTTGGGGATAATCCGCGCACCCAGCCCCTTGGGCAGCATCCGGGGCACGTTCTCGAAGAAGCCGCCGCCGGTGATGTGGCTGGCGCCGTGGAGGTCGATGCCTCCGTCCAGCAGGGCCTGGACGGCCTTGACGTAAATCTTGGTGGGGGCCAGCAGGGTTTCGCCCAGGCTCTTGCCGTTCAGCGCCTCCACAGGGGAGGCCAGGTCGGCGTGCTCGATGTCGAAGACCTTCCGCACCAGGGAGAAGCCGTTGGAGTGGACGCCGGAGGAGGTCAGGCCGATGAGGGCGTCCCCCTCCCGGACCCGGCTTCCGTCGATAATTTTGGGCTTGTCCACCACTCCCACGGCGAAGCCCGCGATGTCATAGTCGCCGGGGGACATGACGCCGGGGTGCTCGGCGGTCTCGCCGCCGATGAGGGCGCATCCGGACTGGACGCAGCCCTCCGCCACGCCGGAGACGATGGAGGCCACCTTCTCCGCCTCGTTTTTCCCGATGGCGATATAGTCCAGGAAGAAGAGGGGCTTTGCCCCGCAGCAGATGATGTCGTTGACGCACATGGCCACGCAGTCGATTCCGATGGTGTCGTGCTTGCCCAGCAGCTGGGCCAGGCGGAGCTTGGTGCCCACGCCGTCGGTGCCGGAGACGAAAACCGGCTCCGCCATGCCCGAGAGGTCCGGGGCGAAGAGGCCGCCGAAGCCCCCGATGCCGGAGACCACGCCGGGAATCTTGGTGCGCTCCACAAAGGGCTTCATCAGCCGCACGCCCTCATAGCCTGCGGTGATGTCCACGCCGGCGGCGGCGTAGGCGGCGGAATGGGAGTTTTCCATGTTTGAACCTCCGATTCATTGTAGGGGCGGCAATCTGCCGCCCGATATATCAGGCGCCGGGCGGGGGGAGAACGGGCGGCAGATTGCCGCCCCTACGGGTTGTCATTCCTTCCCCGTCCAGCAGTAGGTGCAGATTTTATCCCGGTCGATGCCGATGGCCTCCAGAAGGCCGTCCAGGGACTGGTAGCCCAGGGAGTCGAAGCCCATCTGCTCGCAGATGGTTTTCAGCATGCACTTTCCCCGCTCGGTGGAGGCGTCGGCGTACTCCTCCAGGTGCTGTTGTCCCTCGTCCCCCTCCAGGGCCTGGATGGTCTTCCGGCTGAGGAGCTCCATGTCGGAGTTGCTCCGGGAGAAGTTCAGGTACTTGCAGCCGTACATGATGGGGGGGCAGGCGGAGCGCATGTGGACCTCCTCCGCGCCGGACTCATAGAGGAATTCCACGGTCTCCCGGAGCTGGGTGCCCCGGACAATGGAGTCGTCCACAAAGAGGAGCTTTTTGCCACGGATGAGGTCATGGACGGGGATCTGCTTCATCTTGGCCACCTGGTTCCGCACGTCCTGACTGGCGGGCATGAAGGACCGGGGCCAGGTGGGGGTGTACTTCACGAAGGGCCGGGCGAAGGGCTTGCCGCTGCGGTTGGCGAAGCCGATGGCGTGGGGCAGGCCGGAGTCCGGGACCCCCGCCACATAGTCCACCTTGGGCAGCTGGCCCCGCTGGACCTCGTCCCGGGCCATGATCTCCCCGTTGCGGTAGCGCATGACCTCCACGTTCATCCCCTCGTAGCAGGAGTTGGGGTAGCCGTAGTAGGTCCAGAGGAAGGCGCAGATGCGCATGTCCTTCCCGGCGGGGGCCAGGGTCTCCCAGCCCTCGGGAGTGATCTTCACAACCTCCTGGGGCCCCAGCTCGTAGGCGTCCTCATAGCCCAGCTTCTGATAGGCGAAGGACTCGAAGGACACGCAGCAGCCCTCGGCATTCTGCCCGATGAGCACCGGCAGGCGGCCCAGGCGGTCCCGGGCGGCGTAGATGCCCTCCGGGGTGAGGATGAGGATGGTCATGGAGCCCTCGATCTGCTCCTGGGCGTACCGGATGCCCGACACCAGATCGTCCTTCTGGTTGATGAGGGAGGCCACCAGCTCCGTGGCGTTGACCTTCCCGGAGCTCATGGCCATGAACTGGTGCCCATGGTCGGAAAAGTACCGCTCCACCAGCTCCTCGGCGTTGTTGATGATGCCCACGGTGGAGATGGCGTACAGC
>CAJUOD010000079.1 GCA_910587875.1 uncultured Oscillibacter sp. | reverse complement strand
CATGCTCAACCGCATGGACTACCTGGCCACCCAGTCCGCCAACGGCACCTATGACGATCCCGTGGACCGGGAGAACCTGAACAAGGAAATGCTGGCCCTGAAGGACGAAATCAACCGTATCGCGGACTCCGCCAACTTCAACGGCATCAAGCTCCTGGACGGCTCCCTGGACCCCACCGCCGAGAACGTGGGCGCAGTCGAGGCCAACGAGGGCACGGTGAGCACCCTGGTGACCTCTTCCAAGGGCGAGACCCTGGCCACCAACACCGTTCTGCACCAGGACGGGACCGCCGCCGCCAAGACCGAGTTCGGCGTGGCCCTGCACGAGGTCAAGTTCTCCAATCAGGATGGAGAGGGAATCAAAATCTCCATCGGTGGAGCTGATAACTTTATCACAATCAAGGGCGGAGCCCAGGGAGACAACGACGAAATGTCCGCGAAAGATATCGTGGATTATCTCGTAGGCAACAGCCATGAAACCGACACGGACAAACTGGAATTTGGTGGAAACATTGAAGCCGGTGCCGCAGCCGGAAAGATCGTGATCGACGGCGAAACCTTCACCCTCTCTGCCTCTACCGACGGTACCTCCCTGATCTTTACACAGGACGACAAAACCGCCAAGCACATTGATGGCGACATGGAAGTCGAGATCTCGGGAAGCGGCACCGCCGCTGTCAAGCCGGGCTGGAAAACCGGCGCTTACACGGCGGGAACCACTGATGCCGCTGGTACTACCGGCATGCAAGATGACGCTAAAGTTTCCGTAGCGGTAACAGTTCCCGACGCTACTGGCAATGACGAGGCTCTGACCTTCGACACTTCGGCTCTCGAAAACGCGGCGACTACAGCAGACGTTGTCACTGCCTTGACGGCTGCTACAGCTACCAACGCGGCCGGAGATACTGTTACCCTGGGAGACCTTTATACAATCACGGCGAACGCAGATAATACCATTTCCTTTGAGCTGAAAGACGGCAAGAAAGGAACCATCACAGGCGTTACCTACACAGCGGATAGCGGCACTGTTGCTGGAACTGATGTAAAAGCCGGTATGACGGCTGGTGCGGCTGTCACCGGGACGGACGCTGGAGCAGACCCCGTAACCGGCGACTACAACAAAAAGACCACCGTCACCACCCAGGGCCAGGACGAGGGAGCCAGCCGGATTGCCAGCGGTGTGGCTACCCTGACGAAGGACCACTTTGCCGACGGAACGATTATCAAAATCGGAAACAAGGAATACACCGTCACCACGGACAAAGCCAACGTGGATGCGACGAACCCCGCCGGAAAGGGCGACTATATCTACGTGGGCGACCTGAACCTGGACAACGACCTGCAAAAGGCCATTGACCGCCTGACTGTCAAGGCCGACAGCAATGAGGTCTGGACGGTTGGTCAGGGTCCCACCGCGGGCACGGTCACCTTCGTGGAAAAGGTTGACCAGGACGGCAAGAGCTATGTCGAAAAGAACACGGTCGACGGCAAACTGGCCGACGGGAAATTCGACCTGACCAAGGAAGACGTCATCAAGGAGACCTTCGGCGTTGTCACCGGAAAGGTTGAGGCCGAGGCTGGCGCAGCGGGCAAGGAGCTGGTCCTGCAAATCGGCGATACCTCTGATAAGTTCAACCAGCTGGGCGTCAAGGTGGGCGACATGCACACCAATGCCATGGGAGCGGGAACCTATCAGAAGGGCACCCCCGACGAGAAGGAAATCACAAAGACCATCGCGGACATCAAAATCACGACCCGGGAAGATGCCAGCGAAGCAATCAATGTCATCAAAAACGCCATCAACTATGTGTCCTCCATCCGCGGCGACCTGGGCGCTGTCCAGAATCGTCTGGAGCACACGGCCAACAACCTGAGCGTCATGGCCGAGAATATCCAGGACGCCGAGTCCACCATCCGGGACACCGACGTGGCCGAGGAAATGATGGCCTACACCAAGAACAACATTCTGGTGCAGTCCGCTCAGGCCATGCTGGCCCAGGCCAACGCGGTTCCTCAGGGCGTTCTCCAGCTGCTGGGCTAATCACGCGAAGCAATCTCAAACATTACGCCATATCCCACACACAAAGCGGGGCGGGTCCTTTTGGACCCGCCCCGCTGAATGATGGATCGAAAAAAACGCTTCCCCCGCGGTCCGCCCGCAGGGGAAGCGTTTTCAGTTCTCATCGTCGTCCAGGTCCAGATCAAAATCCTCGTCGTGCTCCTGATAGGCCGGGCCGTCCTCTCCGCCCAAAAGCTCGGTGGCCCGCATGCGGCGCTTGTCCTTGGCGGCCTCCACGTTCTGGTGAATCAGTTCCTTGACGGTCCGGGGATCCTTGACGTTTTTCAGATCCAGGTGGGGCATGCTCTTGTCCGAGGACACGACGCACACCGTCCCCACGCCGAAGATCCGCTGGCCCAGGCTCATGGTCAGCCGCAGGTCCCGGACCCGGTAGAGCAGCACCTCGTCCGACTTCACATTGAGGAAGCCGGTTTCGCAGAACAGCCGGTCCTCGCTGAGCCGGTAGCGGGTAAACGACAGGGGCATTCCCAGGAACCGCTTCCGATCCTTCCACAGATACTCAATGGCTTCCATAGCTCATCCTCCCTTGCTGGACAGAAGTATACCATATTCCGCCAGGATGCGCAAGCCTCCGCCTTACAGCCGCTTCAGCTCCGTCCTGACGAAAAAGCCCCCCAGCAGGCAGGGCACGGAGAAGCCGATCAGCAGCAGGTAGATCCCGCTCAAGGGAAACTCCAGCACGGCAAGCACCAGGGTCCCGTATACCGCCAGAGCCGCCGCCGCGCCCCGGAGGGGCCTCCCCGCTCCCAGGAGCAGGGACAGCCGGAGGCACTCCCGGAAGCTCCGCTCCGGGACCAGCAGGCCGTAGAGGTACACGGAGGCCAGCAGCGTCACCAAAAACACGGTGGAGCACAGCATAAAGGGCAGCAGCAGCAGGGGCTGGGCCATGGCCCGGGTGAGATAGAACCACATGCCGCAGCCGGAGAGCACCAGGGGGACCGCCGCGGCGAAAAAGGCGGCGTACGCCCGCCCCCAGTTCTCCTTGAAGGCGGCCTTATAGTGGTAGCCCAGGGTCACCGGCTGGTCCAGCACCATCATCCGGGTCACCCGGTTCATGGCGAAGACCGCCGCCGGGATGGTGACCACCGGAAGGCAGCTGGCCAGGAACAGAAGGTTCAGCTTCACCAGCGTGACGCACTCGATGGAAAAGATCTCCACCAGGCGGGACACTCCGGTTTTCTCGGGCTCGTCCCGGTCCACGCCGGGGCCCGGCTTTGCGTAGTCTTTTCGGAAAAACATACCCGTCTCCCCTCCTCGCCGCGTTTCTCTGTTCGTTAAGTTTATACTATATCACACAGCCTTTCCCTGCGCAAGGGCAAGAAGCTGACCTGACGGGTAATTTTTTCACCCGGCGGGAAAATATCTGGTTTTTACCGATACCATCGGAAATTTACCCTTGCGCTCTCCCGGGGGACGGTGCTATGCTTTTGCCAAAATCACAGAGGAGGCGTTTTCATTATGGCCAGTATTACTTTCAAGCACGTGGAAAAGACCTACCCCGGCAACGTCACCGTCGTTCCCGATCTGAACCTGGAGATCCAGGACAAGGAATTCGTCATCCTGGTGGGCCCCTCCGGCTGCGGCAAGTCCACCACCCTGCGGATGATCGCGGGCCTGGAGGACATCACCAGCGGCGAGCTGTACATCGGAGACCGGGTGGTCAACGACGTGGCCCCCAAGGACCGGGACATCGCCATGGTCTTCCAGAACTACGCCCTGTATCCCCACATGACCGTTTACAAAAACATCGCCTTCGGCCTGACGCTCCAGAAGATTCCCCAGGACGAGATTGACCGCCGGGTCCACGAGGCCGCCCGGGCCCTGGACCTGGAGCACCTGCTGAACCGCAAGCCCAAGGCCCTCTCCGGCGGCCAGCGCCAGCGCGTGGCCCTGGGCCGGGCCATGGTCCGCAACCCCGCCGTCTTCCTGCTGGACGAACCCCTCTCCAACCTGGACGCCAAGCTCCGCACCGCCATGCGGGCGGAGATCAGCCGCCTCCACAAGCGGCTCCAGACCACCTTTGTCTACGTCACCCACGACCAGACCGAGGCCATGACCATGGGAGACCGCATCGTGGTCATGAAAAACGGCATCATCCAGCAGAACGACACCCCTCAGAACCTCTATGACTTCCCCTGCAACCTCTTTGTGGCGGGCTTCATCGGCTCCCCGCAGATGAATTTCCTGGACGCCGTCATCGCCGAGGAGGACGGGAAATTCGTTGCCAGGGCCTGCGGCTCCACCATCGCCCTGCCGGAGCGGATGGGGAAGGACGTCCTGGGCGCCTATGTGGGCAAGACTGTGGTCCTGGGCGTCCGGCCCGAGGACATGGACGCCGCGGTGGGCCCCAACTACGATCTGGACGCCACCATTGAGATCGCCGAGCTGATGGGCGCGGAGATTCACCTCCACCTGGACTGCCAGGGCAGCAAGGTTGTGGTGCGGGCTCCCTCCACCTATCCCGGCCGGGTGGGCGACGCCGCCAAGCTGTCCCTGAACAAGGACAAGATCCACCTCTTCGACAAGGAGACCGAGCAAGCGATTGCTCATTAACGCGGCAACGCAAAACCGGGTTTTTACGGAGGATTCGCCATGTCCCCACGAGCCAATGAAAAGCGAGATATCCGCCCGGCGGCTCCCGCCCCCGCCGTCCAGAGCCTCCTGACCCTGCCCCTGCTGCGCTTTCTGCCCCTCTCCGCCGGGGACCGGGTCCCCGGCTACGGCCAGACGGGGGACTACATCCTTGCGGCGGCGGTCCAGGGAAACCTGACCGTCTCCGCCTACGACCGCTACGCCCTGCTGGACCCGGGGCAGGCCTACCTGCTGGCGGAGCCCGGGGAATACGCCGTCCAGGCCGTGTCCGACGGGCTCTGCTTCCTGGTCCAGCTCCGGGGCGAGCTGGCGCCCCGCCTGCTGGCGGACCGGATGGCCAAGGGGGGTTCCCTGTTCCACGGCGGGGCCGCCGCCGTCCGGGAGGCGGCCTTGTCCCTGGCGGTTTTGGAGGATGAGCAGGGCGAGGCCCCCGGCGAGGCCGCCTCCGCCCTGGCCTACGCCATGCTTTTGAAGCTCCAGGCCCTGCCCGCCTCCGTGCGGGTGGACGCCGGGTCCCCCCTGGTGGAGGCCGCCGTGGCCATCATCCAGGAGGAGTTCCCCTTCCTGGAGGGCGTGGACGAGCTGGCGGGGCGGCTGGAGGTCTCCGCCGCCCACCTGGGCCGGGTCTTCACCAAGAAGATCGGCATCTCCCCCGGGAAGTACATCACCCGGGTCCGGGTGGAGTACGCCAAGCTGCTGCTCCGGGACCCGGACACCACCATCAGCTACGTGGCCGAGGCCTCCGGCTTCGCCAACGCCAACTACTTCGCCAAGGTCTTTCGCCGGGAGACGGGCCTGTCCCCCAGCGAATACCTGGCGGGCGCGCCCCGCCGTCCGGCGGAGAAAATCCCGCATTTTGGCATATAATGCCAAAACCTGGAAGAGCACCGGCCTCCCGGGACGGAGGTTTTTCCAGATAACCTCCATTTTGCACAAATAAAAATTCCAGTATCTGTCCAAACTAATGAATTTTATGGAAATATACCCAGATGTTGCCCGACTTGCGTTAAAAGCGTGATTTCTAACATTCGGGTATATTTCTTAAAATCCAGTCCATTTACAGGGCCCCATGGGTAGTATTATGATTTTACTAGTTTGAACGGCCCAAAGCGAAATATGAAGCAGAGGAGTGGAGTTATGAAACGCTTTCCCCGCGCCGCCGCCGCTGCGCTGGCTCTCACGCTGCTGCTGAGCCTCTGCGGCTGCGGCTCCGCCGACGGCAAGACCCATCTGACCTTCCAGATCTGGGACGTCTACCAGCGGGACAGCATGGCGGCCATCTGCGACGCCTACACAGCCAAGAACCCCGATGTGGTCATCGAGGTCCAGGTCACCAGCTGGAACGAGTACTGGACCAAGCTGGAGGCCGCCGCCGAGTCCAACACCATGCCGGATATCTTCTGGATGCACACCAACCAGATTCTGTACTACACGGAGTTCGGCATGCTGGCGGACGTCACGGACCTCTATGACGACGTGGACCCGAACTACTACGAAACGCACTTTTCCGACATCTCCCGGGGCAACGCCCAGGGCACCGACGGACGGATGTACGGCGTGCCCAAGGACAAGGACAACATTGTCCTGTGCTACAACAAAGAGATGTTCGACGCCGCCGGGGTGGCCTACCCCGACGAAAACTGGACCTGGGACGACATGGTGGACGCCTCCCAGAAGGTCTATGACACCCTGGGCAAATACGGCTACATGGCCTACAACGACGACCAGTGCGGATACTGGAACTTCGTCTACCAGGCCGGCGGCTGCATCCTGACCGAGGACAAGACCCAGGGCGGCTTTGACCAGGAGGGCACCCGGAAGGCCATGGAATTTTACATCGGCATCCAGGACCAGCCCTGGTGCCCGGATCAGACCTACTTCGCCGAGACCACGCCGCAGACAGCCTTCTTCTCCGAGGCCGGGTGCATGTACTTAGAGGGCAACTGGAACCTGTGGGCCATGCAGGAGAACTTCCCCGAGATGCGGGGCAAGTGGGACATCGCGCCCCTGCCCAAGTGCCCGGACCCCGTCCAGGGAGACGGACGGGCCACCATCTCCAACGGCCTGTGCTATTCCACCGCCGCCCACGGCAAGACCCGGGACATCGCCCTGGATGTCATCAAGTTCTTCGGCACTGAGGAGGCCCAGCTGATCGCCAGCGGCTTCGGCGCGGCGGTCTCCGCCTACAACGGCACCGAGCAGCCCTATTTCGACGCCTTTGCCAACGCGGGCTACGACCTGGACCTGGAAATCCTCAACGACCAATTTGAATACGGCGTGCAGAGCGTCAACAACTCCGCCCGCCCCAAGTGGAAAGCCCCCGTGCTGGATGAGCTGAACAAGGTCTACAACGGACAGCAGAGCTTTGAATCCGGAATGGACAACATCCAAAGCATCATCAACACCGAAACCGCCAAAAAACTGGCGGACGAGTGAGGGGAGGGGTTTTCGTGAATAAAGGTTTGAAAATGTCCGCCGCCGCCAAGCGGGAGCAGAACTGGGCCTACATCATGGTGGCCCCCACCATCATCGGCCTGGTGGTGCTGAACCTGTGGCCCTTCGTCCAGACGCTGTATACCAGCTTCTGCGAGCATCTGGGCTTCGGCAACTACAAGTTTGTCGGACTCCAGAACTACATCGACATCTTCCAGCGCCCGGAATTCTGGCGGGCCACCTGGAACACCATCTACTTCTGCATCCTCACCGTGCCCCTGGGCCTGTTCCTGTCCCTGCTGGTGGCCATGCTGCTGAACGCCAAGATCAAGGGCAAGGGCGCCTTCCGGACCATCTTCTTCCTGCCCATGGTCTGCGCCCCCGCCGCCGTCACCATGGTGTGGCGCTGGATTTTCAACGGCGAGTACGGCATCCTGAACCAGGCCCTGGGGACCCGCATCGGCTGGATCACGGACCCCAATGTGGTCATGATCGCCTGCGCCGTGGTGGCCATCTGGTCCAATATCGGCTATGACGCGGTACTCCTCCTGGCGGGCCTCCAGAACATCTCCAAGTCCTATTACGAGGCGGCCAGCATCGACGGGGCCAACAAGGTGACCCAGTTCTTCCACATCACCCTGCCCATGGTCTCCCCCACCCTCTTCGTGGTCATGATTATGCGGCTCATGGCCTCCGTGAAGGTGTACGACCTGATCTACATGATGGTGGAGGACACGAACCCCGCCGTCACCAGCGTGCAGAGCCTGATGTACCTCTTCTACCGCGAGTCCTTCGTGGCGGGCAGCCGCGGCTCCGGCTCCGCCATCGTGATCTGGACCGTGCTTCTCATCGGCCTGGTGACCGTCATCCAGTTCCTGGGCCAGAAGAAGTGGGTCAACTACGACGTGTGAGAAAGGAGGAGTTCTGATGAAAACCACCGCTTCCCTGGAACGGTCCCGCAAGATGACCACGTTCCTCACCTACCTGGCCCTGATCCTGGGCTCCATCATCATGATCTTCCCCTTCGTGTGGATGATCCTCACCAGCTCCAAGACCATCCCCGAGAGCCTGGCGATTCCGCCCACGATCTTCCCCAAGGAGCTCATCCTGGACAACTTCAAGGACGCCATGGCCAGCCTGCCGTTCCTGAACCTGTACTGGAACACGGCGCTGATGATCGTCTTCCGGGTGCTCTGCGCCGTGGTGTTCAGCTCCATGGCGGGCTACGCCTTCGCCAAGCTGAATTTCAAGGGCAAGAACCTCCTCTTCGGCATCGTGCTGGTGCAGATGTCCCTGCCCAGCCAGATCTTCATCATCCCCCAGTACCAGATGGTGGCCCACATGGGCCTGGCCAACACGATCTTCGCCCTGGTATTCCCGGGCCTGGTCAGCGCCTTCGGCGTGTTCTTCCTGCGCCAGACCTACATGAGCATCCCCGACGAGGTGGGCGAGGCCGCCTATCTGGACGGGTGCAACCAGTGGCAGACCTTCTATAAGGTCATGTTCCCCCTGACGGGCACCTCCGTGGCCGCCCTGACCATCTTCACCGCCGTGTTCGCCTACAGCGACCTGATGTGGCCCCTGGTGGTCAACTCCGACCTGAAGATGATGACCCTCAGTTCCGGCCTGGCGACCCTCCGGGGACAGTTCACCACCAACTTCCCGGTGCTCATGGCGGGCTCTTTGCTGGCCATGCTGCCCATGGTGATCCTGTATCTGATCTTCCAGCGCCAGTTCATCGAGGGCATCGCCTCCACGGGAGGTAAATAAGTTCCGCAAGCGGCGTCACTTTCGTGACGGCCCCTTCATACATCCACCTTTCTTCCACACAGCCCCGGCCCGGCATACCGCCCCGCCGGGGCTGGACCTTATACCTGTAACTTTATGAGGGAACGCTTATGATACTCTGTGACAACGGGCTCTTTACGCTCCACACGAAGCACACCACTTATCAGATGAAGGCGGCCGCCCACGGCGTCCTGCTCCACACCTACTACGGCCCCCGGGTGGCGGACTGTGACCTGTCCTACCGCATCCGGTATCTGGACCGGGGCTTCTCCCCCAATCCGGGGGAGGCCGGGGAGGACCGGACCTTCTCCCTGGACGTGCTCCCCCAGGAGTACTCCGGCTGCGGCATGGGAGACTTCCGCCTCCCCTCCCTGGACCTGGAGCTGCCCGACGGCAGCCGCTGCGCCGATCTCCGGTTCAAGTCCTTCCGGGTGGAACAGGGAAAATACGCCCTGGAGGGCCTCCCCGCCTTCTGGGGAGAGGAGGGTGAAACGCTGATCATCGTCCTGGAGGACGCCGCCGCCGGAGTGGAGGCGGAGCTCTGGTACGGCGTGCTGGAGGACTATGACGTCATCACCCGGGCCGTCAAGCTTGTCAACCGGGGCGGGCAGACCGTCCGGGTCCGCCAGGCCGCCTCCCTCTGCCTGGATCTCCAGCGGGGGGACCTGGACCTCATCACCTTTGACGGCCAGCACGTGTTCGAGCGCCGCCCCAACCGGGCTCCCCTGCTCCCCGGCGTGCGGAGCGCGGGCAGCGTCCGGGGCGGGTCCAGCCACCAGCACAACCCCTTCGTCATCCTCTGCGAGCATGACGCCGGAGAGGACCACGGCCTCTGCTATGGGGCTATGCTCCTCTACAGCGGCAATTTCCAGGCGGCGGCGGAGCGCTCCCAGTTCGAGAACATCCGCCTCACCCTGGGCGTCCACCCCTGGCACTTCTGCTGGACCCTGGCCCCTGGGGAGCACTTCACCACCCCGGAGGCGGCCCTCTGCTGCTCCAGGGAGGGCTTTTCCGTCCTGAGCCACCGGCTTCACCGGGCCATCCGGGAGCGGCTGATCCGGGACCCCTGGGAGGGACAGACCCGGCCCGTCCTCATCAACAACTGGGAAGCCACCATGTTCGATTTCAGCGCCGGCCGCCTGGCGTCCATCGCCGAAAGCGCCGCCCCCCTGGGGCTGGGGCTCTTCGTCATGGACGACGGCTGGTTCGGCGCGCGGAACAGCGACACGGCGGGCCTGGGGGACTGGACCGTCAACGAGGAAAAACTCCCCGGCGGCCTGGAGGCCCTGGTCCCCCGGGTCCGGGCCCTGGGCATGCAGTTCGGCCTCTGGATCGAGCCGGAGATGGTCAACGAGGACAGCGCCCTGTACCGGGAACACCCGGACTGGGTCCTCCAGGCCCCCGGCCGGATGGTCCGGGGCCGCCGGCAGCTGGTGCTGGACTTCTCCCGCCGGGAGGTCCGGGACCACATCTACGGCGCTTTGAAGGCCGTCCTCTCCAGTGCCGAGATCTCCTACATCAAGTGGGATGTGAACCGGAGCCTGGCCGCCGTGTGGTCCGCCGCCCTTCCGCCGGACCGCCAGGGGGAGGCCTATCACCGTTACATCCTGGGCGTCTACGACATGCTGGAGCGGATGCGCCGGGATTTCCCCCACACGCTCATCGAGGGGTGCAGCGGCGGCGGCGGCCGCTTCGACGCGGGAATGCTGTACTACACCCCCCAGATCTGGTGCAGCGACAACACCGACGCCGTGGACCGGCTCCGCATCCAGTACGGCACCTCCTTCTGTTACCCGGTCTGTACCATGGGGGCCCACGTCTCCGCCGTGCCCAACGCCCAGACGGGCCGGTCCGTGTCCATGGAAACCCGGGGCGTGGCTGCCATGCACGGCACCTTCGGCTATGAGATGGACCCCGCCCAGGTGACGCCGGAGGAGCGGGAGATCATCCTCCGCCAGACGGCCTTCTTCAAGGAGCACCAGGACCTCATTTACCGGGGGGACTACTACCGGCTCAGCGACCCCTTCCGGAACGGGCCCTATACCGCCTGGGCCCACGTCTCCCCCGACAAACGGGAGGCGCTGGTCTCCGTGGTGTCCGGCCCCATCCAGGGCGGGCCCCCCTGCCGGAATCTCCGGCTGAAGGGCCTGGACCCGGAGCTCCGCTACCGGGTCAACGGCGAGGGGAGCTTCCCCGGCTCCGCCTTGATGGAGGCGGGCTGGCCCCTGCCCCTGCCCTGGGGGGACTACCAGTCCTGGCAGTTTTATCTGACGGCGCTTTGAGCGAAAAAAAGAGTGGCCGCGTAAGCGGTCACTCTTTCATCTGCCTGGCCTGGTGGATCTGGTTCTGCTGGCGCCACTCCCGGGGCGGGACGCCGTAGCGCTTTTTAAAGGCCCGGGAGAAGTGGAGCTGGTTGGGATAGCCGCAGCGGGCGGCGATGTCGCCGATGGACCTCCGGGTCCCCTTCATATAATCGGCGGCCTTGGCCAGCCGGAGGCGGATCAAAAACTCCTGGGGCGGGCAGCCCATGCTGTCCTTGAAGAGCTTGCTGAAATAGCTCCGGTTCAGCTTGCACACGTCCGCCAGCTCCTCCACGCTGAGGTCCCGCTGGTAGTTGTGCTCCATATAGTTGATGGCCTCCTGGATATAAAAGTCCTTCAGCTGGACGCCGTGGAGGGCCCGGCGGGTGGAGGATGACTGGATCAGCGCGTCCAGGAACAAAAACAGGTGCCCCATCAGGTGGAGGCTGGACGCGTCCGAGTGCTCCGCCATGTAGAGCATGATGTCCCGGAGCTTCTGCCCCTCCGCCGCGCTCTGGGGCCGGTAGACCGCCTGGGAGAGGTTCAGCCCGGCGCTCTCCACGTACTCGGACACCCGGAGGCCGTCGAACTCCAGCCAGACGTACTTCCAGGGCCGGGTCTTGTCGGCGATATAGGTGCTGATCTGGCCGGGGCAAATCAAAAAACCCTGGTCCGGGCCCAGGTCATAGTCCCGGCGCACGCCGTCGGCGTCGGTGGCGTCCAGGTGGCCCCGGCCGGAAATCACATAATGGAAGAGGTAGTGATTGCGGATGAAGGGGCCGAAAGAGTGCAGGGGCGCACACTGCTCCCAGCCGTACTGGTAGAGCCGCAGGTCCAAAAAGTTCTCGTTGGGAAAAACGGAAAAAGAGTAATCCTCCACCAGAACCCACATCCTTTCTCTGAATTGGAATTGTTTGGAAGTCATTGTATCACACCTTGTCCCGGTAAGCCAAGACAAATCCGACAGAATTTTACCCATAATTTCAGGTTCGTCTTTTCTTTTCTCTCTCCATATAGTATAATGAGAAAGCGTTTCAATATACAAGTCTCCCGCGCTTCCGGCCCCGGGCCGGAAAGCACATACAAAGGAAGTGGTTTTTATGGACAGACCCAGAGGCCGGGAAAAACACGTCACGGGTCCGGCGAAAAAAGTGGAAAAGAAGGGCTCCGGCCTCGGGACCGGTCCCGTGGGCACAGGCCAGGGCGGACAAAGCTCCGGCGGCGGGTCGGGCTCCCGCGGCGGCGGCGGAACACGCGCCGGCGGCGGGGGCGGAATGATGAAGATCATCCTCCTGCTGGCGGTGCTGCTGCTGGGCGGCGGCGGAGGCCTGGGGGCCCTGATGGGCGGCGGGCAGTCCGGCGGCGTAACCGCTCCCCCCGTCAGCCAGAGCACGCCCTCCTCCGGCCAGACGGGCGGGGCGGCGGACCTCAGCGCCCTCTTCGGCGGCCTGGGGGGCGGCAGCGTCTCCAGCGGCTGGGAGTCCCCCGCCAACACTGGGAAGCTGGACAGGACCGTGGCCTCCGAAGCCCGGGAGAAGTACGTCCAGCCCCTGGGCGGCGGGAAGGACACCGTCACCCTCATGGTCTATATGTGCGGCACGGACCTGGAGTCCCGCAGCGGCATGGGCACCGCCGACCTCCAGGAGATGCTGGCGGCGAACCTGGGGAAGAACGTCAATCTGCTGGTCTACACCGGCGGCTGCTCCGGCTGGCGGAACAACCAGGTCAGCAGCGCCACAAACCAGGTCTGGCAGGTGAAAAACGGCAAGCTGGCGTGCCTGGAAAAGGACCTGGGGGCCGTGTCCATGACGGACCCCTCCACGCTGTCCCGCTACATCCGCTGGTGCGAGAAGAAGTTCCCCGCCAGCCGGTACGGGCTTATCCTCTGGGACCACGGCGGAGGGTCCGTCACCGGCTACGGCTACGACGAGAAATTCGCCTCCACCGGGTCCATGATCCTCTCCGGCGTGGACCAGGCCCTGAAGGACGCCGGGGTAACCTTCGACTTCGTGGGCTTCGACGCCTGCCTCATGGCCACGGCGGAGACCGCCCTGATGCTGACGGAGCACGCGGACTATCTCATCGCCTCCGAGGAGACGGAGCCCGGCGTGGGCTGGTACTACACGGACTGGCTCACCGCCCTGGGAAAGAACCCCTCCATGCCCACCATTGAGATCGGGCAGAATATCGTGGACAGCTTCGTGGATACCTGCGCCCAGAAGTGCCGGGGCCAGCTGACCACCCTGTCCGTCATCGACCTCGCCGAGCTGGAGGCCACCCTGCCCCAGGCCCTGGCGGACTTCTCCCGCGCCACCTCCAAGATGATCCAGGCCAAGGACTACCAGACCGTTTCCAACGCCCGGAACGGGGCCCGGGAGTTTGCCCAGTCCAGCAAGATCGACCAGGTGGACCTGGTGCACCTGGCCAAGAACTTGGGCACAAAAGAGGGCGAGGCCCTGGCGGAGGCCCTGCTGGGGGCGGTGAAGTACAACCGGACCTCCTCCAACATGACCAACGCCTACGGCGTGTCCATCTGCTTCCCCTACCGGAAATCCGCCAATGTGAACCAGGCCGTGGCCACCTGCCGGGCCGTGGGACTGGATGACAGCTACAGCAAGTGCATCCGGGACT
>CAJUOD010000078.1 GCA_910587875.1 uncultured Oscillibacter sp. | reverse complement strand
TCATGGCCGCCGGGAGGTGGCCTTTTTGAACCGCGCCTGGGAGGACGTGATGGCCACGGAGCTGGCCTTGGACGAGAGCGGCCAAAGTCAGCCCCTGCTGGATCAGCTTGTCAACGCCAAACCCAGCCGCTGCGCGGGAATAGAAGGCCTAGATACAGCGGCAAGGCGGCTGACGGAGATGCTTTCCCAAATCTGAAAGGAGGGGGCTCTATGCGCATCATCATCGCCCCTGCGAAGAAAATGGTAGTGGATACGGACAGCTTTGCCGTGGATAGTCTGCCACAGTTTCTGGAGCAGACAGAGCGGCTGAAAGCTGTCCTCCAGGGTATGTCCTCCAAGGACTTACAGGTCCTCTGGAAGTGCAATGACTCCATCGCCAAACTGAACATAGAGCGGCTGGGACAGATGGACCTGCGCCGTAATCTCACCCCCGCCATTCTTTCCTACGAGGGCATTCAGTACCGCTACATGGCCCCCAGCGTGATGGAGACGACTCACCTGGACTACCTCCGGGAGCACTTGCGCATCCTCTCTGGCTTCTACGGTCTGTTGCGGCCCTTCAACGGCGTGACCCCCTACCGGCTGGAAATGCAGGCAAAGCTGGCGGTGGACGGCTGCCGGGACCTCTATCAGTTTTGGGGCAGCCGCCTGGCCCGACAGTTGGCCTCTGAGACGGACGTAGTGCTGAATTTGGCCTCCAAGGAGTACAGCAAAGCGGTGGAGGCTCATCTGCCTAAAACGGTGCAGTTTGTCACCTGCGTCTTTGGAGAATTGAAAGATGGCAAGGTCATTGAGAAAGGCACCAAGTGCAAAATGGCCCGTGGGCAGATGGTACGCTGGCTGGCGGAGAACCAAATCAAAAGCCCGGAGGATCTCCAGGCCTTTGACCAACTGGGCTATCGATTCTGCCGCTCCACATCGGTGGGGAATCACACCGCTTATCTTTGGATACAGTCCCGCAAGGATTGAGCCGCTTCCCGACCGGAAGCGGCTCAATATTCCGTGCTCAACAGGAAATCCGAAACGTGCATCGTCTTGATTCCCTGGTAATTTCCGCTGGTCTGTTTGTTGATGCGGGGGTATTTTTATATCGCTAAAGTATATGGCTATAACCGTAATACTCACTTAATATCAAAAGTTTTGCGGTTTATACCCGCAAAACTTTTGATACAGTCATTGCAGCCCCCTGATTTTAAGAAGTGAACTTGAGTTTTGCTTCCCTTTTATTGCAACCATCTTTAACATTTCTCATAATGTATTGACAAAGCAGATTTTTCTGCTACAATGTAACGATTTAACATTGAAATGTTAAATGGGAGGCATGGGCAGAAAGGAAGAAGACAAATGTTCAGAATTGTTGATGAGGCAGAGTGCAAAAGATATCGTTTAGATTGTTCCTCTGTACTGAAAAAAGTGTGCCTAATGCTAAAAGAAAAGGGAATTTCCGCTCAGTTTACACTTGTGGGCAGTGGTGCGAGGAATATGGTGACAAGAAATGGTAATGGGCCATTCGACCTTGACTATAATCTTGAAATTATCAAAGCACCGGAAAAGTATTGGAATGACTTGCACGGTTTGAAAGATACCATCCGTATTTTGCTGGACAAAGCGGCGGGCCTGATATGCTTTTCCGAATCACAAGACTCAACTTCCTGTTTGACGGCTCTGTTACACTTTAGAGATGAACCCACAGTTAAATTTAAATTCGACGTTGCAATTGTTTCCAGAAATTCTAAAGGGAAACTGTGTAGGTTGATTCACAACAAAAATGCCTGGGGATACGGAAAGGATCAATATGTTTGGAATGAGATTCCTGATTCTCACGATGTTGCACAAAAAGCAAAGAGACTCAAAGCAGAGGGGCTGTGGCTTACAGTAAGAGATCGATACGTCCAGCGAAAGAATATGTATTTGTCCAGCTGGTGGGATAAAGATCACCCTTCGTTTATCATTTACATCGAAACGGTCAATGAGATATATGACAAATATTTTGGACCGGTGTAGGCAACTTTCCAGTCAAAAGAAACTCCATATAAAATCCCCAGATTCAGGGAAAACTGAATCCGGGGTGATAAATTATGGGATTTTTCCGCAGTACAAATAGGACAGGCCCCTATTTTGAGGGCTGGTACTTCAAGCACCAGAATCCGCAGGGACAAACCTTGGCGTTGATCCCAGCGTTTCATATTGACAGAGAAGGACGCCGCACCGCCTCCCTCCAAGTCATTTCAAAGGATCAGACGTGGTGGCTGGAATACCCGGAAGCACAGCTGGAAGTCTCCCGGCAGCCTTTTCAGGTGCAGATTGGACAGTCCAGCTTTGGCAGTCAGGGAATCGACCTCCATATCCAACAGGACAATCTTTCCCTCTGCGGCTCACTGCGCTATGGTCCTTTTACTGCTCTGCGGTCTGACATTATGGGGCCGTTTCGATTTTTCGCAGGAATGCAGTGCTCCCACGGCGTCATCAGTATGGGGCATTCCCTGAGTGGAACGCTGGAACTGAACGGTGAGCGTTTGGATCTCTCCGACGGGATCGGATACATCGAAACAGACCGGGGCCGCTCTTTTCCAAGCAAATACCTCTGGACACAGTGCGTTTGGGACGGCCCGGAGCGCGGCAGTCTAATGCTTGCAATTGCGACGATTCCCCTGCCTGTGGGCGGCTTTACCGGCTGCATCTGCTCCGTTTTTTATGGAGGCAGGGAATATCGCTTGGCAACCTATCGGGGCGCCAGAACTGCAAAGTGGTCTCCCTCCGGTGCGGTAATCCGTCAGGGGAAGTACCGCCTGGAAGTAGAATTGCTGAACGAGCAGCGGCAGGCCCTCCGGGCTCCAGTAGAGGGCCGCATGGAGCGCACCATCCACGAGAGTCTTTGCGCAGAGGTGCGCTATCGCTTCTGGCACGGGGACCATCTCCTGTTTCAGCACAAAGATTCCAACGCCAGCTTTGAGTACTCCTCAGCAGACTGATTGCCCATACACGATTTCGACATCCTGCACTGCGCCTTGCGATTTGATCTTCTGTCCTTATCTTTGGATATAGTTCCGCAAAATTTGAGTGCCTGCTCTGGCAGAAAACCGTTGCAAAACTTTCCTGCCAGAGTTACAATGCAGACAGCAAAAATGTAAAACGCTTCCCGCTCAGCGCCGGCGGAAAACCGATGGTCAGAGGCGGGAAGCGTTTCTGACCACAGAACCTACCACAGACGCGGCCGGAACATATGGAAAACACCTCGTTAAAGAGGTTTACAGATGAAGTGAACTCCAGTGGAAACGGCTAAAAAGAGCAGAAACAAGCCGAAAAAGTTTTCTGAATCTTTTCGCATCCGAGAGGTCAGAGTTCGAATCTCTTCAGGTCCACCAACGCAACAAAATCCGAACTTGTTCCCCGTCGGGGACGGGTTCGGATTTTTTGCTTTTTGCTTTTACGGCCGAACCCCTTGACAATCTCGGAGAAATTTATTATACCATCCCATTATTCCTGTCGTCGGCGGCACCTTGTTTTGCGGCGTTTTTACCAAAAAAACTCCGGGATTTTTTGATTTTATGTGCAAGGCGCAGCATTTTGACCTGGTGAGCCCATCCGATTCTTCTTGTTTGGCTATCAAATCGCGCGTTCCAATTTATTCCAAATTACAGAGAAAAAGAGAGAAGGCATTAGGGGATGGCAGAGTATCCGCTCAAGCTGGATTTGAATAAGCTGAAGGAAGAGATGCATCTTTCAGACGAGGTCATCGAGGCCAGCCGCTTTTCCAAAGAGGACCTGCAGACAATCTATCAGGATTATGTGGAGCATCGTCTGGATGAGCTGGAGGAGCTGAAAAACCGTTTTGTCTCACAGTATATCGTTTCCGCAAAGAACCTGCCCTTTCACTCTTACAGCGGGCGGGTAAAGGATCCCTATCATCTGATTGAAAAAATTATCCGGAAGCGCAGCACAAATGATGTGAAGTACGGCGATATGCTCGCGTCCGATTATTACAAGTATATTACGGATCTGATTGGTTGCCGAATTCTGCTGGTATACAAGCGCGATTGGGAAAAGGTCCACAATCATCTGACGAGCTTTTTCCCGAACGACGCTTCCCGATACATTGACTGCAATCACTTCGCTTCCTCCTATGACGCAGCCGACGCGTCGACGTCTCATCCTTACATGGCGGAACCGCCGGTAGCGCATACGCGTCTCGGCGATCCGGAAATATACCAGAACAAGTTAAAGGTTCTGAATAACCACTATTACCGTTCTCTGCATTACGTTTTGCGATACGGGACATACTATGTTGAGATTCAGGTTCGTACGCTGTTCGACGAGGCATGGGGCGAGGTAGATCACGACGTCCTTTATCCCTACCATAAAAGCGACAAGGTATTGGTAGGCTTCTCCCAGCTGCTCAACCGGGTGGCTGGGACCGGCGATGAGATGAGCGCTTATTTTAAGGATGTTTTGCTTCCGGAGCGTCCAATAGAAAAAAGTTCTCCTCTGGACGTTCCCAGGCAGCCCGCTCAAACTCTCACCGGCCCCCCTTCCCTCGGCCGTACATCCCAATCTCACAGTTCCGCTATGCCTCTGTCTGCGTCTCCCGGTGGAGCCACTCCGGGGGAGATACTGGGTATTACGCTTTATGGAGATTTGGGAAAAATAGAAGGGGAGGCATAGCCATGGAGAAGAATATCGCGACCTTGCAGATGCCCGTAGACGCCGCAACTTTAGAGAGTTCTGCCCGTGTTATGAGCAGTCTGTGCCAGCAAACCTTTCAGGAACAATGCCTGACAAACAAGGCGGTCCCATTTATCGAAAAGCAGCCCGACTACCTGCGCGCCTACGAGAGAAGTGTGCGCAGCCTGAACCATCGGTATATCTTCGATTGCAGGGGGCAGGAAGAATGAGGTATATCGGGACCGAATACAAGCATTACGAGGATCTGATTGAGCGGGTTGGAGAAGCTCGGATTCAGACCCGGTATGAATATCTTCACGCGCTGATCTCCCAGTTTATCGACGGTTTTGGGCGGAACGATATCAGAGAGAAGCTCTGTATCAACGAGCGCATATTGATGCACTGTGTTCTGGAGTACTTTGAAGATATTCTAAAGGTCAAATCCGCCCACGAGCTGGATCACACCAACAGCCCAAAGGTCATGGCGTACATCGCCTACTGGGTCCTGCGAAGGCACCCCATCCAGATCACGCTCGCGGCCGAGGACGGCGAGAACGACGATCTGGTCTTCGCCAACGAGAAATTTGTCCTCTCCATGCTGATGAGCTTTTTGACGCAAGACGCCGAGACGAAGCCCCTGCTTGGTAACGATTTGAGTATATACATCGCGTTTATCAACAGCTTCTATTACTTCCTGAAATTCAGGAGGGTCGATCCGCAGGCGATCGAAATGATTCTCCTGTCCTTCCGCCTGGGCGGCGTGTTCCCCATGTGCAAGAACGTGGAGTAGAAACTTTTCATGCCCGTTTTTTCTGCGCAAAGCTGTGAAATCACTGATTTCACAGCTCTTTTGCGTATTTAGGGGACTCCCGGGGTCCCGCTCCAGGTCCGTGGTAAAGGAGCCTGTAACCCTTGTGGTTACAGGCTCCTTCCATGTCCGCTGCCCCGCCCCCTCACAGCTCCCGCATCAGGTGGAAGCTCTGCATCAGCTGCACCGCGCCGTAGCCCCACTGGTTGTTGGGATACTCCATGTCGGACCGCCGGAGGCAGCCCCGGATGAGATAGGCCCGGATCTGATAGGTCCCCATGGCGGGGTCGTTCCCCTCCCGGACGCCCCACTGGAGCAGCAGGGCGCAGACTCCCGCCAGCACCGCCGCCGCCGCGCTGGTGCCGCTCATCAGGCCGGGGCCGTGGGGATAGATCCCCCGGACGCCCACGCCGGGGGCCGCCAGGTCCGGCAGGACCCGCCCGTCCCAGGCGGGCCCCCGGGAGCTCTTGGCGTAGAGGCTCTTCCCCGCGCTGTCATAGGCCCCGCAGCAGATGATCCCCACGGCGGAGGCGGGGCTGGTCACCGTGTGGTCCGGCGAGGCGGACAGGAACTCCACCGTGGGCGAGACGAAGCCCGTGACGGGGAGCCAGGCCTGATACTGCCCGTTCAGCAGCACGTCCCCGTGGAGCTGGACGGACCAGACCCCCGGCGTGGCGTTCAGGATGCGGACCACGGACAGCTGGCCCCCGCTGCCCTCCACGGGGAAGTGGTACTCGATCTGCACCCGGGCCGTCTCCATGACCAGCTTCACGTCCGCCGCCGGGGCGGACCCGGGCCGGGCGGGCACCCGGCCCACCAGCTCCCCCGTGGGCGAGCGCACGGAGATGGACAGCCGGTCCGCCACCGTGTTCCAGACGGCCAGGTACACGTCCCCGGCGTTGTCCCCCACCTTTAAATCCAGCTGCCCCGGCTTTTCCCCGGGCTCCAGGACGCCCCCGGCGTGGTGCCGGGCCTCCGCCTCGTTGCCCGCCGCGGCGCACAGGCACACGCCCTTTTGAATGGATATATTTCCCAGGTACTCCTCGAAGACGCTGTAACCGTCGTGGCTCCCGGCGCTGGTGCCCAGGCCCAGGCAGATGGCCACGGGGCGGCCCAGCTCCCGGGCCTTGCGGAGGATGTACTCCACCCCCAGCATGACGGCGCTGGACTCATAGGCGTCCTCCTGCTCCTTGGGGACGCAGTACTTCTCCCGGTAAAAGGGCCGGGCCTTGCGGAGCTTCACGGCGATGATCTCCGCGTCCGGCGCCGCGCCGGAGAAGTCCTCCGTCTCCCGCCCGGCGGCCACGGAGGCCAGAAAGGTCCCGTGTCCGTTCTCGTCCCGCTCCGGCACCAGGGCGTAGGGGTCCTCGGAGGCCAGGGCGGCGTCGATCTCCGCCTTGCCGTACTCCCGGCCCAGGAGGAAGCCCGAGGGCGGCGTCCCCTGGGCGGTCTGGTCGTAGATGTATTGGATTTTGCTGGTGCCGTCCTCATAGCGGAACACATCCTGGGTGTAGTCGATGCCCGTGTCCAGGAAGCCCAGCAGCACCCCCCGGCCCTTCAGATTCAGATAGGGCTGCCGGTGGACCTGGGAGACGCCCGCCGCCTCCAGGGCGGGGCGGTCCATCAGGCCCAGCACCACGGAGACGGAGCTGACGAAGGCCGCTCCCAGGGCCTCCTCCAGCTTGTGGAAGTTTTCCGCCTTCACGTAGCCCAGGACGTAGCGCCCGGAGAGCATCTGCCCCACCACCACGTCGTCGGAGCTGTGGGCGTAGTCGAAAAAGGCGTCGGTGGCCCGGGTGACGAAGTCCACCGTGTCCGGCGCATGGATGAACTCCAGAATTTCAGGGGTCAGCTTCACGGTCAAAGCCCCCTTTCCAGATGGCTTGCCAGCGCGTCCATGGTGGCGCGGAGGTTCAGCCGCCCATAGCCCCACTGGGCGTTGGGATAGGCCGACAGGGGGCTGCGGGCGGCCCCCTTGCAGAGGAAGGCCTTCACCCGCTGTCCGTAGAGGAACAGGTCGTTCCCCCGCACCACGCCCCACTCCATCATCAGCGCCGCCGCGCCGGAGACGAAGGGCGCCGCCAGGCTGGTGCCGGTATAGGCGTCGTAGCCCCCTCCGGCCTTGGCGGAGCGGACTCCCTCCGCCGGGGCCGTCAAATCCAGCAGCGTCCTCCCCCCGCAGTCCGGGCTCCCCCGGCCGGAGAAGGGGCTGGCGGTCTCCGTCTCCGGCCGGAAGCCCCCCACGGAGACGGGGTACAGGGCCGTGGCCGGGAGGGTGATGGTCAGGTCCGGCGCGCTCTGGAGGAAGGCCGTGCGGTCCGTCACCTCCTCGATGGTGGGAAGCCACGCGTCCAGCTGCCCGTCGGCGATCTTCCCCCCCTGGCAGCGCAGCCGCCAGAGGCCGTCCAGGCCGCCCTCCGGCCCCTCCAGCAGGAACAGCGCCTCCTGGAGCACGCTGTAGTGGGTGGGCACGCCGTAGTACGCCGACACCCGCAGGTCCCCGAAGCGCAGCTGCCGCGTCCCCTCCGTCAGCGGCCCGGTGGACTGCCCGTTGGGCAGCGTCAGGTCAAAGACCATCTCGTCGGCGAAGTTCTTCCACAGGGAGAGGTACACCTGCCGCCGCCGGGTGGATATGGTAAACTCTACGTCCAGAGCCCCGTTCTCCTCCAGCCGCCCGGAGAAGTGATGGGCCCCGGAGCCCTCGTTGCCCGCCGCGCAGACGATGACGCTCCGCCCCCGCTGGGCCGACTGGTCGATGTAGGACTCGAACAGGGTCTGTCCCCGGTGGGAGCCCCAGTTGGTGCCGTAGCTCAGGTTGACCACGCAGGGCATTCCCAGCCCCTCCGCCTGGTCCAGCAGGAACTTGACGGCCCGCATCACGTCGGTGGTCCGGGCGCCGGACAGCTTCACCATGGCGATGGAGGCCCCGGGGGCCGTGCCGCTCCGCCCGGCGGCCACGGCGGCCACGGCGGTGCCGTGCCCGCTCCGGTCCTCCGAGGGGGCCTGCCCGGCGGCGACGTCCTCCCCGGAGTAGAGGGCCCCATGGAGGAATCCCTTGGGGGGCGCGCCCCGGGCCGTCATGTCCCAGAGGGCCACGACCCGGCTGATGCCGTCCTCCCCCAGGAATTCCGGGTGGTCCAGGTCCAGCCCGGAGTCCACGAAGCCGATCAGCACCCCCTTGCCCGTCAGGCCGTACTCCCGGCGGGCCTGGGGAATGTGGGCCGCCTCCATGCTCCGGTAGTCCATGGGGCCCTCCGTCCGGACCTCCAGGCCGCTGAGGGCCCGGGCAGGCTCGAAGCAGGTGATCTCCCGGTGCTCCAGCAGGGCCATGGGGTCCCGGTCCCCCAGGTCCATGAGGGCGAACTGGGCGTCCAGCCGCTCCGTGGGGAAGCCCAGGTCGGGCAGCTCCCCCGTGTACTTGATGATGTATTCCATAACCGTCCTCCCATCCGCCCCGCCGGTGTGCGCACGATTTCGCGGAGCGGCCATAGACTAATATACGGAAAGGAGGAGCGCGCTTATGAATCCAATCTATCTGGACAAAGGCGGCCTGCAGGTTTTTGTCACGGCGGGGGAGACGCCCCGCCCCATCCCCGGCGCCCGGGTCCGGGTCACGGACCCGTCCAACGGGGCCGTCCTGGAGGAGCTGACCACCGACGCCTCGGGCCAGACGCCCTTTATGGAGCTGCCCGCGCCGCCCATGGAGTGGTCCCTGCTGGAGGGGGAGGCGGACCGGAGGCCCTACGCCGTCTACAACGTCACTGTCTCCGCCGGGGGCTTCCAGACCCTTCACATCGGCGGCGTGGAGCTGATGCCCGCGGGCCGCGCCGTCCAGCGGGCGGCCCTGCCGGAGGCCGGGGGCTTCAACGTGCGCAACGTCCTGCTGCCGCCCCACGCCCTCTGGGGAGAGCCCTCCTCCAGGCCGCCGGAGGAGGAGGTCAAGCCCCTGCCGGAGCCGGAGGGCCTGGTGGTGCTGCCGGAGCCGGTGATCCCGGAGTACGTGGTGGTCCACGCCGGGAGGCCCGACGACGCCTCCGCCCAGAACTACTGGGTGCCCTTTAAGGACTACATCAAAAACGTGGCGTGCAGCGAGATCTACTCCACCTGGCGGACGGAGGCCATCAAGGCCAACGTGCTGGCCATCCTCTCCTTCACCCTGAACCGGGTCTACACGGAGTGGTACCGGGGGAAGGGCTATGACTTCACCGTCACCAGCTCCACGGCCTTCGACCAGTCCTACTCCCACGGGCGGACCATCTTTGAGGAGATCGGCACGGTGGTGGACGACCTGTTCACCACCTACGTCACCAGGGAGGGCATTTCCCAGCCCCTGTTTACCCAGTACTGCGACGGGCGGCGAACCCAGTGCCAGGGACTGAGCCAGTGGGGCTCCCAGGCCCTGGCGGAGCAGGGCTGGGAGGCCACGAGCATCCTGAAAAAGTACTACGGCTCGGACATCTACCTCAAGAGCGCGGAAAAGGTAGAGGGCGTGCCCCTGTCCTACGGCGGGGAGGTCCTGACCCTGGGCAGCGAGGGCGAGGCGGTGCGGACCGTCCAGAGCCAGCTGAACCGCATCGCGGGGAACTTCCCCGCCATTCCCAAAATCCCGGCGGACGGGGCCTTCGGCCCCGCCACCCAGGCGGCGGTGACGGAGTTCCAGAAGATCTTCCACCTGCCCCAGACCGGCAGCGTGGACTTCGCCGCCTGGTATGAGATCTCCAACGTGTTTGTGGCGGTGTCCAAGATGTCCTGAGCCGCCTCCCAGGGCAAAAAAGGCGCTGCGGCTTTTGCCGCAGCGCCTCGGTTCTCTTCTCAGCCGGGCTCCGTCATCTCCTCGTAGCTCCGGATATAGTACTCCGCCAGGCGGCGCAGCTCCTCCTGGCCCGGCTCCGAGGGGTCGTACACCGCCGCCGTGCGGAAGCCCGCCTCCTTGGCGGTCCGCAGAGCGTAAAGGGCGTCCTCGAAGACCACGGTGTCCTTCTTGTTGGACCGGAGGCGGCGCAGGGCCCGCTCGTAGACCTCCGGCCCCTCCCGCTTCGTCTGGCCCGCCTCCCGGGTGGTAACGATTCCCCGGAAGAAGCCGTCGATGCCCGCCGTCTTCAGCGCCGCCTCCGCCAGGGGGCGGTCCGTGGCGGTGGCCACGTACATCCAGACGCCCTCCATCTTTAAGATGGACAGGAAGCGGATCAGGCCCGGCTTGGGGCGGACCTCCCGGCGGTAAAACGCCTCAATCTGGCCCCAGACCTCCGCCGCCAGCTCCTCCGGCGTGCCGGGGAGGCCGCAGAGCTGCTTGCACAGGGCGCAGCCCTCCACAAGGGAGAGGGCGTTGACTTTTTCGTTCAAATCCGGCGGGGGAATGAGGCCGTGGCTCCGGACCAGAGAGTCGGCCCGGCTCCGCCACATGGGCATGGAGTCCAGCAGGGTGCCGTCCATGTCGAAGATTGCACTTTGCAGTCTCATGATAACCTCCCCCTTACTCCGGCAGCTGCACGAGGCCCGCCTCTACCAGCTTCTGGAGGCTCATCAGGATGCCCAGCTTGGCGTGCTGCCAGGTGAGTCCCCCCTGGAAGTACACGGCGTAGGGCGGGCGGATGGGCCCGTCGGCGGAGAGCTCAATGGAGCTGCCCTGGACGAAGGCCCCGGCGGCCATGACCACCTCGCTGTCATAGCCCGGCATGGCCCAGGGCTCCGGGGTGACGTAGCTGTCCACCGGCGCGGCGGCCTGGATGCCTTTGCAGAAGGCCAGCATGGCTTCCCGGCTCCCCAGGGTGACGGCCTGGATGATGTCGTGGCGCTCCTCCTCCGCCGTGGGCACGCAGGGGAAACCCAGGCCCTCGTAGAGATTGGCGGCGAAGACGGCCCCCTTCAGGGCTCCCGCCGTCACCGTGGGGGCCAGGAACAGGCCCTGGTAGAAGGCGGGCATCAGCCCCAGATTGGCCCCCACCTCCTGCCCCAGGCCCGGGGCGGACAGGCGGTAGGCGCAGCGCTCCACGCACTCCTTCGTGCCGCAGATATACCCGCCGATGGGGGCCAGGCCGCCGCCGGGGTTTTTAATGAGGCTCCCGACGACCATGTCGGCCCCCACGTCCGAGGGTTCCCGGGTCTCCACAAACTCGCCGTAGCAGTTGTCCACCATGACCTTCACGTCCGGCTTCACGGACTTGCAGAAGGCGATGAGCTCCCCGATCTGGGCCACGGAAAAGCTGGGCCGGGTGGCGTAGCCCTTGGAGCGCTGGATGGTGATGAGCTTGGTCCGCTCGTTGATTCTGGAGCGGATGGTCTCGTAGTCGAAGCCCCCGTCCGGCAGGAGGTCCGCCTGGGCGTAGGTGACGCCGTACTCCATCAAGGAGCACTTGGAGGGCCGGATGCCGATGACCTCCTCTAAGGTGTCGTAGGGGGCTCCCACGGGGGAGAGGAGCTCGTCCCCTGGCAGAAGGTTCGCCGACAGGGCCACGGTAAGGGCGTGGGTGCCGCAGGTGATCTGGGGCCGGACTAGGGCGGCCTCCGTGTGGAACACAGAGGCGTAGACCCGCTCCAGGTTGTCCCGACCCGCGTCGTCGTAGCCGTAGCCCGTGGTGGCGGCAAAGTGGGTGGCGTTGACCCGGTTCTCCTGCATGGCCCGGAGGACCTTGGCCTGGTTGTACTCGGCGGTACGGTCGATGGCGGCGAAGCGGTCCCGGAGGCGCTCCAGCGCCGCCTCTCCATAGCGGTACACGGCGGGGCCGACGCCCAGGGCCTGATACATGGCTTCCATATCCATAAAGTAAGGAGCTCCTTCTCTTGGTGTTTTGACAGAGCCTATCATAGGCGATGGGGCCGGGGCTGTCAAGGGGGGATGAAAAAGCCCGCCGCAAAAACGGCGGGCCCCGCAACAGCCCGGGGCTTGACAGAAGGGGGAGCCCTGGGCTATAATGTAATCAGGCGCCGCGGCAAGCGGTGGTCCTCGAAGTAGCTAAGTTCTAAAGCAATGCCTTAGAAACCGTCACTTTGCCGAGTGGCGGTTTCTGCGTTTCACAACAATCGTAACCGTGTAGGCTCCGATATGTAAGGTAATCCGCATGCAGTCACCCCCTTTCGGGGAAACGTGACCTCCCGCCTGCCGCTCTTGTGCGGCGCCTGTCCATACGATACCACATCCCTTGCCGAAAAGCAAGGACGAAAGGAGGCGCTCCCATGCCCAGCGTACTGGTTCACGCTCCCGACGAGCCCGTCACCCTCTCCGCCCAGGCGGCGAAGCGCCTCCTGGAGCGGGGGGACGGGGACGCCGCCCTGCTGTACCTAGCCCTGCTGCGCCGCCACGGCGACGCGCCCCCCCGGTCCCTGGCGGGGGAGCTCCGTTGGGAGCGGGGCCGCATTGAGGCGGCGGAGGCCGTCCTCCGGGACCTGGGGCTCATCGCCCCCCAGAGCCCCCCCGCCGAGCCCGCCGACGAGCCCCCGGCCTACCGCCAGGACGAGGTAGCCGGGAAGCTGGAGGAAAGCGAGGACTTCCGCCGCCTCACCGCCGAGGTGGAGCGGAAGCTGGGCAAGCGCCTCACCACGGCGGACCTCTCCGCCCTGCTGGGGCTGTACGACTACTTAGGGCTCCCCGCCGACGTCATCTACTTACTGGTCTGCCACTGCGCGGAGCGCACCGCCGCCCGCTTCGGCCCCGGGCGGAGGCCCACCCTCCGCCAAATCGAGCGGGAGGGCTACGCCTGGGCCCGCCGGGGCGTGGACACCCAGGCCGCCGCCGCCGAGTACCTCCGGGACTACGGCCGGAAGCAGGGGGCCCTGCCGGGCTTCATGCGGGCCCTCCAATTGGGGGACAGGCCCCCCGCCGCCGGGGAGGAGAAGTACCTCCTCCAGTGGCTGGAGTGGGGCTTCTCCCCGGAGGCCGCCGCCCTGGCCTATGACAAGACCGTCCTCAAGTGCCACGAGTTCAAGTGGAGCTACTGCAACGGCATCCTCCGCCGCTGGCACGAGGCGGGGCTCCACACCGTGGACGAGATCGAGGCGGGGGACCGGCGTCCCCAGCCCCCGGCGGCGTCCGGCGCTCAGAGCGCCCCCGGCAGGGCCGGGGGCAACGCCTGGATGCGCAAGTACATCCAGCAGAGGGAAAAGGAGGGATGAGCCATGGCCTATGAGGGAAAGATTCTAAGCCACGCCCTCCAGCGCTTCGAGGAGGACAAGCGGGACCGGGAGGACCGGGCCCGGGACCGCCGGGAGGCCGTCTTCCAGCGCCAGCCCCGGCTCCGGGAGATCGACGCCGAGCTCCGAGCCACCATGAGCCGCATCCTCTCCACCGCCCTGCGGAAGGGGACGGACCCCCAGGCGGCGGTGGAGGCCCTGAAAAAGCAGAACCTGGGCCTCCAGGAGGAGCGGAGGCTGCTGCTGGAAAGCCTGGGCCTCCCGGCGGACTGCCTGGAGGAAAAGCCCGCCTGCCCCCTGTGCCAGGACACCGGCTGGCGGGAGGGGCGCATGTGC
>CAJUOD010000077.1 GCA_910587875.1 uncultured Oscillibacter sp. | reverse complement strand
GGGGGTGCAATGAACCAGCCATCGCTGGTATCCAGTCCGCCCCGCGCGTCAGCGCGAGTACAATCCTCCCCCGACGGGGAGAAAAAGCTGCCCCGCCCGTCAGGGCGAGGAAAGCCCCCCTGCCGCCAGGCAGGCAGAAAGATTCCAACTCCGCCAGTCGGCGCACGCCCACTGGGCGTCCAGCCTCCTCCCCCGCAGGGCCTCCGCCAGGGTCTCGCCCTGCCGCCAGCCCGGGTCCCCGGTATAATAGGAAACAAGCTTTTCCCCGTCCAGCCGCTCCAGCTGGGAGAGGGTGTCATAGGACAGGCTGTAAAGCAGGTACTGCACGCTGACCACCGGGCTCTCCCCGGCAAGATACCGCTCCACCTGGCTTCTCGCCACCAGATAGTCCACCGGCACGCAGTTGATGACAAGCCACCCTGCCAGGGCCAGGGGGAACGCCCACTTACAGAACCGGAAGTCCGGTCGGACGGCCTTCCACAGCCCCGCCAGGAGGAACAGGGCCATCATCACCATGCCCCAATAGGTCATGCAGCGCTTGAAGCTCAGGCCGTAGGCCGAGACGTACAGCGTCATCCTCCAGGCGGCGGAGGCCAGCAGAACCAGGCTCTCCCCCGTAAGCAGCGCGCACAGTCCCCGCAGGGCCCTCCAGGCCCTTCCCTCCCGACGGGCCAGGCACAGGGACCCCAGCGTCAGGCTCAGGTTCAGCACCGTCACCCCTACCATCTGGAAGAAGCCGCTCCGGGCCCACTCCGCGTAGCTCACCCCCAGGCTCTCCACGTACTTCGGCCCGCCGAAGAGCCCGGCGGACTGCACCGCCAGGAAGGCCAGATACAGCGCGTCCACCGCCCCCAGGGTCAGCACAAAGCCCAGGGCGTCCGCCTGGAAGCCCTTCTTTTCCTCCGCCGGGCACAGCAGTTTGGGATGGGCCATGGCGTACAGCAGGCTGAAGACGAAAGGCGTAACCACCAGGGCCCAGAAGAGCCTCTGGAGCACGCCGCCCAGATCGGAGATCTGGAGGCGGAAGAGGAGGCTCCACCAGTTCAGCCGCTCCAGGGACGCGGCGAACAGGGCGTCCGCCGAGGCCAGTATGGGAATCAGGAAGGACACCAGGGCCACGGCCCCGCAGGTCCCCAGGACGACGGTCAGCGCCCGGCCGTCCCCTTCCTTCTTCTTTGCCTTCCGTCCCTCGGGTATCGCCGCCGCGAAGCAGGCCCATAGATTCCCGAACAGCCCCTGGAAGAACAACCCGCACCGCTCCCACAGCATCTGCGGATCCCACCACGGGCGGCTCCCCAGGCCGGACACGGCGTGAAGGGGGACCAGGGCCGCCAGGGCCAGGAAGTTCCACCAGCGGAACAGGAGGTTGGAGGTCAGGGCGAAGGTGGACGCCAGGGCCAGATTGACCCCCAGCAGCACCCGGCTCTCCCGGCGGCGGAACAGTTCCGCCGGACCTACAGCCAGGGCCAGCAGGAGATACCAGGCGAAGACCGTCACGGTGTTCCCCATGCCCCAGGGCCAGTTCAGCCCGTCCGCCAGGAGAAGACAGAACCCCAAGGTCAGCAGCAGGTTCCGCCGGTAGCGGGCCATGGATTCCTCCGGCAGTTTTCGTTTTTGGGCGCACGAAATAGCCCCTTCCGCCGGAAGGGCAGTTTTCAGTTCTTCCATATGAAATTCTCCTATTCGTCTGTCCGTCTCATGCGGACAGTTTCTTCTTACTCAGTGCCGCCGGGTTTGTCAGGCGCGTACTCCAAAATATCCCCCGGCTGGCAGTCCAGGGCGGCGCAGACCGCCTCCAGGGTGGAGAAGCGGACCGCCTTGGCCTTGTTGTTTTTCAGCACAGACAGGTTCGCCAGGGTGATGTCCACCCTCTCCGAGAGCTGGGAGAGGCTCATTTTCCGCTTCGCCATCATGACGTCTAAATTCACAACGATCATGGCGGCACCTCAAATGGTCAGGTCGTTCTCCGCCTTGATCTCCGCCGCCTGGCGGAAGAGGGCGGACATCACCAGACACAGCAAGCCCCCCATGGCGAACATGGGGACAAAGAGGGCGTTGTAGCTGGCCAGGGGCTGGGGTGAGCGGTAATAGCACACGCTGAAAATCACCCTTGCCAGGGCCGCCCCGGCGATGAGGAAGCACGCCCACGCCGCCCGCCGCAGACTGACGGAATTTTCAAGCGCGAAGGGCTCCCCTCGGAGAACGGTTTTCAGTACCCGCCGGGCCTGCCGGAGGATGACGGCGGTGCAGCAGCCGGAGACCAGCAGAAACAGCGTCAAAGCGGTGTTATAGGCGTTGGTCCAGACGAAGGTCCACGCCGCCAGGCTGGCGAACACCCGGGCCATCACGATATCGTCCGGGCCGGGATGCAAGATTCCGCCCAAGTAACCGGCAATAGCGTCCAAAAGGCCCTCGCCCCCCAGGAACACCGCCGTGGGCACCAGGTATAGGGCAATCACATTGCACACCAGGGCCGCCAGCACCAGCACATACAGCACCCTGGCGATTTTCTGCACCGAAATTTTTTCCATCGTCCTCCCCCCTCTCACAGCGGCCTCGTGATGAACTCCATCAGCACGGTCCCGCCCACCGCCAGCAGGGCAAAGGCCCCCATCGCGGAGAAAATTTTCAGCTTGCTCCCCTGCCGGAAGCCGCTGACAGCCATCACGCCGCCCCAGAGGGCCAGCACCAGGGCGGCGGGAAACAAAATCATAGTCAGACTCATAGCGGCACGCCTCCTTTTTTCCGTATCCTACCATAGGCCATCTCGTTTGTCAATTAGTTTTTATCGTTTTTCGATAAATATCCATTGATAAACGAGAGCTACCCCCGCAGCCCGGGCCGGACAGACGGAAAACGGGCAGCCCGTTCGGACTGCCCGCTTTCCAGTATGGTATAGAGAAAGGAGAGGGAAAATGGTGGGGTCAGCAAGCGTTTTCCGCTTGTTGGGTTTATCATAACGGCGAGTCCCCCAATTGTCAACGCCTTTCCCCGAAGCTTCACACTTTGTTTACATTCTACAAATTCTGCTCCCTGATATTTACAAATCGTTCAAAAATTATCCAGAATTCGCCCTTGACAGGGCTGTTAGGTTGTGCTAATATTTAGCGTGCTAACATTTAGTGTACTAACGACCTTGTCCCTCCGGGGACGAAGACGGGGAGCTGATTGAATGAATGACTGCGTCAGGGGCCTGGGCCCTGCCCTGGGCTGGGCGGCTAAAATGGCCAAGGCCAACATGGACGCCCGGGTCTCCCGGTACGACGTGACTCCGGCCCAGACCCACGTGCTGCTCTACCTCCAGCAGCACGGCGGCCGGGTCCCCCAGCACGAGCTGGCGGAGTTCCTCCGGGTGAAGCCCTCCACCGTCAACGGCGTGCTGGACCGGATGGAGGAGAAGGGCCTGGTGCGCCGCTCCGTCAGCGGCAGCGACGCCCGCCGGCGCCTCATCACCCTGACGGACAAGGGGGCGGAGCAGCAGGCCCTCTTCCAGCAGAGCTTCCTGGATGTAGAGGGGGCCATGGTCCGGGGTTTTACCCGGGAGGAGCGGGAGACCCTGTGCGCCCTGCTGGACCGCGTGATTGAAAATCTCAAGGAGGAGTCCAAACCATGATGAAAAAACTCTGGCCCCACGCCCGGCCCTACGCCCCCTGGATTCTGGCGGGCGTGGCGTGCAGCGCCATGGAGGCCGTTTTCGAGCTGCTGATCCCCCTGGTCATGAGCGACATTGTGGACGTGGGCATCGCCAACGGAGACCAGTCCTACATCCTGCGCAAGGGGGCCTTGATGATCGTTCTGGCGGTGGCCTCGTTGTGCTTCGGCCTGGGGGCGGCGGTGACCTCGTCCGTGGCCGGCATGGGCTTCGGGGCGAACCTCCGCCGGGCAGAGTACGACCACATTCAGACCTTCGCCTTCTCCAACATCGAGCGCTTCTCCACCGCCTCCCTGGTGACCCGGCTGACCAACGACGTGCACAACCTCCAGATGTCCCTGATGATGTCCATGCGCCTGATGGTCCGGGCCCCGGTGATGCTGGTGGCCGCCCTGTTCTTCTCCATCCGCATCAGCTACCGGCTCAGCAGCGTCTTCCTGGTGGCCCTGCCCCTGCTGCTGGCGGTGGTGGCTGTCCTGCTGACCACCACCGGCCCCCTGTTCCGCTCCCTCCAGGAGAAAACCGACGCGCTGAACCTGGTGGTCCAGGAAAACCTGGCGGGCGTCCGGGTGGTAAAGTCCTTCGTCCGGGAGGACCGGGAGCGGGAGAAGTTTGCCCAGCGCAACGACGACCTGAAAAACACCTCCCTCCGGGCCTTCGGCCGGGTGGTTATCAACATGCCCCTGATGATGCTGATCGTCTACGGGACCATCATCGCCGTCATGTGGTTCGGCGGACAGATGGTCTACGCCGGGACCCTGGAAGCCGGGAAGCTCATCACCTACTTCACCTATATCACCCAGATCATGATGTCCCTCATGATGGTCTCCATGATCTTCATGATGCTGACCCGCACCGTGGCCTGTGCCCGCCGGGTGGCGGAGGTGCTGGGCGAGGTCCCCGCCATCTCCGACGAGGGGGACCCCGCCGCCGAACCGGCGGACGGCTCCATCGACTTCGACCACGTGTTCTTCAAGTACAGCGCCGAGAGCTCCGAGTGGATTCTGGAGGACGTCAGCCTCCACATCCCCTCCGGGAAGACCGTGGGCATTTTGGGAGGCACCGGCAGCGGCAAGACCTCCCTGGTCTCCCTGATCCCCCGGCTCTACGAGGCGGACCGGGGCACCGTGATGGTGGGCGGGAAGCCCGTGGCGGCCTACACCATGGAGAATCTCCGGGAGTCTGTCAGCATGGTGCTGCAGAAGAACACCCTGTTCACCGGGACCATCCGGGAAAACCTCCTCTGGGGAAATCCGGAGGCCACGGAAAAGGAGCTCTGGGCCGCCTGCCGGGCCGCCTGCGCCGACGAGTTTCTGGAGCGGATGCCCGACGGCCTGGACACGGACCTGGGCCAGGGGGGCGTGAACGTCTCCGGCGGGCAGAAGCAGCGGCTCTGCATCGCCCGGGCCATTTTGAAGAAGCCCAAGGTGCTGATTCTGGACGACTCCACCAGCGCCGTGGACACGGCCACGGACGCGAAGATCCGGGCGGCCTTCGCCGGCGAACTGAAGGACGCAACAAAGCTCATCATCGCCCAGCGGGTGGCCTCCGTCCGGGAGGCGGACCTGATTCTGGTGATGGACGGCGGGCGCGTCGTTGCCCAGGGGACCCACGGCGAGCTGATGGAGACCTGCGGCATCTACCGGGAGGTCTACCAGTCCCAGCAGGAAGGAGGGAGCATCGATGGCTAAGCACGGACCCGGCCCCCACGGCCCCGGACCCGGCGGCTTCCGCAAGCCCAAAAACATCCGGGGCACCCTGGGGAAGCTGATGCGGTATCTGGGCCGCTACAAGCTCCACCTGGCCCTGGTGGCGGCCCTGCTGGTGGTGAGCTCCGCCTGTACCGTGGGCGGCTCCTACCTGATCCGGCCCCTCATCAACGACTATATCCTCCCCGGGGACTTCCCCGGCCTCGCCAGGATGCTGTGCGTCATGGCGGCGGTGTACGTGGCGGGGGCGGTCTGTTCCTTCGGCTACAGCCGCATCATGGTCCACATCTCCCAGACCACCGTGGCGAAAATCCGGGCGGACCTCTTCGGGAGGATGCAGGAGCTGCCTCTGAAATTCTTCGACACCCACACCCACGGCGAGCTGATGAGCCGGTACACCAACGATATTGAAACCGTCTCAGAGGCCCTGAACAACAGCTTCGGGAGCCTGATCTCCTGCACGCTGAACTTCACCGGCACCATCGCCATGATGCTGGTCCTAAGCCCCGCCCTGACCCTCGTCACCTTCGCCACCCTGGCGGTGATGCTGGGGGTGGTAAAGACCATCGGCTCCCGCTCCCGGCGGTACTTCGCCGACCAGCAGAAGGCCCTGGGCGAGGTCAACGGCTATATCGAGGAGATGATTGAGGGCCAAAAGGTCATCAAGGTCTTCAACCACGAGCGGGAGGCCCAGGCGGGCTTCCAGAAGCGGAACCTGGCCTACCGGGACGCGGCTACCCGGGCCCAGATCTTTTCCGGCATGATGATGCCCGCCATGGGGAACCTGAACTATATCAACTACGCCGTCACCTGCTGCGTGGGGGGCCTGCTGGCCATCCGGAACGGGGACCTGGGGGGCCTGGCGGCCTTCCTCCAGTACTCCCGGCAGGTGGGCCAGCCCATCACCCAGATTTCCCAGCAGGTGAACACCATCCTCTCCGCCGTGGCGGGCGCGGAGCGCATCTTTGAAATCATGGAGACCCCAACCGAGACCGACGAGGGCAAGGTCCGCCTGGTCCGGGCGGCGGAGGACGCCCAGGGCAACCTCTCCAGGGTCCACTACGACAACAATACCTGGGCCTGGCTGAAGCCCGACGGCTCCCTGGTCCCCCTCCGGGGCGACGTGCGGTTCGACCACGTGGTCTTCGGCTACGACGAGGGCCGGACCATCCTCCACGACGTCAGCCTCTTCGCCAAGCCCGGACAGAAGATCGCCTTCGTGGGCTCCACCGGCGCGGGGAAAACCACCATCACCAGCCTCATCAACCGGTTCTATGAAATCCAAAGCGGGACCATCACCTATGACGGCATCGACGTCCGGGACATCGCCAAGGAATCCCTCCGGCGCTCCCTGGGCGTGGTGCTTCAGGACACCCACCTGTTCACGGGCACCGTGGCGGACAACATCCGCTATGGGCGTTTGGAGGCAACCGACGAGGAGGTGGAGGCCGCGGCGAAGCTGGCGGGGGCGGACAACTTCATCCGCCATTTGCCCCAGGGCTACCAGACCGTGCTTTCCGGCGACGGCGGCAGCCTGAGCCAGGGGGAGCGGCAGCTCTTGAATATCGCCCGGGCGGCCTGCGCCAATCCCCCAGTGCTCATCCTGGACGAGGCCACCAGCTCCATCGACACCCGGACGGAGAAGCTCATCGAGAAGGGCATGGACCGCCTCATGGCGGGCCGGACGGTCTTCGTCATCGCCCACCGGCTCTCCACCGTCCGCAACGCCAGGGCCATCATGGTCCTGGAGCAGGGGGAGATCATCGAGCGGGGGGACCACGACGACCTGCTGGAGCAGAAGGGGCGGTATTACCAGCTCTACACGGGCCTGGCGGAATTGGCCTAAAACCATCAAGGCGGCTGACAGCTTGTCGGCCGCCTTTTTTCGTCCCTCCCCTTGACAATATCGATGTTCGATATTATACTGGACTCAGTAATAACGATAATCGATATTAAGGGGGCGGCGGCATGGCGAGAGAGAAATTTCAGACTCTGACGGAGCCCATGTTCTACATCCTCCTCACCCTCCGGGAGGAGTGCTGCGGCACGGACATCATGGCCCGGGTGTCCGCCCTGACCCATGGGCGGGTGGACCTGGGGCCCGGGACGCTGTACAACCTGCTGGACAGCTTCCAGCAGGCGGAGATGATTCGGGAGACCGCCGTGGAGGGCCGGAAGCGGAGCTACCTCATTACGGACAAGGGCTGGGAGACCCTGCGGGCGGAGTACCGCCGTTTGCTTGCCCTGACAGATGACTATAAAACCTGTGTGGGAGAGGAGGACCTGTTATGAAGAACGTGAAGTACCGGGCCGAGGCCCTGAGCCCCTTCGACCTCCGGGGAACGGAGGAGCACCTTTCCGCCATGGCCGCCAAGGGCTGGCGGCTGGAGTCCATCGGACGCTTTCTTTGGAGATACCGCCGGGCGGAACCCGCCCGGGTGCGCTATGCCGTTACCGCTCCCCCCGCCGCCGGGGAAGACGGCGATCTCTCGGACCGCCTGTTTTTCCAGGAGCTCTGCGCCGCCGCCGGGTGGGAGAAGGTCACGGACTGGGCCGCCCTGCAAATCTACGTCAACGGGCAGGAGGACCCCACGCCTCTGGAGACCGACGGCTCCCTCCTTCTGGAGCGGGTCCATCAGTCCATGCGGTCCACCTATCTGCGGGACCGGAGGAACCAGCTTCTCTGCTATGCCTTCCTTCTGATTCTCATGCTGTTTCAGATGTTCCGGTATCCTAGCTCTTATCTCTTCAACGCCTTCAGCCTGAGTCTGCCGGCGGTCTGCCTGCTGTGCCTTTTGGGAGAGGCTTACGCCATCGCCGGGTACTTCCTCTGGCTCTGCCGGTCCCGCCGCCTGGTGGAGGAGGGAGAGGCCCCCTCTCCCGTGTCCCGGCAGTACCGCTTCCTCAGCCGCCTGTCCGCGATTTTGACCGCCGCCCTGTCCCTCGCATTTCTGTGTACGCTGCCCCCCGTGTCCCGGCAGTCGGGCCGGACCGCCGCCGCAGCGCTGCTGCGGACCCTGACCGTTGTCGGGCTGGGACTGGGCCTGAACCGGTACCTCAAGGGCCGGACCCTGAGCCGGAACGCCCAGGCCGTCCTGGCGCTGGTGTGCGTGTTTATTCTGGCCCTGCCGTTCATCGAGTGGGATTCCTACCCCGGCCCGCCCCCGGAGCCGGAGGCGGACGAGTACCTCTGGCAGGGGCAGGTCTGGGACCGGGAGCCCCAGGACATCCCCCTCACGGCGGAGGACCTGACGGGCCGGACGTGGCCCCATGTCCGGCGGGAGGCCGTCCTCCGGGAGCGGTCCTTCTTCGGCTCCCGGACCTGTTACTCCGAGGACGCCCGGCAGGAGAACGGAGAGAGCTTCTCTCTGTACTACGAGCTCTACGAGGTCCCCAACACCTGGGCATACGGCCTTTTGCGGGATGACCTCCTGGATGCGGGGGAATGGTTTCCCTACCAATCGGAGGACCCCGCCCCCTGGGGCGCGGACGCGGCCTACCAGCGGTATCATGACGGGAAGCCCGCGGGAGACTGGCTGATCTGCTGGCCCGGCCGGATGGCGGAGCTCCGAAAGGACGGCCTGGACGCCAGGCAGATCGCCGCCGTCTCCGCCCGGCTGGCCCCGGAGACGTGGAAGGAGGAAGCGCCGTGAAAAACGTGAAATACCGCTGGAACACCTTCCAGCTCTATGACTACCAGGGGGTGGAAAATCACCTCTCCGCCATGGCCGCCAAGGGCTGGCGGCTGGAGAAGGCGGGGAGCGGCCTTTGGAAGTACCGCCGGGCTGAACCCGCGAAGGTCCGCTATGCCGTCACCTACAGCGCCGGGGCCTCCCAGTTCGACCCCGGCCCCACGGAGGAGCAGCAGTCCCTGGCGGAGCTCTGCGCCGCCGCCGGGTGGGAGAAGGTCTCCGACTGTCTCCAGATGCAGATCTTCTCCACGGAGGACCCCGCAGCCGTGCCTCTGGAGACGGACGAGGCCCTGCGGCTGGAGAATATCCACCGCTGCATGCGGCGGAGTTTCATCCCCGCCAACGTCGCCATCTTACTGCTGAACCTCTTCCTCGGCCGGGATTTCTTCTGGTCCCTGGTCACCTGGGACCTCTACGGTATGCTGAACAGCAACGCCATGCTCATCTCCGGGGTCCTGTTCCTGGCGGTGGAGCTCCTCCAGGTCTACCTTCTGGCCGGTTACTTCCTCTGGCGGCGGCGCTCCCGGCGCTCCGTGGAGGACGGCGGGCCCTGCCTCCCGGCGGACCGGGGCTGCCGGTGGGCCAACACGGCCCTGTGGGTCCTGCTGGTCCTGATGGTGGCGGTCTTCCTGCTGTCGGAGCTGGGCCGGGGACACCGGGGCGCAGTGCTCTATTTCATGGTATACGTGACCCTGCTCACCCTCGTCAACGTTTTGATCCGGGCGTTCTCCGCCCTGCTGCGGAAGCGCGGGGCCTCCAAGTCCTCCAACCTGGGCTGGACGGTGGCGGCGGCTATCCTCCTGGCCTTCTCCCTGGCCTACGGGCTGGTCTGGGCCCGCTATGAGACCGGCTGGTTCTCCGACGAGGTCCCCGCGGAGGATACCTACGAGTACCGGGGCGAGCTCTGGGACCTCTCCCCCCGGCAGGACTTTCCCCTGACCCTGGCGGAGCTCACCGGGGAAACCTACGGCCACGTCCGCCGGGAGGCGGAGGTCCTGGGCTCCGTGTTCATCCCCCGGCGAAACTGGCGGGAGACCGCCCTCCTGGGAGACGGGCCAAAAACCTGCGGCCTGGGCTACACCGTTTGGGACTTCTCCTCTCCCGCCCTCCAACGGTCCGCGCTGGACGACCTGCTGGAGGACGACCCCGTCAAATTCCGGGGTATGACCGTGTTCACCCGGCGCTATGTCCCGGAGGACCCGGCCCCCTGGGGGGCGGAGGCGGCCTACCGGCGCTATTATGACGACGACCCCCACGACTCCTGGCTCCTGGTCTGGCCGGGCCGAGTGGCGGCGGTGGGTCTGGACGAGGTCCCCACGGAGGAGCAGAAGGCCCTCATCTCCGCCCGGCTGGCTCCGGAGACTTGGAAGGAGGAAGCGAAATGAAGGACGTGAAATACCGCTGGAACACCCTCTGCCTCTATGACTACCGGGGCGTGGAGGAGCACCTCTCCGCCATGGCTGCCCAGGGCTGGCGGCTGGAAAAAGCCGGAAACACCCTCTGGAAGTACCGCCGGGCGGAGCCCGCCCAGGTCCGATACGCCGTCACCTACAGCGACAGCGCCTCCCAGTTCAACCCCGGCCCCACGGAGGGCCAGGAGTCCCTGGAGGAGCTCTGCGCCGCCGCCGGGTGGTCCAAGGTCTCCGACTGGCTCCAGGCCCAGATTTTTGTCACGGAGGACCCCGCCGCCGTCCCCCTGGAGACGGACGAAGAACTGCGGCTTGAAAACATCCACCGCTCCATGCGGAAGAACTTCCTCCCCGCCAATGTCATCATCCTGATCCTGGGGCTGTTCATGACCTATTCCTCCTTCGGCACGCTGTTCGTCCGGCCCCTCCGTTTCTTCGAGAGCAACGCCCGCCTCTTCTCCGGGGCGCTGTTTCTGCTGGTGGCCCTTCTGGAAATCTACACCCTGTTCCACTACTACGGCTGGCGGCGGAACTCCCGGCGGGCCATTGAGGACGGCGGGACCTGTGCCCCCATCAACACCAAAGCCTATCAGCGCCTGAACGGCGGGGCGCTGGTCCTGGTGGGCGTGATCTGCGCGCTCTATCTGCTGGCGGAGCTGCTGGGCGGCGAATCGGGCCTCGCCCTCTTTTACGTCGTGTACATCCCTCTGTTCGTCCTGCTGGTCGTCCTGGTCCGGCAGACCACCGTGCTGATGCGGAGGCTGAAGGCCCCCAAGTGGGTCAACATGGCGGCAACCCTGGCGGTGGATTTCATCCTGGCCTTCGCCCTCATCGGCGGGCTGACCTTCTGCGCTATTCGCTTCGGCTGGTTTTTCGGCGGCCGGGGGGCCGGGGAGACCTATACGTACCAAAACATGGAGTGGGACGCCGCCCCCCGGCAGGACTTCCCCCTGACCCTGGCAGACCTGGCCGGGGAGGAATACGGGCACATCCACCGGTGGCTCTCCCGTCAGGGCTCTTTCTTCCTCCAGGAGCGGAATTACAACGAGATGGTCCTCCCCCAGAACGGCAAGCGGACCGGCTCCATCCAGTACAGGGTCTGGGACGTGAAGCTCCCCCGGCTCCGGGAACTCCTGCTGGACGACCTGCTGGAGACCCAGAGAGGCTCGGAACCGTACAGCTTCACCAGCTCCTATGTGGCGGAGGACCCGCTCTCCTGGGACGTGGGCGGCTCCCAGGGGCCGGAGGCAGTCTACCGCCGCTGGAATGGGAACAAGGCGGCGCCCATCTGGGTGCTGGTCTGGCCGGATCGGGTGGTATTCCTGGGCCTGGAAAGCCAGACGATCCCCCTGGGGGAGTCCCCCGCCCAGGAGCAGATAAACACCATCATCCGCTGTCTGAGGCCGGGGGCGTGAAAAAAGAGGAGAGGCCCTTGGCCTCTCCTCTTTCCTGTACGCTCTCAGCCCTGGTCCCGCAGCACCCAGCTGTCCCCGCAGAGCACAAGCCGGTCGGCGATCATGGCGATGAACTCCGAGTTCGTGGGCTTTCCCTTGGTGTTGGACACGGTGTAGCCGAAGTACTTCTGCAGGATCTCCAGGTCCCCCCGGTCCCAGGCCACCTCGATGGCGTGGCGGATGGCCCGCTCCACCCGGGAGGGCGTGGTGGCGAAGCGCTTGGCCACCGCCGGGTACAGCACCTTGGTCACGGCGTTGATGACCTCCATGTCGTTGACCGCGATGATGATGGCCTCCCGGAGGTACTGGTAGCCCTTGATGTGGGCCGGGACGCCGATTTCGTGGATCACATTGGTGACCGTGTTCCGCAGGTTGTGGACCCGCACGTCGGGAGAGGGGACGCTCTCAAAGATGCTGTGCATCCGCTCCATCAGAGAGGCGGGCTCGCAGGGCTTGGGCAGGTAGTAGCACACACCCAGCCGCTCCGCCTCCGTCAGGGCCTGGGAGGCGCAGAAGGCGGAGACGATGATGGTCTTGGGACAGGGCCCGTCCTGGTCCCGCAGCGTCTTCAGCAGGCCCAGCCCATCCAGGCCCGGCAGGGCCACGTCCAGCAGCAGGAGGTCCGGCCTCCGCTCCTCGATCAGCCGCAGCGCCTCCCGTCCGTCTCCGGTGGAAGCCGTCACGGTAAACTCACCGGCCTGTTTGATGGTCTCCTGCAGCATCGCGCGGAACTCCTCGCTGGCGTCCGCCAGAAGCACAGTCCTTTGTTTCTCCATGATGATTCCAAACCTTTCCTTCTTGATCGGCTGTCAGAGCGTCCTGACACTCTCAGCTCGTTTTCTATAAAATAGCATAAATTTCCAGAATTTTCAAGATGGGATTACAAAAAATATGAAGTTTTCTTCGACCTAATTCTGTTTTTTCAGCGCAACCCACCATATATTGTGCATATTTTTCGTTTTATCAGAATTTTCCACCAAATTCGCCGTTCCAAAACTTTTTGGTTAGATTTACCTTACTCCCTTTTCCCGGCAAAGACAAGGGTTTTTTCACTTTTTCTTTCGAGAAAACTGTGCTATCATAGAAGCCGAAAGAAAAGGAGGGATCGCTCTATGGACCTGACCGCTCAGCTTCGGGCCCTCCGGCCCTGGAATGAGCAGGAGGCGCGGGACCGGGAGGCGCTGCTCCGCCTTCTGGAGCGCGGACAAGCCCCCTATGGCCGGGAGGACCCGGCCCACCTGACAGCCTCCGCCTGGGTGGCAAGCCCGGAGCGGAACCGGGTGCTGCTGGCCTACCACAACCTCTACGACTCCTGGGCCTGGCTGGGGGGCCACGCCGACGGGGAGCGGGGCCTGCTGTCCGTGGCCCTGCGGGAGGTCCGGGAGGAGAGCGGGCTGGAGGACGTCCGGCCCGTGTCGCCGGATATCTACTCCGTGGAGATTCTGACGGTGGACGGCCACGAGAAGCGGGGGCGCTACGTCTCCTCCCACCTGCACCTGAACGTCACCTTCCTCCTGGAGGCGGACCCCGCCGCCCCGGTGCGCTGCAAGCCCGACGAAAACAGCCGGGTGGCCTGGTTCGGCCTGGAGGAGGCCGTGGCCGCGTCCACGGAGCCCTGGTTCCAGGCCCGGATTTACTCCAAGCTGAACGCAAAGCTGGCGGGCTTCCCGCCCCGGCGCTGATGGAAGGCCCGCGCTGGGAGGCCCTGCGCCCCGGCGGCCTCCGCTTTGTCTATGGAAACGGGCAGCACCCCCCGGGGCTGGACAGCTTCCTCCTGGCCTCCCTGCCCAGGCTGAAGCCGGGGATGAAGGTCTGCGACCTGGGCTGCGGCACGGGGCTGCTGGGCCTCCTCCTGCTCCAGCGGGAGCCGGGTCTGACGGTGACGGGCCTGGACATCCAGCCCGGGGCCGTGGAGCTGGGGAAGCTGGCGGCGGCGGAGAATGGCCTGGAGGACCGCCTATTTTTCCGGCTGGAGGATCTGCGGGACACCGCCCTCCCCGCCGGGAACTTCGACCTGGCAATCTGCAACCCGCCCTACTTTCCCCCCTCCGGCGGCCTCTCTCCAAAGGGAGAGGCCCGCCGGACCGCCCGGACGGAGGAGACCTGCACCCTGGGGGACGTGTGCCGGGCCGCCGGGCGGCTGCTGCGCTGGGGCGGGAGCTTCTGCCTGGTTCACAA
>CAJUOD010000076.1 GCA_910587875.1 uncultured Oscillibacter sp. | reverse complement strand
TGGTGGAGACTACTGGACTCGAACCAGTGGCCTCATGCGTGTGAAGCATGCGCTCTAACCAGCTGAGCTAAGCCTCCAGATACCTATTTAATTATCCTTCCCATAAGACGCCGCGCTTTACGGCGCCTTATGGGGTGGTGACCCGTACGGGATTCGAACCCATGTTACAGCCGTGAAAGGGCCGTGTCTTAACCACTTGACCAACGGGCCGTCGTCGGGGCGAAATCCGTTCCGCTCCGTTTCCGCCTGCGGCGAAAACTGCGCTCCACTTCTTTGCCCCTCCTCTTCCTCAAAAAACTGCGGTTTTTTGAGGAGCTTACGGGGACGGAAGATAGAAACGGAGGAGACGGGGATTCCATGAAGCGCCTTGCGGCGCTTCATGGAAATTTGGTAGCGGCACCTGGATTTGAACCGGGGACACTGCGGGTATGAACCGCATGCTCTAGCCAACTGAGCTATGCCGCCATGTCTGCCGTCCGTAACGGACAAATGATACTATAGCAGACCCCCCCGGGTTTTGTCAAGCCTTTCCTTGATTTTTATTCAAATTTGTTGATTTTCCCTATTTGATGAAAAAAAGCGGCGGACCGGATTCCCCGCACGCAAGCGCGCGCCGTGATTTCAGCCGACGTACTTCCCCGCCCGCCGGGCCAGCAGCAGGGCCAGGGCCAGCTTCGCAAGGTCCGGAATCACAAAGGGAAACACGCAGTAGCCCAGGGCGGTCATCAGGCCCACGGGGCTCCCCGTCCGGGCGTAGAACAGCAGATACCAGGCGGTGCCGAAGGCGTAATAGGTCACCATCCCCAGCGCTCCGGCGGCCAGCTTCACCGGCAGGGACTCCCCCAGCCTGGCGGTCATGCCCCAATAGAGCAGCGCCGTGAAGAAAAAGCCCAGGATATACCCCCCGGTGGTCCCCAGCAGCACTCCCAGGCCGCCCCGGAAGCCGCTGAACACCGGCGCGCCCACCGCACCCAGCAGCAGATAGGCGGTAATGGCGTAGGTCCCCCGCTTCCCGCCCAAGGTCATCAGCGCGGCGAAAACGCCGAAAGTCTGCATGGTGAACTGGACCAAGGGCGCGGGTACGGGCACGGAGATCCAAGCGCAGACCGCCATGAGGGCGGCGAAGAGGGCGACAAGGGTCAAATCCCGGGTACTCAGCCGGGACGCGGTTTTTTCGGACATCGATGGTCTCCTCCTTTTATTTCCTGGCTATAAGGATAGCGCAAACCGTTTCACTTGTCAACCTCTTTTTTTGCAAGGTTTACATTCGAGCAAAAAATAAGGGGAGGGTCCCCTCCCCTTTCAGGCTCTTTACAGCTCCGTGTGCCCGCACAGCTCCCGGGCCTTGGCCTGAATGGCCTTCAGGTCCTCGAAGGTGTCCGGGCGCTTGTGGACGTCCCGGAGCAGCGCCGCCGGGTGGTAGAGGGCGGTCATCCACACGCCGTTCCGCTCGAACCACTGGCCGTGCTCCTGGGTGATGCGGAAGTCGTCCTTGATGATGACCTTGGCGGCGATGCGGCCCAGGCAGACGATGATCTTGGGGCGCAGCAGCGCCGTCTGGCGGCGGAGCCAGTCGATGCAGGCGTCCTGCTCTACGGCCAGGGGGTCCCGGTTTTGGGGCGGGCGGCATTTCACGATATTGGCGATATAGACCTTGCTCCGGTCCAGGTTCACCATCTCCAGCATCTCGTCCAACAGCTTCCCCGCCCGGCCCACGAAGGGCAGGCCCTGCTCATCCTCGTTCTGCCCGGGGCCCTCTCCGATGAATAAAATCTCCGCGTCCTCCGCGCCGTCGCCGAAAACCACGTTGTGGCGGGTGTCCGCAAGGGAACAGCCTCTACAGGCCAGGCACTCGCTTCTCAAGCTCTCCCAGGTATCCATAAAAGGTCTCTCCTCCCGTTTCTCATCTTTTGGTCCATTCTAACATGAAAAAACTGCCGGCGCAAGGGGCGGATACGACCCCGCGCACAGGGGACACTGTAGCCGAGGTGATACGATGGGCCCCTGGCTCTGGTATTTTTGGTTTTACAGCTTCCTGGGCTGGCTGGTGGAGCTGGCCTTCGCCGCCGCCTCCCGGTCGGAGGACCGGCGGCGCCGCTGCCTGCTGCTCCTGCCCCTGTGCCCGGTGTACGGCCTGGGGATGCTGGCGGTGCTGGCCCTGCCGCCTATGGGCGGGCCGGGGCTGGCGGTCCTCGGCGGCCTCACGGCCACAGCGGTGGAGTACGCCTACCACTGGGCCGGGGAGCGCTTCCTGGGCGTGCGGTTCTGGGACTACCGCCGGGTTCCGGGCAATCTCCGGGGGCGGGTCTGCCTGCCCTTCTCCCTGGCCTGGGGGCTGCTGGTGTGGGCGGCGGTGCGGTTCGTCCAGCCGGGAGCGGCGGCCCTGGCGGAGGCGGTCCCGGCGTGGCTGACCTACGGCTGCCTCCTGATCTTTACCGCCGACCTGGTTTGCTCCCTCCGCTTTCTCCGGGTCACAGGGGATCTGAAGGGGATGCGGGCGGCGGTGTTTCCTTGAGGTACTCCCGGAGCAGTCCCAGGGTGACCTCCGCCGCGATTTCGGAGGCGCACGCGCAGTTCTTCTCAAATGCCTCCACCCCGCTGTCCTCTCCGGTATCGGTGATGCTCCGCACCGACAGGAAGGGAACGCCGTTCACATAGCACGCGTGGGCCACAGCCGCCGTCTCCATGTCCACAGCTAGGGGGCTGTGCTTCCGTAGGATCCGTTCCCGGTCCTTGTTTTCAATGAATGGCTCCCCTGTGGCGATCCTGCCGAAGAGGACCGGGTACGGCGCGGACTCCGCGTATCTTTTGGCAGCGGACAGCAGTCCTTTGTCCGACGGAAAATCGGCCGACGGCATCCACGGATGAAATTCCGTCAGGATATCCTCCGCCACGTCGTGGTAAACCGATCGCTCCGCAATGACCGTATCGAAGAGCTTGATCCCAGGGTCTATGCCCCCGGCCGTCCCGGCGTTGACGACCGTGTCCACGGAAAAGGCCTCCATCAGCAATTCCGCCGCTATAGCCGCATTGACTTTACACACGCCGCTGTATACCGCAACTGCGGGGATTTGACGGATTGTCCCCTCATAAAATTTTAACAACGCCTTTTCTGTAACCCGTCCAATCTCCATGGCCTTCAAAAAAGGAGCCAGTTCCGTGTCGCTGGCGCACAAAATCCCAACCTTTTTCATAACAGGTTCTCCCTTTACACCACTTGGAACAGATAAAACTTCAGATAGTTGGTCTCCTCCACACCCCAGAGGATCGGGTGGTCGCAGCTCTGCTGGCGGGCCTCGATCTGCCGGAGGCGCACCCCGGCGTCCCGGGCGGCGGAGCGGAGCATGGCGGTGAACTTCTCCTCCTCCGCGAAGTGGGAGCAGGAGCAGGTGGCCAGATAGCCGCCCCGAGGCAGCAGCTTCATGGCCCGGTAGTTGATCTCTTTATAGCCCGTCATGGCGCTGGCCGCCGTCCTCCGGGATTTCGTGAAGGCCGGAGGGTCCAGGATGATGAAGTCATACGTTTGGGGCTGCTTCTCCAGGGCGGGCAGCAGCTCGAAGACGTTGGCGGCCACGCAGTCCACCACGCCGCTCAGGCCGTTCCGCTCCGCGTTGGCCCGGGCCATCTCCACGGCGGAGGCCGACACGTCCACGGCGGTGACATGCTTCGCCCCGCCCAGGGCGGCGTTCAGGGCGAAGGACCCGGTGTGGGTGAAGCAGTCCAGCACCGTCTTCCCCGCCGCCAGCCGGGCGACCGCCCGGCGGTTATACTTTTGGTCCAGGAAAAACCCGGTCTTCTGGCCGTTCTCTACATCCACCAGATACTTGACCCCGTTCTCCGTAATCTCCGTCACCGGGGACTCAGGCGGGACTTCCCCCGGCAGTGGGAACCAGCCCTTGTACTGCTCCAGGCCCTCCTTCTCCCGGAGGGCCGCGTCGTTCCGCTCAAAGACGCCACGGACCGGCTGCCCATCCTCCCGGAGAATCCGGACCAGCAGGGGCAGCAGCAGGTCCTTGACCTTCTCCATGCCCACGGACAGCACCTGGACGCTTAAGAGGTCGTGGAACTTGTCCACCGTCAGGCCGGGGAACATATCCGCCTCCCCGAAGACAACCCGGCAGGCGTCCAGGTCCTCCGGGTCCATGACGGTCTTCCGGTACTCCCAGGCCCAGCGGAGCTTTCGCTCCCAGAAGGCGGCGTCAAAGCGGTCGTTGGCGTTCCGGGAAATCAGGCGGACCCGGATCTTCGACTGCTCCGACAGAAAGCCCGTGCCCAGATACGCGCCCTTCCGGCTCCGCACGTCCGTCAGGCCGCCGTTCTCCGGATTTCCCTCCACGGACAGGATTTCCTCCCCGTAGACCCAGGGATGTCCCCGGAGGATGGCCGCCTCGGCCTTGGGGGTGACGGTGACGCTGGGGTACGCCCGCTCTGCTCTCATATCACATGACCTCCCGGCTTTTTTCCTCCCCAGTATAGCACACTTCCCGCCGCTTTGCCATAGGATTCATAGAGAAGGAGGAATCGCCATGCCTACCATCTACTTGAGTCCGTCCACACAGGAGTGGAACAGCTACGTCACCGGCAGCGGCTCCGAGGAGTACAATATGAACCTGCTGGCGGACGCCCTCATTCCCTATCTCCTCTCCAACGGGATTCAATACAAGCGCAACAAGCCCGAAATGACCGCCGGGTCCTCCATCCGGGAGGCCAACCGGGGGACCTACGACCTCTACCTGGCCCTGCACTCCAACGGCGCGCCGGAGGGGCGCTACGGCGAAGAGCGGGGCATCATCGCTTTCTATTATCCCGGCAGCCGCCAGGGCCAGCGGGCGGCGGAGCTCATCGCCCAGGAGCTGAGGAAGATCTACCCCCTCCCCAACAAGGTCACCACCCGCTCCACCACCACCCTGGGCGAGGTGGCCCAGTCCAAGGCTCCGGCGGTGCTGGTGGAGATCGGCTATCATGACAACTGGTCCGACGCCCAGTGGGTGGAGGGCCACATGGACGCCATCGCCCAGCAGCTGGCCCGGGCCCTGACCGAGTTCTTCGGCCTGCCCTTCATCTACCCCATGGACCCCGTGGAGGGCCGGGTAGCCGTCAGCTGGGGGACACTGAACCTGCGGAGCTACCCCGCCCCCACCGGGACCGTCATCGCCAACCTCCCCGACGGCGCGCCGGTGACCGTTTACGGCGAGTGGCAGGGCTGGTACGTGGTCCACTACGGAGACCGGGTGGGCTACGCCGCGGCGGCGTATATCGACACGTGAGCGGGCCGGTTTTTCCCGGGCATGGAAGGGCTTCCCCGGCCCTTCCAAAATTTTCTTTTGATTTTCCCTCCGGTTTGAGGATTTTGCTTGACAGCGGTCCAGTAAAAGTTTAAACTAAAGGCAGATTGCCGTCGGAGGGCAAAGGGGTGCCCACCGGTCGTTTTCTAAAACGCTCCTGTCCGCGGGTCCTGTTTTGGAAGCCTGGCAATACGCCCAACTGCGAAGGTCATTCCGCCCAGAGGAGACAAACGCCCCCCATTCGGGGCGCGGGCGGGACACAAGGAACAACTTATGTCCATAAAACCGCCGGCGGCCATACCGCCCCGGGGACATCCATGCCCTTGGAGGGAACGCGAACCCCCTCCGCCGTACGGGCGTGTTGACGGTTTTTGAAGCGGGCTTCCCGCGGCAATACCAAAATTGAATGGAGGAATCAGCAGCCGTGATCCAGAACATCATCGCCCTCATCATAGGGCTGGTGGTCGGCGGCGTGATCTGCTTCCCGCTTGGTATTCGCTATCGGAAGAACGTCTCTGAAAAAGAAATCTCCAGCGCTGAGGAAGAGGGAACGCGCATCGTCAACGAGGCCATCAAAAGCGCCGAATCCAAAAAGCGCGAGGCCCTGCTGGAAGCCAAGGAGGAGATCTTAAAAAACCGCAGCGAGTACGAAAAGGAAGTCAAGGAACGCCGCGCCGACCTTCAGCGGCAGGAGAACCGCCTGCAGCAGAAGGAGGAAAACCTCGACCGGAAGATCGAGGCCGTGGAAAAGAAAGAGGAGTCCCTGACCCAGAAGCACGCCGCCATCGACAAGGAGACCGAGGAAATCAAGCTTGTCAAGCGCGGACAAACCGAAATGCTGGAGCGCATCTCCGGCTTCACCACCGAGGAGGCGAAGCAGTACCTCATCGACCAGGTGGAAGCGGAAGTCACCCACGAGACCGCCTTGAAGATCAAAGAGGTGGAGTCCCGGATGAAAGAGGAGTGCGACGCCCGGGCCCGGGAGATTGTGGCCCAGGCCATTCAGCGCTGCGCCGCCGACCAGGTGGCCGACATGACCGTCAGTGTGGTCCCCCTGCCCAATGACGAGATGAAGGGCCGTATCATCGGCCGGGAAGGCCGGAATATCCGCACCATCGAGACCCTGACGGGGGTGGACCTCATCATCGACGACACGCCGGAGGCCATCACCATCTCCTGCTTCGAGCCGGTCCGCCGGGAAATCGCCCGCCTGGCCCTGGAGAAGCTGATCTCCGACGGGCGCATCCACCCCACCCACATTGAGGAGATGGTGGAGAAGGCCCGCCGGGAGGTGGAGGGCGTGGTCAAGAGCGAGGGCGAACGGGCCGCGCTGGAGACCGGCGTTCGGGGCCTGCACCCGGAGGTCCAGAAGATGCTGGGCCGCCTCCACTACCGCACCAGCTACGGGCAGAACGTCCTCCAGCACTCCGTGGAGGTCAGCCACATCGCCGGCATGATGGCCTCCGAGCTGGGCGTGGACGTCCAGGCCGCCAAGCGGGCGGGCCTGCTCCACGACCTGGGCAAGTCCGTGGACCACGAGATGGAGGGTACCCATGTGGGCCTGGGCGTGGAATTCGCCCGGAAATACAAGGAGAAAGAGGACATCATCCACGCCATCGAGGCCCACCACAACGATGTGGAGCCCAGGACCATCGTGGCCTGCCTGGTTCAGGCCGCGGACGCCATTTCCGCCGCCCGGCCCGGCGCCCGCCGCGAGAACCTGGAAAACTACATCAAGCGCCTGGAGCAGCTGGAGACCATCACCGGCTCCTATCCCGGCGTGGACAAGGCCTTCGCCATCCAGGCGGGCCGGGAGGTCCGGGTCATGGTGAAGCCCGAGCAGGTATCCGAGGACCAGATGGTCATCCTGGCCCGGGACCTGGCCAAGAAGATCGAGGAGGAAATGGAGTACCCCGGTCAGATCAAGGTCCACGTCCTCCGGGAGACCAAGGTGGTCGAGTACGCCAAATAGTTTTTCCTTCCGCAGGATCAGAAAGCGGCCGTGATACCCTCACAGCCGCTTTCTGCTTTTCCACCTCAAAAAGAAAGGATGTCACACTCATGAGTATTCAAGGACTCGGCAGCACCCAGCCCCGGGCGGAAAGCCGTCCCGCCGCCGGGCGGGCCCAAACGGCGGGCGCCTCCTTCCAGGACCGGCTGCTCCAAACCGCCGCCCAGGCGAATCCGGCCCCCGCCGCGGACTCCGGAAGGGCCGCCAAAAGCAGTCTCCTCTCCTCCCTCTTCGACCTCAAGTCAACGATGGTGGAGCGGATGCGGCTGAGCAAGGAAAAGACGGAGGAACAGCAGTCCTGGGAAAAGCTCATGAAGTTCCTGGACGCCTGGATCGAGTCCCTCCAGGAGGACGGCGGCAATATCGAGAAATCCGCCCGGGCCTATGCCGCCCTCCAGGACGACCTGACAAAGGAGAAATCCGACCGGCCGGACCTGGCCGACTACCTCCTGGAACAGCTAACCGCATCCCTCGGCGGCTGACGAAGAACCCCCGCGGCCTTAACAGGCTGCGGGGGCCTTTTCACGCGTACGCGCCGGGAAGCCAGGGCCGCGCGCCCCAGTACACCCCGGCAGCCAGCGCGGGCAGCAGCCACAGGCTCCCCCCGGTCCGCCATATGACGGCCCCAATCAGCGCCGCCAGGGCCAGTGCCGTGACGCTCCCCGCCCAGCGGCCCGCCGCCTCTCCGGCCTCAGGGCCCGCCGCCCAGGAGGCCAGCAGGTACAGCGCCCGTCCCCCGTCCAGCGGGCGGATGGGCAGGAGGTTGAAGGCGCACAGCACCAGGTTCGCCCCCGCCGCTGCGGGCCAGCGCCCCTTTCCCACAGCGGTCAGGGCCAGCGCCGCCAGCAGGTTTGCCCCGGGGCCCGCCAGCACCGCCGCCAGCTCCCCGCCGTAGGACAGCCGCCCGCCGTCCGTCTCCATCGCCGCCCCCAGGACGCTGAGGCGGAGGCCTGTCACCGCCGCCCCCTGACACCGGAGCACCAGCCAATGTCCCGCCTCGTGGACGGCGGCGGCCCCCAGCACCGTCGCCAGGGGCTCCCAGCCGTTGGCTAAGGCGAACCAGGCCGCCAGCAGCGCAAAGCCCCCGGTGACCCGGACCCTACAGGGAGGAGACATAGTAAATGGGATTCAGGTAGACGCCCTCCCGCTGGAGCTCAAAGTGGAGGTGCGGCCCGGTTGCCATGCCCGTCTCCCCCACCTCGGCAATCTTCTCCCCCCGCTTCACCGACGCGCCGGAGGAGGCCGTCACGCGGCTGCAGTGGGCGTAGAGCGAGGAGTACCCTCCCTCGTGGGCCACGACGCAGTAGCGCCCGTAGCTGCTGCTGTCCCCCACGGCGGTGACGGTGCCGTCGGCAAAGCAGCGCACCTCCGTCCCCGTGTCCGCCGCCAGATCCACGCCGTAGTGGAAGCGCTCCTCCCCCTCCGTGGGGTGCTCCCGATAGCCGAAGTCGGAGCTGACCGCGCTCCCCGCCACCGGAGCGCAGTAGTCAAAGCCCAGCCGGTCCTGCTCCATGCTGACGCCCTCGGGGAGGTTCTCCTGGGAATAGAGCACATAGGCCAGGTTGGAGGCCGACTGGGCCGTCATCTCCGGCTCCAGGGCCGCCGGGAGCGCCTCCTCCGCCCGGAAGCTCCGCAGGGTGTCCAGCGCCGCACCGTCCCGGAGTTTCGCCGTCCGGGCGGTCATGTTTATCGGGAGGTCTTCCGAAGAGACCGCCCCGGTCTGGACGGCCTCCTCCTGGGGGTGGAACACCGCCTGATAGACCTCCGCCACGCCCTCCTCCCCGGAGAAGGCCCGGCCCACGGCGGAGAACACCGCCTGCACGTCCATGTTCCGCTCCATGGCGGCGGAGAGCTTTTCGTTGAAGCCCGCCATCTTTGCCGGGAGCAGCAGCTTGGCCGCCACCAGCGCCACGAAGATCCCGCCGCAGGCCACCAGCCGCAGCATCAGCCGCAGGTCCTTCGCCGCCAGGGGCTCGCTTCTCCGGGCCCCGGCGCGGGCGCTCCTCCGCCTCGTCCCGGCGGCGATCCGCCGTCCCGCCTGCCTTGAAGTCATATCCGTCCCCTCCTTCTGGAGATTTACACAGCTTGTTTGCCTCCATTTTATGAGCTTGCCCCTGGAAAAATACCGGAGAATCCGGACGGAAAGCCCCACTTGGGCGGATCCTCCTCCCTCCTCCTGATAATCTTATGAAAATATGAAAAAAAAACCTTGCTTTTTGGAGCTTTCCCTGTTAGAATATAGGTCTGTACGGTAGGAGTTTTCCTGCCCGCATGAAATCAACGGCCAAAGGAGGTGTTTGGTTTGCCGAATATCAAGTCTGCCAAGAAGCGCGTTCTCATCGGGAAAGCGAGGAACGCCCGCAACAAGGCCACGAAATCCGATCTCAAGACCGCGATCAAAAAATTCGAGGCCGCGGCGGCGGAGGGCAATCGCACCGATGCCGATGGCGCTTACAAGGTTGCGGTGAAAAAGGTCGATCAGGCTGTGGCGAAGGGTGTTCTCCACAAGAACGCGGCCGCTCACAAAAAGAGCGCCATGACCCTGAAGCTCAATCGGATCGGTTGATCCAACATATCCCCGTTCCCGGGGTATTGACGCTTCCGTGTGAATGCCCGGAGGCCGTCAGGCCAAAAGGGCATCCGTTCGGATGTCCTTTTTGTTTTGCCAGGAGGTGCTTCCCCATGCCCATTTTTGACACCCACGCCCATTACGACTCCGGCGGCTTCAACGCCGACCGGGACGAAGTTCTCTCCGCCCTCCCCGCCGCCGGGGTGGGTCTGGTGGTGGACCCCGGCTGTGAGCTGGAGAGCTCCCGGGCCGCCCTGGCCCTGGCGGAGCACTATCCCTTCGTCTACGCCGCCGCCGGCATCCACCCCTCCGACTGCGCCGGGACGGGAGAGGCGGAGTTTGCCGCCCTCCGGGCGCTCTGCGCCCATGAGAAGGTGGTAGCCGTGGGGGAAATCGGCTTGGACTACTATTGGAAGGACAACCCTCCCAGGGAGTTTCAGCAGATGGTCTTCCGGCGGCAGATCGAGCTGGCGATAGAGCTGGACCTGCCCGTCATCGTCCACGACCGGGAGGCCCACGGGGATTCCCTGGCCGTCGTACTGGACTACCCCGAGGTCCGGGGGGTGTTCCACTGTTTCTCCGGCAGTCCCGAGATGGCGGAAGAGCTGCTGAAGCGGGGCTGGTATCTGGGCTTCGACGGGCCGATCACCTACAAGAACGCCCAGAAGGCCCCGGAGGTTGCCGCCGTCACGCCGCTGGACCGGATCGTCGTGGAGACGGATTCGCCCTATCTCACGCCGGTCCCCTTCCGGGGGAAGCGGAACGACAGCCGGAATCTGCCCTATGTCGTCGAGAAACTGGCGGAGTGGAAGGGCGTCACGCCGGAGGAGATGGCGCAGATCACCTGGGAGAACGGCCTGCGGCTGTTTCCAAAAATCCGGGAAACCTACCGGGAGGACGGCAAATGAAGAAGATATCCCTCCTTCTGCTGGCCCTGGCGCTTTTGACGGGCTGCGGCGCTCCCGCCCCGGCGGAGCCGGAATCTTTGCCGGACGAGCCCCCGGCGGTGGAAGAAACCGCCTCCCTGCCGGAGCCCCGGCGACTGGAGCCTATCTCCGCTCCCGCTATCGTGACGGAGGGACGGGCACCGGCGGAGGACTATGACCTGCCTCCTCTTCCCCGGGATACGGACTGGACGACATATCGAATCAACGCGGACCACTGGATCACAGACGGTCCGAACATCGCTGTCCTGGCGGAAGACCGGGAGGCGGACGCGGTTCTTTACGGCCTGCCCCTGTACGCCAACACCTCTCAGGAAACCGCCCTTATCCGCTGGGGGGACAGTTTGGCGGAGTTCGACTGGACGCTCTTCCCCGGTCCCAGCATGACCCTTCCTCAAATAAAGGGGCTTGATACCGGCCTCGGAGTGGAGAAGCTGGCCGTGATCTGTCAGGTGGGCACCGGCACCGGGGTCTCCATTGCGGAGCTGCATATCTTGGAAAAGGGCCCCGACGGGACCTTGACCGCCTACACCTTTCCCGAAAGCCTCTGGCAGGAGGAAATTCCCAAGCTCTTTGACACCGCCGAGCTCAACGGACGGACCTTCGCCATCCTGGGCTATGAGCTGGTGGAGTTCCATTATGAGGGATTGGAGCTGGACTTGGAGTCGGCTTCCTCCGGCATGATTGCTGATTTCAGCACGGAAGACTGGGGCGGTCTCCGCTTCCGGGGCGCCTTCTGCCTGAGTCCGCCGGACAGCGCGATGCCCTGCTATGTGGCGGAAACCTCCGCCGAAATTCTTCTGAAGGACGGCGTGTTTACCCTGCGTGATTTTCACCTTTACAGCTATGACCAATAAAGGAGTACCAGCTATGGAAAAGGGATTTACCATCACCTACGAATACGGGGAAAACCTGTATGTCAACGTCACCAACCGCTGCAACTTCAACTGTGAGTTCTGCCTCCGGCACAACGGGCATGGGGGGAGCATCTACACCCACAATCTCTGGCTGGAGCGGGAGCCCACCCGGGAGGAGATTCTGGCGGACATCGAGGGCCGGGACCTGACCCAATACAAGCAGCTGGTTTTCTGCGGCTTTGGAGAGCCCAGCTATCGGATTGAGGACATCTGCTGGGTCGTCGACCAGCTGAAGGCCAAGGGGAAAAAGCCCTTTGTCCGTATGGACACCAACGGCACCGGAAACCTCATCCACGGCCGGGACATCTGCCCGGACTTCGCCGGGCGGTTCGACATGGTATCCATCTCCCTGAACACCGACACAGCGGAGAAGTATGACGCCCTCTGCCACCCGGTTCAGGAGGGGGCCTACGAGGCCATGAAGTCCTTCGCCAAGGAGCTCCGGCAGTACGTGCCCACGGTGATGATGACGGTGGTGGACACCATCCCCAAGGAAGAGATCGAAAACTGCCGGAAGATCTGCGAGCAGGAGATCGGCGCGGTCTACCGGGTGCGGGAATATATTGAGGATTGAGGAAGGAGCGTAGATTATGCATTTGTTTGGACTGCTTGGCTCCCTGATTATGGGGGCCCTGGTGGGCTGGATAGCCGGGAAGCTGATGGACGCCGAGGGCAGCCTGCTCCGCAACATCCTCATCGGCATCGTGGGCTCCGCCGTGGGCGGCACGGTCTTCGGTCTGCTGGGCTTCTATGCCCACGGCTGGATTGCCAATCTGATTGTCAGCGTGGCGGGCGCGTGCCTGTTCATTTGGCTGGGCCGGAAGCTCTTCCACTGACCGGACAAAAGAAACGCGCTTTCGCCTGTTGGCGAAAGCGCGTTTTTCTTTACAGCATTTGCAGCAGCTCAATCTGTTCTCCGGAGGGTCCGGTAAAGAACCAGTTCTGTAAGCCCCCAAAGAGCTCCGGCAGAACCTTCTTCTCCGGCGTCAGGAAGGTATCCACTCCCGCCGCCCGGACCTCTGCGGCAGCGGCGTCCAGGTCGTCCACCAGGATGGCGAAATGGGGAACATTTCCCTCCCCCATGGGCATGGCCCCGGGACTCTGGATGAGCTCCAGCGTGACGCCGCCGTAGGACACCAGCGCCAGCTTCTTCTCCCCCTCCGGCGTGGGGACCCCGCCCCGGCCCTTCACAGAGCCGCCCAGCTTCTCGTAAAAGGCGATGCTCTCCTCCATATCCCGGGTGTAAACGGCAACATGGCCCAGTCCCTGATAATGTTCGCTCATCTGTATCTCTCCTCACAGCCAAAGAGGGACCCGAAGGCCCCTCTTTGCAGTTTCCAAATGTAAGGCGCTGCGCTCTCAAAAGCTATCGACACCGCAATTCTGCGTTGCCGTCGCTCCGGCCCGGATAATCTCCAGACCCCCAGAGCGCGCTAAAGCTCTTTTTGGATACTTTTCCCCTCCGGGGACGTACTCCACTAAGATTTCGCTCCGCGAAATCAAGTGTCGTTACAGTCTCTCCGAGAAAAAGTATCAGCATTTCTCGAAGACGGTGGCGACGCCCATGCCGCCGCCGATGCAGAGGGTGGCCAGGCCCTTCTTGGCCTCGGGGCGCTTCTGCATCTCATGGAGCAGGGTGACGATGATGCGCGCGCCGGAAGCGCCCACGGGGTGGCCCAGAGCGATGGCTCCGCCGTTGACATTCAGCTTGGCGGGGTCGAAGCCCAGCTCCCGGCCCACAGCGATGGACTGGGCCGCAAAGGCCTCGTTGGCCTCGATGAGGTCAATGTCGTCGATGGTCACGCCGGCTTTCGCCATGGCCTGACGGGAGGCGGGCACGGGGCCCACGCCCATGATCTTGGGATCCACGCCGCCCTGGCCCCAGCCGATGAGCTTGGCCATGGGCTTCAGGCCGTACTTCTCAACAGCCTCGCCGGAGGCCAGGATGATAGCCGCCGCGCCGTCGTTGATTCCGGAGGCGTTGGCCGCGGTGACCCGCTGCTGGCCCTTGTCTTCGGTTTCCTTCTTGCCGGTAACCTCGAAGGTGTGGACCACCTCGGGATTGGGGGACTCGGGGCCCACGGGGAACGCGCCGCGCAGCTTCGCGATGCCCTCGGCGGTGACGCCGGCCTTGGGGAACTCGTCGACCTTGAAGTCCACGACCTGCTTTTTCACCTTCACGGGGACGGGAACGATCTCAGCGTCGAACTTGCCGGCCTTCTGGGCGGCCTCGGTCTTCTGCTGGGAGGCGGCGGCGAACTCGTCCTGCTCCTGGCGGGTGATGCCCCAGATATCATTGATGTTTTCCGCAGTGGTTCCCATGTGGTAGTTGTTGTAGGCGTCCCACAGGCCGTCCTTGATCATGGTATCCACCAGCTTTTTGTCGCCCATGCGGGCGCCCCAGCGGGCGTCCATGGAGGCGAAGGGAGCGGCGCTCATGTTT
>CAJUOD010000075.1 GCA_910587875.1 uncultured Oscillibacter sp. | reverse complement strand
GTCCGGCCACCAAGCTGCGTCCCGAGGACGCCGCCACCCGCGACTACTTCGCCGTCTTCCTGTATCGCTACAGCAACGGCTGACTGAATTCCAAAAACCTTACCTTCAAATAACAGTACCCGGGAAAGGGGGAGGCGCAAGCCTCCCCCTTTCCCGTGGGGCTGTTTCTGTAGGGGCGGATATCATCCGCCCGTCTCCATGGGGCGGCTCGGCGACGGGCGGCAGATTGCCGCCCCTACACCCCATGCCCCATGTAAAATTTTTCCACCATAAAACCCGGCCCGTCCGGGCATGCTAAGCACAATCTCGACAGGATTGGAGGGATTCCCATGGCAATCGACAAGATCGCCGTCCTGCTGGCCGTCATCGGCGCGCTGAACTGGGGCGGCATCGGACTCTTCGGCTTTGACACCGTGGCCTGGCTCTTTGGCGGGCAGATGGCGGTGTTTTCCCGGATCATCTACGCCCTGGTGGGCCTGGCGGGCCTGTGGTGCCTGACGCTGCTGTTCCGCCTGGACCGGGAGACGGCCGCCAACCCGGCCTGAAAAAAGCCCCCTCTTGGGGGCTTTTTTTCTTCATGAACATTTTATAAACCCCGCCCGCCCCTCCTTTACTTCTTGTCTCAAATGCTCTATAATCGCACATAATGTACCATATAAATGGAAAGGAAGGACCCATAAAATGGAAGACAAACTGCGCGAGTACGCCCGCCTCCTGGTCCGGGTGGGCCTGAACCCCTATCCCGGACAGCGGATGGTGATTTCCTCCCCGGTGGAGTGCGCCCCCTTCGCCCGCCTCTGCGCCGAAGAGGCCTATGGCGCGGGCTGCTCCGAGGTGGTGATGAACTGGACCGACGACGCCATGACCCGCATGAAGTACCTCTACGCCGCCGAGGAGGTCTTCGACACGGTGCCCCTCTGGCGGCGGCACTTCTTCAACGACCAGGCCCTGGAGGGCACGGCCTACCTGGCGATTTCCGCCACGGACCCGGAGAACCTGAAAGGCGTGTCCTCCGACCGCATCGTCCGGGCCCAGCGGGCCAGCGGCAAGGCGCTCAAGGACTTCGACCGCCTCCAGATGTGCGGCGGCTTCCCCTGGTGCATCGCCTCCATCCCCATCCCCTCCTGGGCGGCCCGGGTCTTCCCGGACAAGGGGGAGGGCGAGGCCGTCCAGGCCCTCTGGGACGCGATTTTCTCCGCCGTCCGCATAACCGGGGACGGCAAGGCCGTGGACCGCTGGCAGGAGCACCTGAATACCCTGGAGCGCCGCCTGGAGAAGCTGAACGCCCTGCACCTAAAGACCCTGCACTATACGAATTCCCTGGGCACGGACCTGACCCTGGAGCTCCCCGAGGGCCACATCTGGGAGAGCGGCGGGGACCGTACCCTCTCGGGCCGCAGCTATATCGCCAACATCCCCACGGAGGAGATCTTCACCTCCCCCCTGAAGACGGGCTCCAACGGCGTGGTCTACGCCTCCATGCCCCTGGTCCACGACGGCGCGGTCATCGACAAATTCCACTTCGTGGTGAAGGACGGCAAGATCGTGGAGGCCCATGCGGAGCAGGGCGAGGAGACCCTGCAAGCCGCCATCAGCGTGGACGAGGGCGCGGCCTACTTCGGCGAGGCGGCCCTGGTCCCCTACGACAGCCCGATTTCCAACCAGGGCCTGTTGTTCTATAACACCCTCTTCGACGAGAACGCCGCCTGTCACATCGCCTTCGGCGAGGCCTACCCCTGCCTGGAGGGGGGCCAGAAGATGACCAAGGACGAGCTGAAAGCCCGGGGCCTCAACGACTCCATCACCCACGTGGACTTCATGCTGGGCACCCCGGACCTCTCCATCGTGGGGACGACCCGGGACGGCAGGGAGGTCCCCATCTTCGTGGACGGCAACTTCGCCCCTGAATTTTAACCCCCGCAAATCACATACTCAGAAGAGAGGAAATTACTATGGCTGTCAAACTGCAAGAGACCACCCCCGACGTGCTGATCTGCGACGGGGCGCAGGTCTACGGCGACGTGACCCTGGCGAAAGGGGTCAACGTCTGGTACAACGCCGTCCTCCGGGGCGACGAGGGAGCCATCACCGTGGGAGAAAACACCAACATCCAGGACTGCGTCATCCTCCACGAGGAGACCCATGTAGGCGCGGGCTGCACCATCGGCCACGGGGCCATTGTCCACGGCTGCACCGTAGGGGACAACGTCCTGGTGGGCATGGGCGCGGTGATCCTGAACGGCGCGAAAATCGGGGACGACTGCATCGTGGGCGCGGGCGCCCTGGTGACGGGCAAAATGGACGCCCCCGCCGGGTCCATGATCCTGGGCAGCCCCGCCAAGGTAGTCCGCCCCCTGACGGAGGAAGAGATCGAGGGCAACCGGGAATCCGCCCGAGGCTACCTGAGGACGGCGGAAGCCCACCGCCGGGGCTGAGCCATGGACTGGAACCGGGAACAAATCAAGCAGCGCCTGCTGGTGGTCTGCGGCGGCGTGGCCTTCTTCTGCGCGTTGCAGAACCTGCCCGCCGTGGCGGGGGCCGTCCGGTGGGTGCTGGGGGTCCTGTCTCCCTTCTTAGTGGGCGGGGCCATTGCCTTTATTTTAAACGTCCCCATGCGGGCCATCGAGGCCCATCTCCCCAGCGGCAGGCGCTGGAGGTCTCTCCGCCGCCCTCTGGCCCTGATCCTGACCCTGGCGGCGGTCATCGGCGTGGTGACCCTGGCGGTCTGCGTGGTCAGCCCCGGCATCGGGGACGCAGTCCGGTCCATCAGCGGCCAGCTGCCCGCCGCCTTCCAGCGGGTCCAGGAGCAGCTGACGGAGCTGGAGGCCTGGCTCCCCCAGCTGGAGACCCTGGCGGCGGATTTCGCCGTCGACTGGAAGGCCCTGTCGGAGAAGGCCGTTTCCCTGGTCCGGGACTGGGGCGGCGGGCTGGTGTCCTCCAGCGGGGTGCTCATCGGCGGCGTGGTCAGCGGCGTCAGCACCTTCGTCATCGGCCTGGTCTTCTCCTTCTACGTCCTTCTGCAGAAGGAGCGCCTCAGCCGCCAGGGCCGCCAGATTCTCTACGCCCTCTTCCCCGAGTCCTGGGCAGACAGGGCTCTGGAGGTCCTGCGCCTCGCTGGCCGCACCTTCTCCAGCTTCCTCTCCGGCCAGTGCGTGGAGGCGGTGATCCTGGGGACCCTCTTCGTGGCCGCCATGACCATCTGCCGCATGCCCTACGCCCTGCTGGTAGGCGTCCTCATCGCCCTGACGGCCCTGATCCCCGTGGTGGGGGCCTTCATCGGCTGCGTCGTGGGGGCCCTGCTCATCGCCGTGACGAACCCCTGGCAGGCGGTGGGCTTCGTGGTCCTCTTCCTGGTCCTCCAGCAGATTGAGGGCAACCTGATCTACCCCCATGTGGTGGGCAATTCCGTGGGTCTGCCCTCCATCTGGGTCCTTGCCGCCGTCACCCTGGGCGGCAAGCTCATGGGCATTGCCGGGATGCTGTTCTTCATTCCCCTCTGCTCCGTGCTCTACGCCCTCTTCCGGGGCTTCGTCAAGGAGCGGCTGAAAACCCGCCATGTCCCCGCGAGGAAGTGGCGGGACCCCTGAACAAGACCCCCTCCGGAAATTCCGGAGGGGGTTTTTCAAAGTTCCTCTTGACAACTATCCTTGTCAGTGCTATCCTATGATTGACAAGAATCCTTGTCAATATGACAATCCGCTTTGTCAAAGAAAGGAGTCCGGCTATGCCGCTGTATAACCGGCTGAAGGAGCACCGGGCCCGTCTGGGGGTCAACCAGCAGGAGCTGGGCCGCCTGGCGGGGGTCTCCCGGCAGACCATCAGCCAGATCGAGCGGGGGGACTATTCCCCCTCCGTGACCCTGGCGCTGAAGCTGGCGAACATCTGCGCCGTGCGGGTCGAGGACATTTTTACCTATCAGGAGGAAGAGACCAATGCGTAAACAAGAGAAGGGCGAGAACCGCAAGGCCCTGCCCAAATTTGTCCTGACCATGGTGGGGTCCCTGCTGGCCGGGGGCGTCATCGGCTTCGTTGTGGGGTGCAGCCGCGTCTTAGGCCCGCAGACCGCCGCCCTGGCGGCGGGGCTCAGCCGCGCCTTGGAGGCCGCTACCCCCTGGGGCATCCCCGTGACCTCCGTTCTGACTCTGGGAACCTGCTTCCTCCTCTACCGCTCCGCCGCGAGGAAGTACGCCGCCTGGGACGGCGGGGACGAGGACGAGACCTCCCAGGCCATTGAAGAGGCGCTGAGCTGGGTCCTGCTCCTCAGCGCGGTCCAGTCGCTGGTCAATTTCTTTTTCATGGCCGCCTTCTGCGTCTACTCCCTGGGCGAGAACGTCGGCGGCTTGGCTACGGTGGGGGTGTTCCTGGTCTCCTTCGGCTTTGTAATCTTCGCCCAGCAGAAGGCGGTGGACCTGGAGCGGAAGATGAACCCGGAGAAGCACGGCAGCGTCTACGACTCGAAGTTCCAGAAGAGGTGGCTGGAGAGCTGCGACGAGTCGGAGCGCCGCCAAATCGGCCAGGCCTGCTATCGGGCCTACATGGTCGCCGGACGGTTCTGCATGGGCCTCTGGCTGGTGCTGGTGATCCTGAGCCTGGTTTTTAAAATCAGCCTCCTGCCTGTCTTCGTCCTGCTTCTGGTCTGGGGCGTCCTCCAGGTGACGTACACCTTGGAGTGCATCCGCCTGGGCAGGCATTCGGAGGCCCCGTGAAACCACATTCATGATATTAGGAGGAAATCAATATGTACGAGTACAAGGTCCTGACCGTGGGCGTCAGGGAGGCGGAGAAGGTCCTGAACCAGCTTGCCCGGGAGGGCTGGCGGCTGGTCCAGCAGTCCCCTAATATGGCCATGGGCATGGGCCTGGTGGTCACCCTGGAGCGGAAAATTGGGGAGTGAAAAAACCGGAGGGCAAACGCCCTCCGGTCTCTTTTGGGTTCAGGCTGTTTCCTCCTCCGCCTCCACGGCCTCCTCCGGCAGTCCGCTGCCCGCCAGGAAGGAGAAGCTCCCGCTGGCCCGCCTGCCGTGGACCAGGACGGTGTAGTCCCCGGCCTTGGGGGCGACCACCGTGTGGGCCCCCTCCAGGGCGTTGCCCTCCAGGAGGTTTTCCCCGTCCTCGCCGCAGATCTCCACCTCCAGCCGTCCGCTGTAAGTCTCCACCCGGACCTCCAGGCTGTCGCCCTTCTCCAGGCAGAGGGTGTGGGAGTCGAAGCCGTCGAAGTAGTCGTAGCGCATCCGGTAGACGCTCTCGTCCGCGTACCGGGAGCAGTCGTAGCCGTTGAAATACTCCGGGTTCTCCCAGGCCCAGGCGGCGGCGTAAAACGCCAGCCCCGCCCCGACGAGGAGGAAGCACAGCAGCATTCCCAGCCAGTCGTATTTTACCTTTCCGCCGCCCCGGGCGGACAGCAGGGTCTCCACCCCCAGGGCCACCAGGATCAGGGGCGAGGCCTTCAGCAGCCAGCCGATCTCCACCTGGGGCCACAGCAGGGAGGCCAGCATGCCGCACCCCGCCGCCACCAGGACGACCCCCAGGGTGAAGGTCCCCACCCGGCGCCGGGGGCGGACCGCCGTGGTCTCACTGGCCGTCATGGTCCGCCTCCCGGCCCTCGGCCTCTTCCCGCTCAAACTTCTCCACGTTAAACTCGGACTTCCACTCCAGGGTCACGGGCTGGGGCTCCGCTTCCTCCTGGGGGACCTCCGGGGCCCGGGGCTCCGGGTCCTCGTGGAAGCGCTCCTCCGCCCTGGCCCAGGGGGTATCCGCCCTTCTGGGGGGCTCCGCCGGGCCCTGGGGCGGGGTGTAGGGGGGGTCCTCCTCGTCTCTGGGGGCCTTGGGCCCCTTGATGAACCAGATGCCAAGGGCGATGATCAGCACCGTGCCCAGAATCCGGGGCATATCCCAGACCAGCAGGTCGTAGAGCCAGCCGAAGAAAAAGATGTCCCGCATGGGCCCCAGCAGACTCCGGGCGAAGATCATGTAGAGGCTGTAGGCCCCCACCGCCACCAGCAGCCAGCCGATGAGGCTCCCCCGGCGGTTGAGAATCCGGGTCAGCTTCTGGGCGTCCATGTCGGAAAGGCCGAACAGGAACTCGTCCTCCGGGGCCCCGCCGTCCCGGAGCTGGCGGCGGAGGTTGAAGCTGTCAAAGAACGAATAGGCCCACAGGGGCGCCACCAGCACCGTCAGCGCCCCCATCTCCAGAAAGACCGCGATAAAAGTCAGTGCGCAGAAGATGATCATCTGGGAGATGCCCCGCTTCATGTAGCCCAGGCACATCTGCCCGCAGCCGGGGACGCAGGACCAGATCAGATACCAGCAGTTCCAAAAGAGTTTCCGAATGGCTTTCATGCCTTGTTTCCTCCTTCTATCATGCGGCGGGTACTGAGCCCGTCAAAGAAATCCGAGAGTCCCCCCACGGCCTCCCGCAGGGTATCGCTGACCCCTCCGGTCAGCTCCGTCAGCTGCCGGGAGACGCTGGGCCGGTCCTCCGGCAAAGCGGGCCGGGTGAACTCCACCCGCTCCCCACCCCAGAGCACCGTCAGCGCCAGGGCCACGGCGGCCGCGGCAGTGGCGTACCGGCTGGTGACCAGCCGGATGGCCCGGCTGCGGATTCGGCTCCGGAGGGCCTGTTGGCAGGACCGCTCCGGCACCAGCAGGGCTCCGTCCTCCAGGGCCAGGGTATACCTTTGTAAACACTCGTCGCAGAACGCCAGGTGCTCCGCGATCTCCAGCCGCTCCAGCTCGGTGAAGCGGTCCTCGTTTTTCGCCAGGGCCTCCAAGGCCCCATCGCTCAAATGTCCGTCCTCACGGAATACCATGCCTTCCACTCCCTTCCAATGCCTCCCGGAGGAGCTTCTTCCCCCGGGAGAGCTGTGTATAGACGGTCTTCACCGGCCTGCCCAGGGCCACGGCGGCCTCCTCCGGGCTCCGCTCCTCCAGCAGGCACAGGCGGCACACCTGCCGGTAGGGCTCCTTCAGCGCCTGGAGCGCCTGGAGGACCTCCGCCTCCCCGCTCCGCCGGAGGACCGCCTCCTCGGCGGGCGGGGCCAGGCCCCGGGGGAATAGTTCCTCCTCTCCGGGGAGCACCGTCCGGCGGCTCCAGGCGCTCTGGAGGTGGTCCTTGGCCTTGTTGGCGGCGATGCGGCTGAGCCACTGCCGCTCATAGCCCTCCGGCATGCGCTCCCGGTGGATGTAGGCGGAGAGAAAGGTCTCCTGGGTCAGGTCCTCCGCGGCGGCGGCGTCCCGGACCAGCTGGAAGCAGACGGTGTACACCAGCCGCTCGTATTGCAGGACCAGCTCCGTGAACCGCTCCTTTGAAATCACCCCGTCCGCCACCTCCTCCCGGGCCCGCCGGGACAAGTCCCCGGCCCTCTGTCGTCCGACACAGATGATACGATAGACCCCTCCCGGATTCTTCAAAAAATTTGAAAAATTTTTTCCGCGCCCCGCCGGGGGCCGTCTCCCTCTGGCCGGAACCAATTCAATGTTGAATAAGTTCTATTCACATATGAATAAAACGCCGCTAACCCGCCGTCTTTTGCGCGGTTTTCACAGAAAGCCCGTCCCTGTCCCTGCGATTTTCACAAAGCCCGCGGCGGATATTTCGCGTTCCTTGATCGGAAGTGTTATTCAAAATTGAATAACGCTTCCATTTTCCGGAGACGGGCCCTGTGCAAACGTAGAAAAATCTCTCCGGTTTTTTGGCAGTCTGAACAGAAAACTGGCCCCTCCGGCAGAAACTGCGGCTTGCGGAATTGGCATGGGATTTGCTATAATAATCGCCGGACAAAACGGGGTCTGCCCCGAAAAAATGAAGGAGGAACTGAAGCCATGTATCAGACTGTTCGTTACGAAAAGAAAGACAGCATCGGCATTGCCACCATCAACCGTCCCGAGGCGCTGAACGCCCTGAACTCCCAGGTCATCTCCGACCTGGAGGCGGTGATTTCCGAAGTGGAGAAGGACGCGGATCTCCGGGCCTTCATCCTCACCGGCGAGGGCCGCTCCTTCGTGGCCGGGGCCGACATCGGCGAGCAGAAGCCCATGGACGTGGCCCAGGGCCGCAAGTGGGGCCAGCGGGGCAGCGCCCTGTTCCGCCGCATCGAGAAGCTGGAGATTCCCACCATCGCGGCGGTGAACGGCTTCGCCCTGGGCGGCGGCTGCGAGATTGCCATGGCCTGTGACATCATCCTGGCCGCGGGCCCCAACGCCGAGGGCAAGGGCGGCGCGAAATTCGGACAGCCCGAGGTGGGCCTGGGCATCACCCCCGGCTTCTCCGGCACCCAGCGGCTGCCCCGCCGTGTGGGCGCGGCCCGTGCCAAGGAGCTGATCTTCTCCGGCAAGGTCATCGGCGCCGCCGAGGCCAAGGCCATCGGCCTGGTGAACGAGGTCTACGCCCCCGAGGAACTGCTGGACGCCGCCGTGAAGATGGCCCAGTCCTTCGCGGTCAACGCCCCCATCGCGGTGAAATACTCCAAGGCCTGCATCGACCGGGGACTCCAGATGGACATTGACGACGGCATCGCCCTGGAAAACGAGCTCTTCGCCATGTGCTTCGCCACCGAGGACCAGAAGGAGGGCATGGGCGCCTTCCTGGAGAAGCGGAAAGAGAAGCACTTCCAGAACAAATAACTTACTTTTCTTGAAAGAAAAGTAAGCAAAAGAACTTTAGCGCGCTCTATAGCACGGTGGTAAACCGAGCTGAAGCGACGGCAACGGAAAAAGCCGAAATTGAAAGCCAAGTTCTGATGCAAAGCTATTTTATCACAGGAAAAGGAGTTCGGAAAGCATGAAAAAAGTTCGCGTTATCACCGCCGAGGAAGCGGCGCTGATGGTCAAGGACGGCGACACCGTCTCCACCGGCGGATTCGTCAGCTGCGCCTGCCCCGAGGCGCTGACCAAGGCCCTGGAGCAGCGCTTCGTGGAGACCGGGCACCCCCGGGACCTGACCCTCTTCTTCGCGGCCGGCCAGGGCCACCGGGACGGCACCGGCGGCGACCACTTCGGCCACGAGGGCATGTGCAGGCGCGTGGTCGGCGGCCACTGGGACCGGGCGGCCAAGCTGGGCGAGCTGGCCCTGGCCAACAAGCTGGAGGCCTATAACCTGCCCCAGGGTGTCATCACCCACATGTACCGGGACATCGCGGCCCACAACATCGGGACCATCACCCACGTCGGGCTCTACACCTTCGTGGACCCCCGGAACGGCGGCGGCAAGCTGAACGAGTGCACGAAAGAGGACCTGGTGAAGGTCGTGAATATTGAGGGCGAGGAGCGGCTCCTCTACAAGCCCATCCCCATCAACGTCTGCCTGGTCCGGGGCAGCTACGCCGACGAGTACGGCAACTGCACGGTACATCGGGAGATCGGCCCCCTGGACGTGACCGCCCAGTGCCAGGCCACCAAGAACTCCGGCGGCATCGTCATCGTCCAGGTGGAGAAAATCGTCCAGGGCGGCACCCTGGATCCCCGGCTGGTGAAAATCCCCGGCATCTATGTGGACGCCATCGTGGTGGGATCCCCCGAGGACAACAACCAGTGCCTGGGTATGCCCTACGACGGGGCCCTCAGCGGCGAGTTCCGCATCCCCGTGGACGACATCCCCTCCATCCCCCTGGACGCCAAGAAGATCCTGGCCCGCCGGGCCGCCATGGAGCTGCCCCAGGACGCCATCGTGAACCTGGGCACCGGCGCGCCGGAGAAAATCGCCAACGTGGCGGCGGAGGAGGGCATCTCCAACAAGATGACCCTGACCGTGGAGGCCGGATCCATCGCCGGCGTGCCCTACGGCGGCACCCAGTTCGGCGGCGCGGCCAACTCCATGGCCATCCTGGACCACAACGTGCAGTTCGACTTCTACCAGGGCGGCGGCCTGGACGTGGCGTTCCTGGGCCTGGCCGAGACGGCCCCCAACGGGGACCTGAACGTCTCCAAGTTCGGCACCCGCCTGGCGGGCGCGGGCGGCTTCATCGACATCACCCAGAACGCCAAAAAGGTGGTTTACTGCGGAACCTTCACCGCCAAGGGGCTGAAGACCGAATGCCGGGACGGCAAGCTGGTCATCACCCAGGAGGGCGGAAAGAAAAAGTTCGTCAACCAGGTGGAGCACATCACCTTCTCCGGCGACTACGCCAACAAGGTGGGCCAGCCCGTGCTGTACGTCACCGAGCGGGCCGTCTTCGAGCTGCGTCCCGAGGGTGTGACCCTGATTGAGATCGCCCCCGGCATTGACCTCCAGACCCAGGTGCTGGATCAGATGGAGTTCATGCCCAAGATCGCCGAGGACCTGAAGCTCATGGACGAGCGCATTTTCAAGGATGAGCTGATGGGCCTGGCAAACGACTGATAAAGTTTGGATCAAGCCTTTTCAAAGGCTTGCGGAGTCCAGAGGCAGAGCCTCTGGCGGGGGCAAGGGGCGGAGCCCCAAAACCCCAACAAAACTAGGAGGAAATAAAAAATGGCCTTAATGACCCCCCAAGAGTACATCGAGAGCCTGCGCAAGCTGAAGACCCGGGTGTACATGTTCGGCGAGAAGATTGACAACTGGGTGGACCACCCCATGATCCGCCCCTCCATCAACTGCGTCGCCATGACCTACGCCCTGGCCCAGGATCCCCAGTACAAGGACCTCATGACCGTGAAGTCCAGCCTGACGGGCCACACCGTCAACCGCTTCACCCACCTGCACCAGTCCACCGAGGACCTGATCAACAAGGTGAAGATGCAGCGCCTGCTGGGCCAGAAGACCGCCAGCTGCTTCCAGCGCTGCGTGGGCATGGACGCCTTCAACGCCGTCTTCTCCTCCACCTTTGAGATTGACGAGAAATACGGAACCCACTACCACGAGAACTTCAAAAACTTCATCACCATGGTCCAGGACAACGACCTGACCGTGGACGGAGCCATGACGGACCCCAAGGGCGACCGCTCCAAGGCCCCCAGCCAGCAGGCGGACCCCGACATGTATGTGCATGTTGTGGAGCGCCGTCCCGACGGCATCGTGGTCTGCGGCGCGAAGTGCCACCAGACCGGCTCCATCAACTCCCACTGGCACATCTTCATGCCCACCATCTCCATGGGCGAGGCGGACAAGGACTGGGCGGTGAGCTTCGCCTGCCCCACCGACGCCGAGGGCATGTACATGATTTACGGCCGTCAGTCCTGCGACACCCGGAAGCTGGAGGAGGGCGCGTCCATCGACGTGGGCAACGCCAAGTTCGGCGGCCAGGAGGCCCTGGTGGTCCTGGACCATGTGTTCATCCCCAACGAGTACATCTTCCTGAACGGCGAGTATGAGTTCGCCGGGATGATTGTGGAGCGCTTCGCGGGCTACCACCGGCAGAGCTACGGCGGCTGCAAGGTCGGCGTGGGCGACGTGGTCATCGGCGCGGCAGCCCTGGCGGCGGAGTACAACGGCGTGGAAAAGGCCTCCGCGGTCAAGGATAAGCTGATTGAAATGACCCACCTGAACGAGACCCTGTACTGCTGCGGCATCGCCTGCTCCAGCCAGGGCTTCAAGACCAAGGCGGGCAACTACCAAATCGACCTCCTGCTGGCCAACGTCTGCAAGCAGAACGTCACCCGCTTCCCCTATGAGATCGTGCGCCTGGCGGAGGACGTGGCGGGCGGCCTGATGGTCACCATGCCCAGCCAGAAGGACTTCGAGTCCGACACGGTTGTTGGCCGAAACGGCGAGACCATCGGGGACATCTGCAACAAGTTCTTCGCCGCCCGGGAGGGCGTCTCCACCGAGGACCGCCAGCGGGTCATGCGCTTCCTGGAGAACATGTGCCTGGGCGCGGCGGCTGTCGGCTACCGCACCGAGTCCATGCACGGCGCGGGCTCTCCCCAGGCCCAGCGCATCATGATCGCCCGGCAGGGGAATATCCAGGGCAAGAAGCAGCTTGCCAAGGACATCGCGGGCATCCAGTAAGGCGGAAGAAATTCCGCTCCGCTGCGTCCCCACCTGGCGGTGAGGACTCCGCCCGCTCCATTCCTTCCGCCTCTCTTCAAGAGGGGACTGGCGTCCCCCCTTGAGCATTCCCCCTTCCCTGCGGGGGGACGGGAGCCGCTTCGCGGAAGCCTACTATAGTAGTCCCATTATTTTTCATTCTATATAAAAGGAGAGAACATCACATGGATTTCAATCTGAGCCGTGAGCACCAGCTGATCCGGAAGATGATGGCCGAGTTCACTGAGAACGAAGTGAAGCCCATCGCCGCCGAGACCGACCTGAACAGCGAATACCCCCGGGAGAACATTGAGAAGCTGTTCGACCTGGGCGTCATGGGCATGTGCGTGCCCAAGGAGTACGGCGGCACCGGCGCGGACCCCCTGGCCTCCGCCATCTGCATCGAGGAATTGAGCAAGCAGTGTGCCTCCACGGGCGACATCGTGGCCACCCACAACGGCCTGTGCTGCGACCCCATCCTGACCCACGGCACCGAGGAGCAGAAGAAAAAGTACCTCCCCATGCTGACCACCGGCCATAAGGTGGGCGCTTTCGCCCTGACCGAGCCCAACGCCGGTTCCGACGCCTCCAAGGGCCAGACCGAAGCCAAGCTGGAGGGCGACCACTATGTGATGAACGGGTCCAAAATCTTCATCACCAACGGATACGTGGCCGACGTCTTCGTGGTCTTCGCCATGACCGACAAGTCCAAGGGCACCAAGGGTATCTCCGCCTTCATCGTGGAGAGCAGCTTCCCCGGCTTCTCCGTGGGCAAGCACGAGGTGAAGATGGGCCTCCACGGCTCCCCCACCGCCGAGATCGTGTTCACCGACTGCATCGTCCCCAAGGAAAACATGCTGGGCAAGGAAGGCCGGGGCTTCCCCATCGCCATGCAGACCCTGGACGGCGGCCGTATCGGCATCGCCGCGCAGGCCCTGGGCATCGCCGAAGGCGCGCTGAACGAGGCCAAGGAGTACACCAAGGGCCGCGTCCAGTTCGGCAAGCCCATTTCCAAGTTCCAGAACACCCAGTTCACCTTCGCCGACATGGAGATGGGCTGCGAGGCGGGCCGCCTGCTGACCTATCAGGCCGCCGTCCTCAAGGGACAGGGCGTCCGCTATACCAAGGAGGCCGCCATGGCCAAGCTCTGGTGCTCCGAGCACGCTATGAAGACCACCACCAAGGCGCTCCAGATGTTCGGCGGATACGGCTACACCAAGGACTATCCCATGGAGCGCATGATGCGGGACGCCAAGATCACCGAGATCTACGAGGGCACTTCCGAGGTCCAGCGCATCGTCATCTCCGCGAATATGGGACTGTAAGAGGAGGAGGAAACGACTATGAAAATCATTGTCTGTGTCAAGCAGGTCCCCGATACCTCCGGCAAGGTAGCCGTCAACCCCGACGGCACCCTGAACCGGGCTTCCATGCAGACCATCACGAACCCGGACGACATGAACGCGGTCGAGGCCGCCCTGAAGCTGAAGGACGAAACCGGCTGCAAGGTCATCGTGGTCACCATGGGCCCGCCCCCGGCGGCCTCCATGCTGCGGGAGCTCATGGCCATGGGCGCGGATGAGGCCGTGCTGGTCTCCGCCCGTGAGTTCGGCGGTTCCGACACCTACGCCACCTCTCAGATCCTGGCCGCGGCCGTGGACACCATCGGCGTGGAAAAGGACGACGTGGTCATGTGCGGCCGGCAGGCCATCGACGGCGACACGGCCCAGGTGGGCCCCCAGATGGCCGAGAAGCTGGGCCTGCCCCAGGTCACCTATGCCGCTGACATCCACAAGGACGGGGAAAACATCACCGTCAAGCGGATGCTGGAGGACGGCTATATGACCATCAAGGTCAAGACCCCCTGCCTGCTGACCTGCATCAAGGAGCTGAACGAGCCCCGTTACATGTCCATCGGCGGCATCTACGAGACCTACAACAAGCCTCTGGCTACCTTCGACTATGAGAAGCTCAAGGACCACCGGCTCATCGACCCCTCTACCATCGGCCTGAAGGGCTCCCCCACCAACATCTTCAAGAGCTTCACCCCGCCCCAGAAGGGCGTCGGCGTCATGCTGGAGGGCAACGGCAAGGAGACCTGCGAGGAGCTGGCCGCCATCCTGATCAAGAAACACATCATCTGAGAAGGGAGTATATAGGATATGTCTAATTTCAACAGTGCGGATATCGCTGCCTTCAAGGACGTTTGGGTGTTCTGCGAGCAGCGCGAGGGCA
>CAJUOD010000074.1 GCA_910587875.1 uncultured Oscillibacter sp. | reverse complement strand
ATGAGGTTGACCGTTCGGGTACCGGCCGGACGGCTAGCACGCTTTTGGGGACAAGTACGCCAGCAGCAGCAAAGCCGCCACCAGCGATACCGCAAAACGCAGAATGCGCATTCCGCGTCCATTTCCCATCAGCCTCACCTCCCTTCGATTGGAATCTCAGGGAAATGAGCTAACCGCCTGGATACAACAGCGCTCCTTCTATCCCCCTTCGCGGGGGTGTTTTTATTTTATAGGCTTTGTCGGTTTTTGTCAATTCTACGGGCCTCCCAGCTTGGAGGACTTTTGGAAATATGACTGGAATTTACAGCCCGTCCGTGCTATACTGTATCTTACGTGAGAAAATCCCAATGTCAGGAGCGTGAATTTTTTGACCCTGCTCTCCTCTATCCTCCTGGGTGTGGTCCAGGGGGTAACCGAGTTCCTGCCGGTGTCCAGCTCCGGCCATTTAGCCATCGCCGAGCACCTGCTGAACGTCTCCGGCGCGGCGGAGGTCCCCGCCTTCTTCGACGTGCTGCTCCACCTGGGCACCCTGTTCGCCGTCTTCATCGCCTACTGGGAGGACATCCGGGACATGGTGCTGGAGTTCTTCTATGGCGTGAGCGACCTGATCCGGGGCACCACTCCCCGCCGCGTCCCTCCCGCCCGGCGGATGATCCTGCTGATCATCGTGGGCACCCTGCCCCTCTTCGCCGTGCTGCCTGTCAAGGATACCATCGAGGCCCTGGGGGACAACATGTACTTCGTGGCCTTCGCCCTGCTGGGAACGGGCTGCCTCCTCTTCGCCAGCGACCGCGTGCGCCGGGGGCGGAAGACGGAGAAGACCGCTACCATGCTGGACGCGCTGCTGGTGGGCGTGGGCCAGGCCCTGGCCACCTGCCCCGGCATCTCCCGCTCCGGCACCACCATCACCGCCGGGTGCTTCGTGGGCTTTGACCGGAAATTCGCCGTGCGGTACTCCTTCCTCATGTCCATCCCCGCCATCCTGGGGGCCAATATCTTAAGCCTCAAGGATGCCCTGGAGGCCGGCATCCTCTGGGAAGAGGTGCCCGTGTACTTAGTGGGCGTGGCGGTCTCCGCCGTCGTCGGCTACCTCTGCATCCGGCTCATCAAGCTGGTGGCGGACAAGGGAAAATTCGGCTTCTTCGCCTACTACTGCTGGCTGGCGGGCATCGTCACCCTGGCCCTGATCTTCACCCAAAAGTAACCCAAAACGGAGGTACATACCGTGGCTTCCACATCACAGAAGAAACCCGCCGCCAAGAAGTCCGGCGGCAGATCCACCGCGAAAAAGCCCCCCCAGAAGCAGCCCATCCGCCGGGAGGTCACCGGCGGCGTGTTGCTGGTGCTGGCCCTGTGCGTCTTTGTGGGCTATTTCGGCGTCAACGCCCTGTTTCTGGACTTTTTCGCCAAGCTCCTGAAGGGCCTGTTCGGCTACGGCTACTGGCTGGCGGGGCCCGCCCTGGTGCTGGCGGGGCTCATCCTGATCTTCCACCGGGGCCGTCCCGTCCAGCTGCGGACAACCTGCGCCCTGCTGCTGCCGCCCCTGTTCGGCACCCTGGCCCACCTGGTCCTGTGCAAAAAAGAATACGAGCCCTCCTTCTTTCAGATGCTGAAGGCCATCTGGGCGGACGGCACGGCCCTGGAGTCCGGCGGGGCCGTCTCCGGCGTGCTGGCCAACGGGTCTGCCGCCGTGTTTTCCCCCCTGGCCTCGGTGATTCTATTTACGGTGCTGTTTGTGGCCCTGCTCTTCGTGTCCCTCCGGCTGACCCTGGCGGCCTTCGCCGGGTGGCGGCAGTCCCGGCCCCAATATGAGGAGCAGCCCGAGCCCGCCATCCGGGTAACCCCCCTGGACCCCCCGAAGCGCCGGGCCCCCTCCGGCCCCAAGCCCCAGATTGACATCCCCCTGGACGGCGAGGAGCGGCCCGCGAAGCCCGAAAAGGCCGGGAGGTTCACCGGCTTCTTCCGCCACAAGGCCGACGCCCAGCCCACGCCGGACCAGGTCCTCCAGGCGGTCTCCGCCCCGGAGCCCGAGCCCGAACGGCCCCGGGCGGCCATCCCCGTACCGCCTCCGGCCCCGGTGCCCGAGCCGATTCCCGTCTCCGCCCCGGTGGAGCCGGAGCCCGCGCCGCCCGCACCCGAGCCCGTCCCCGTTCCGGAGCCCATCGCCCCGGAGCCCGAGCCGGAGAGGCCCCCCCTGCCCACGGCGGAGACCTTCACCCGCAGCGGCAAGGCCGAGACGGCCAAGGAGGTGGCGGCCCAGACCGCCGCCGTGGCGGCGGAGATCGAGGAAAAGCTGGCCTCCGAGGACGGGTCCTACCAGTATCCCCCGGTGGACCTGCTGAAAATGAGCATGGGGGAAAACCACGTGGAGGCCGGGGCGGAGCTGCGGAACAACTCCCGCCGCCTGGCGGAGACCCTGACCAGCTTCGGCGTGGACGCCGCCCCCGGCGACGTGATCCACGGCCCCGCCGTCACCCGGTACGAGTTCATCCTGGAGCAGGGCGTGAAGCTCTCCAAGATCACCAACCTGGCGGACGACATCGCCCTGGCCCTGGGGGCCACGGGGGTGCGCATCGCCCCCATTCCCGACAAGATCTCCGTGGTGGGCATCGAGGTGCCCAATAAGCAGGTGACCCCCGTCCTCATCCGGGACGTCATCGAGTCCCGGGAATTCGCCGGGCACAAGTCCAACGTGGCCTTCGCCCTGGGCCGGGACATCGGCGGGCGGAACGTCATCGGGGATATCGGCACTCTGCCCCACGTGCTCATCGCGGGCACCACGGGCTCCGGCAAGTCCGTCTGCACCAACTCCCTGATCATCAGCCTCCTCTACAAGTCCACGCCGGAGGACGTGCGCTTCATCATGGTGGACCCCAAGATGGTGGAGCTGGCCCCCTACAACGGCATCCCCCACCTGCTGATCCCCGTGGTGACGGACCCCAAGAAGGCCGCCGGGGCCCTCCAGTGGGCGGTGTTCGAGATGATGAAGCGCTACAAGACCTTCTCCGAGCACGGCGTGAAAAAGCTGGAGGAGTTCAACCATTTGGCAAAGACCAAGGAGGACCTGGAGCCCCTGCCCAGCGTGGTGGTGGTCATCGACGAGCTGGCAGACCTGATGCTGGTGGCCGCCAAGGAGGTGGAGGAGTCCATCTGCCGGGTGGCCCAGATGGGCCGCGCCGCCGGGATGCACCTGGTCATCGCCACCCAGCGGCCCTCCGCCGACGTCATCACCGGCCTTATGAAGGCCAACATCCCCAGCCGCATCGCCTTCGCCGTGGCCTCCTCCATGGAGTCCCGGATCATCCTGGACAACGGCGGCGCGGAGAAGCTGGTGGGCCGGGGCGACATGCTCTACGCCCCCCTGGGGGCCGGGAAGCCCACCCGGGTTCAGGGCTGCTTCATCACCCCGGAGGAAATCGACCGGGTGGTGAGCTTCGTCAAGCAGACCGGAGAGGCCCAGTACGACGACGACGTCATTGCCAAAATCGAGGAATCCGTCCAGGAGAAGGGGAACAAGGGCGGCAAGCCCTCCCCCGAGCCCCAGGAGAGCGAGGAGGACGAGCTCCTCCCCGCCGCCGTGGAGGTCATTCTGGAGACTGGGCAGGCCTCCACCTCCATGCTCCAGCGGCGCCTGAAGCTGGGCTACTCCCGGGCCGCCCGGCTGGTGGACCAGCTGGAGGAGCGTGGGTATGTTGGTCCCTTCGAGGGGTCCAAGCCCCGGCAGCTGCTGATTACCAAGGAGAAGTGGCAGGAGATGAAGATGGGCGGAAATCCGCCGGAGGAGCCGCCTTTGGAAGACGACGAATAACGGACAAGCGCCGGAGAAGGAAACCTTCTCCGGCGCTTTCCCGCTCTTATCTGCCGCCGCCGTATCCGTGATGTCCGTGATGCCCGTTTTCCTGGCCGCCGTAGGGCGGCAGCCCGTTCCCGCCGTCCGGGGAGAGGCGGCCGGCCAATTCCCAAATCTCCCGCATGGTCATCCCCTGTACGGCCTCGGGGGTGATCTCCGGATCAAGCTGCCGCAGCGCTAAAAAGGCCTTGTATTTCCCGCAGGAGAGCCCCATTTCGTGGGCGGCGGCGGCGTCCTCCGGCGTGGCGGAATCGCAATGGGTATTCCCGTGCCCCGCCGCGCAGGTTTGCACCTCCGACAGGATTCTGGCGGAGCGCCGTTCATCCGGCCCCGAAACCGTGATGGCCATGACCTCGCCGCCGGACAGCAGCGCCGCGACGGCGTCATGGTTCAAAATCTCTTCAACGGCGTCCCGATACGGTTTGTACTTCACATCCAGCTCCTGCGCAAGCACTCGCCCGTCCTCGTTAAACCCGTTCACGGAAATCACCTGGTCAAGCCGGTTGACCCCCAGCTCGATGGAGGGGTTGATGTCCATGCTGATTTCCGCTATGGGCGTGAAGTAAAGCCACCGGCCTCCCACCAGTGCCACCAGGAGGCACGCCGCGGCACAAAGAGGCTCCCAGCGCCGCCGGCCTCCCCCCCGGGTGTATCCCCGGGTCTTCCCGGCAAGAAATATTCTGGTGCGGTCCTTCAGGTCTTCCCCCGCCCGCACCTGGCCGAAGAGCTCCTTGAACGCGTCATTCATAGTCGTACTCACCCCCCAGCGTTTCCCTCAGCATCTGTTTGGAGCGGGTCAGGAGTGTATAGACCGTATTTACGTTCTTGCCCAAAATACGGCCGATCTGCGGAGCGGTGTAATCCTCGAAGTAATGCAGGTATACGACGTCCCGGTATTTTGGGGGGAGCGCGCGCACGGCGTCCCAAACATCCCTGTAATTCGGGGGCAGGGCCGCCGGCTGCTCCAGCACCTCGTCCAAGGATACGGTGCGGCTGCGGAAAAAGCTTCTCCGCAGGTCCCTGCAGGCGTTGATGGTGACCCGGATAAACCAGGCCTTCTCATGCTCGTCATTTTCAAAGGAAACGGAGCTAAGGACATATTTCAAAAACACGGTTTGAAATATGTCCTCGGTGTCGGCGTCATTTTTCAAATGTACCACGCAGAGCCGGCGAACGGTATCGGAATACCGTTCGATGGCCCTGACCGTCTCCTGCTCGCTCCGCATCCCGGTTCCTTTTCTTACCCGCAGCGTCCGCCCCGGAAGCCGTTTCCGCAGCCTCCATGTCCGCCGCGGCCCCAGCCCTGGCCGGAAGCATAGTTGTCGCAGATCCCGTCGCCGTCCGCGTCCACAAAGCCTGTGCCGCACCGGGACCCGCAGCCCCGGCCGGAGACGTAGTTGTCGCAGATCCCGTCGCCGTCCGCGTCCACAAAGCAGCGCCCTCCCCCGGGGCCCGCCGCGAAGACCGCGGTCACTGCCATAGAAACTACGATCACCGCTGTGAGCATGTTTAAAAGCACCTTTTTCATTCCGATTCCTCCGTTGTGTTTGGTAACCGTTTCCGGCTTCATAATCAACACGATTGGCGGAGGGAAATCCATTCACGCTTTTTCAAGTTTTTCCGGCCTCCCCCAAACGCCTGCGGGATGCCGCGCGCCCCTCCGGGTTTCCCAGCCAGCCTCAGGAAAAGGTGAGCGCCGCTTCGTTGAACAGCTCCGCCATCCGCTCCGCCGTGGCGGGGCAGCTTTTCAATTCCGGGTCCCGCTCCAGCAAAGCGTCCGCCGCCCCCTGGGCCTCCCGGAGGAGCTGGGCGTCACAGCCAATATCCGCCACCCTGAGGCCCGGCAGGCCGTGCTGCCGCTGGCCGAAGAAGTCCCCCGGGCCCCGGAGGCGCAGGTCCTCCTCGGCGATTTTGAAGCCGTCGGCGGTCTTCACCATGACCTTCAGCCTCTGCCGGGTTTCCTCATTTTGGTTGTCGGAGATCAGCACACAGTAGGACTGCCACTCTCCCCGGCCCACCCGGCCCCGGAGCTGGTGGAGCTGGCTGAGGCCGAAGCGCTCCGCGTTCTCCACCACCATGACGGCGGCGTTGGGCACGTCCACCCCCACCTCGATGACGGTGGTGGACACCAGGATATCCGTCTCCCGGGCGGCGAAGGCGGACATCACCGCCTCCTTCTCCTTAGGCTTCATCTTCCCGTGGACATAGGCCACCCGGAGGTCGGGGAACACCTCCTGTTGGAGCTTGGCGGCGTACTCCGTCACGGCCTTTCGGTCGTCCCCGGGGTCTTCGCTCTCGCTGACCTGGGGGCAGACGATGTAGGCCTGCCGCCCCTCTCTCACCAGCTTCCGGAGGAACTTATAAATGCGGGGGTGGTAGCTGCTGTCCACAAAGGAGGTCTGGACGGGCCGCCTCCCCGGGGGCAGCTGGTCGATGATGGACACGTCCAGGTCGCCGTACAGGATCAGGGCCAGGGTCCTGGGAATGGGGGTCGCCGACATGACCAGAGTGTGGGGGTGGTCCCCCTTCCCCGCCAGGGCCGCCCGCTGGGCCACGCCGAAGCGGTGCTGCTCGTCCGTCACCACCAGCCCCAGCCGCCGGTACTCCACCCCGCCGGTGATGAGGGCGTGGGTGCCCACGACGAAGTCGATCTCCCCCGCCGCCAGGCTTGCGGCCAGGGCCTTTTTCTCCCTGGCGGTGTTGGATCCGGTGAGCAGGGCGCAGCGGACCCCCAGGGGCTCCATCAGAGGGGTCAGGCCCTCGTAGTGCTGGCGGGCTAGGATCTCCGTGGGAGCCATCAGCGCCGCCTGGCGGCCGTTTTTCACCGTGAAGTAGACACAGGCGGCGGCCACCATAGTTTTGCCGCTGCCCACGTCCCCCTGGCAGAGGCGGTTCATGGGCTTCCCGGAAACCATGTCCCCCAGGGCCTCGCCGATGCAGCGGCGCTGGGCCTCCGTCAGGGCAAAGGGCAGGGCCTTGTAGAACGGCCCCATGTCCGCAGCGCGGAAGGGCGCCACCTCCACGGTCTCCCGCCGCTGCCGCAGCCGCCGGAGACCCAGGGTGAAGAGGAACAACTCCTCGAAGGCCAGCCGCCGCCGGGCCAGGGCCAGGGCCTCCTCGTCCGCGGGGAAGTGGATGTTTTCGTAGGCGTAGCCGATGCGGCACAGCCGGTGCTCCCGCCGGATCTCGTCCGGCAGCACGTCGGGCAGGATGTCCGCGCAGGCGTCCAGCCCCTGGCGGATGGACCTGGACAAAATCAGCTGGCTGACCCCGGCGGTGAGGGGATAGACGGGGACAATGCGACCCGTGGCCTCCCGCCGTCCCTCCGGCTCCACCACGGGGTTCGTCATCCGGCGGCGGAGCAGGTTCCCCTCCGCCTTGCCGCAGAAGACGTAAGTCTCCCCCACCCGGAGGTTGTTTTTCAGCCAGGACTGGTTGAAGAAGGTCACGTCCAGGGTCCCGGTCTCGTCCACCGCCCGGACCTTCACCAGGTCCAGGCCCTTGCGGATGCGGGACACCGTGGGGGCCGAGGCGATCATGGCCGCGACGCAGGCGATCTCCCCGGGGACCAGCTCCGCCACGCGCCGGGTCTCGGTCCGGTCCTCGTACCGCCGGGGGAACCAGGAAATCAGGTCCCGGAGGGTGCGGATGTCCAGCTTCCCAAGGGCCTTGGCCCGCTGCTCGCCGACGCCTTTGATATAGCGCACGTCCGTTTTCAGGTCCGCCATGGGGGTCCCCTCCTCTCCGGTGGTTCTCCTACCGATTATACTGTGGGCCGGGGCAAAAAACAAGGGACTTTGGGCATCCCCAAAGTCCCCGCCGGCTTCAGCCCGCCAGCTTCGTGTTCACGTACTCCAGGAAGCGGAACTTCATACCGTTCTCCTCCATGGGCTCCCCCTGGGCGGCCACCTCCCAGTTGGGCAGCTTATCCAGATTGGGGAAGAAGGTGTCCGACTCCTCCACCCGGGTCTCCACCCGGGTGACGTACACCCGGCGGCACCGGGAGAGCAGGGCGGCGTAGATGCTGCCCCCGCCGATGATCCACAGGTTCTCCGCCTCCGGGCCCCCCGCCAGGGTCAGGGCCTTCTCCGGGGAGGAGACGCCCTCCGCCCCCTCCGGCAGGGCCGCGGGAGACCGGGTGACGATGATGTTCCGCCTCTCGGGCAGGGGGGAGCCCCCCGTGAAGAACTCCAGGCGCTCCGGCCCCATGATGACGGTGCCGTTCCGGGTCAGGGCGTGAAAGTGCTCCAGGTCCGTGGGCAGGGAGAAGAGCAGTCCGCCGTTCCGGCCGAAGGCCCAGCGCTGGTCTGCGACGACATAAGCGTTCATACATTCACCTCATACAGTGTCGGAGTTTTAGGCGGGTTTATCTTACCCTTAACTATAGCAAATTTCAAGAATCCCGTGTGCCCAAATTTTTCGTTTCCCGGGCCCGGGTTTTTGCCGCTTCCGCCAAAGATGGGGGAAATCTTTTTCCAGGTTTGTTGGTTATTCGGGTTGCGGGCGGGCAAAAAGTGCGCTAGGATAGAGGTCACAAACCGGGGAAAGGGGGGAGCGGGCGTGGATTTTGCGGAGGGCGCCGGAAAGCGGGGCTATTTAAACGAGGACTTCCGCCTCTTCCACCTGAAGGACAGCCGGGCCCAGAAGGTGGACTACCACTATCACGAGTTCGACAAGCTCATCCTCCTCCTGGGCGGGAAGGTGGCCTACCTGGTGGAGGGCGTCACCTACTTCCTCCAGCCCTGGGACATTCTGCTGGTCCAGCACAACCTGATCCACCGGCCCATCATCGACCCCTCGGAGCCCTATGAACGGGTGGTCATCTGGCTGGGCCGGGACTGGCTGTTCGCCCGGAGCGACCCCGGCGAGGCTCTGGACGCCTGCTTCGACGCGGCCCGCCGCCGGGGCTTCCACCTGCTGCGGACGGACGCCGAGCGGCGGCTCCAGTACATGGGGGCCGTCCAGCGGCTGGAGGAGGCCCTGCACTCCGCCGAATTCGGCGCGGCGCGCCTGGCGGATACCCTCTGCCAGCAGCTTTTGATCGACGTGAACCGGGACATCCTCCGGGACCGCACCGCCCAGGAGGAGACGGACAGCTACCGGGTGGACCCCAAGATCGAGGAGATTCTGCGCTACATCGCCGGGCATCTGGACGCGGATCTGACGGTCAGCGCCCTGGCGGGGCGCTTCTACCTGAGCCGGTACTACCTCATGCACCGCTTCAAGGCCGTCACCGGCTACACCATCCACCAGTATATCAGCCAGAAGCGGCTCCTCCGGGCGGGGGAGCTCATCCGGGACGGGGTGCCGGTGATGAAGGCGGCGGAGCAGGTGGGCTTTTCCGAGTACTCCACCTTCCTCCGGGCCTTCCGCAGCACCTTCCACATGAACCCCCGAGAATTTCGTTAGTCAGGGAGAACCTATGGAAACCAAACTTATTCAAATCGATTTTACCAACCGGGACCTCCGGCGGCTCATCGTCCCCCTGGTCATTGAGCAGCTGCTGGCCATCACCGTGGGCCTGCTGGACTCCATCATGGTCTCCCAGGTGGGCGAGGCCGCCATCTCCGCCGTGTCCCTGGTGGACACGGTGAACGTGCTGCTGGTGAACGCCTTCGCCGCCCTGGCCACCGGGGGCGCGGCCATCGCCGGGCAGTACCTGGGCCGCCGGGAGCGGGACAAGGCGGGCCACGCCGGGGAGCAGCTCCTGCTCTTCATGATCGAGGCCTCCCTGCTCATCATGGCCCTCTTCTACCTGGGCAAGGGCTTCGTGCTGAACGTGGTCTTCGGTCAGGTGGAGCCGGACGTGGCGGCCTACGCGGGCACCTACTATCTCATTGTGGAGTCCTCCGTCCCCTTCCTGGCGGTCTACAGCGCCGGGGCCGCCCTGTTCCGGGTCATGGGGAACTCCAAGGTCTCCATGTGGGTCTCCCTGGTGATGAACCTCATCAACGCCGGGGGAAACGCCCTTTTGATCTTCGGCCTCCGCATGGGGGTGGAGGGCGTTGCCATCCCCACGGTGGTCTCCCGGGTCTTCGCGGCGGGGGCCATGCTGGTCCTGCTCCGGCGGCCCGGCCTGGCCCTCCAGGTGGAAAAGCTGAGCCTCCGGCACGACCGTTACATCGTGCGGAACATCCTCCGCTTCGGCGTGACCAACGGCCTGGAGAGCAGCATGTTCCAGCTGGGGAAGATCCTGCTCCTCTCCACGGTCTCCGTCCTGGGCACCGCCTCCGTGGCGGCCAACGCCATCGGCAATTCCATGGCCACCTTCCAGTGTGTGGCGGGGAACGCCATCGGCCTGGGGATTGTGACGGTGGTGTCCCAGTGCGTGGGCGCCGGGGACTACGCCAGGGCCCGGGCCTACACGAAAAAGCTCCTGAAGGCGGCCTACGCCTGCATGGGCCTGTGCATCCTGCTGGTGTACCTGGCCCGGCCCCTGGTCCTCCGGCTGTACAACGTCTCGCCGGAGGCGGAGGGCTACGCCCGGCAGATCATCTGGATGCACGGCTTTATGGGTCTGCTGATCTGGCCCCTGTCCTTCACCCTGCCCCAGGCCCTCCGGGCGGCGGGGGACACCCGGTTTACCATGGTGGTCTCCTCCGTCTCCATGTGGACCATGCGGGTGGGCTTCGGCATCCTGCTGGGGCGGGTCCTGGGCTTCGGCGTGGTGGGCATCTGGATGGCTATGTTTACGGACTGGTTCCTGCGCATCGCCTTCTTCCTCCCCCGCTTCCACGGGCACAGGTGGGAGACCATGGCGCTTTCCAGCGACTGAGCAAAGGGCCGGACGGGAACTCCCGTCCGGCCCTTCCTTATGGCTTCTTCTTCCCCACGAAGGACTCCCGGTATTTTCCCGGGGGCATTCCCACGTGCTTGGAGAATTGGAGGTTAAAGTAGTTCTGGGTCTCAAAGCCCACCTGCTCCGCGATCTTCGCCATGGGCAGATCCGTGGAGATCAGCAGATTCTGGGCCTCGCCGATGCGGCGGCGGAGGAGGTACTGGGTGGGGGAATAGCCGCTGGCCTCCTTGAAGACGTGGGAGAGGTAGTAAGGACTGACGTGCAGAGCCTTCCCCATGTCCTGGAGGGTCAGGGGCTCGCTGAAGTGGGCGTCGATGTACGCCTGGACCTGCCGGCCCAGGGTCTTGGGCTCCGCGTCCTCCCGGCCCTGGGCGTCCCCGGTGAGCTGGAGGACGCGGCCCAGCAGGGCCAGGGTCAGGTGGTGGCACAGGGCCTCGCAGCCCGGGCGGTCCTCCTGGAGATAGCGGTACATCATGTCCATCAGCAGCACCAGGTCCTCCGCCTCCTCCCCCGCGTGGAAGAGGGGCGGGGCCCCGTCGGCCACCAGGGCGTTCTCCCGCAGCCCCGGCAGCCGCAGCCCGGCGATTGCTGCGCAGTAGGCGGAGAGGGCGTTCTCCGAGCTGTAGAACTCGTCGTGGACCACGCCGCTGTTGTAGAGCAGCAGGTCCCCGGCCTTCACGTCATAAAAGTCCTCCCCCACCAGGAAGCGCCCCTCGCCCCCGCAGATCAGCAGAATCTCCGCCAGGTCCTGGTGGGCGTGGAGGATGCTGTGATAGGCCCGGTCCGAGGGCAGGGTCCGGCTCACATACACCAGCCGGGGCATGGTCTCCGGTGTGAAGAAGGGGCGCGCCTCCCGCTTCACGAAGCACAAAATCCGTTCGTCTGCCACAGGGGCCTCCTCTCCTCCCGTCCGGGAGCGCAAGATGTTGTAAAACCGGCGGCGGGGCCTCCGCCGGACCGGGCTGTTCCCGGGCAAAACCCGGCAAGATATTGAATGTCTTTTCCCCGGGGCCGTGGTATCATACAACCAACCTCAAGAGAGAAGGAGGTGCCCCGGAAATGAGCACTCTGTATACGCTGCTGTTCATGGTCCTGCTGGGCGGCGCCGCCTGCGTCAAAGGCTGACGCCACGCAACGATTTTATGAAAGAAGGAGGTGCCCCACATGCTGTACACGCTGCTTTCCATCGTGGTACTGGGCGGTGCCGTTTGCCTGAACCGCTGAACAACGAAACCGACCTGCCAAGCGGCCCCTGACCGGGGCCGCTTTTTCGTGCTTTCAGTAGCCTAAGGTCCGGTCGATGAGGCTGTTCAGGGGCCGCCCGGCGGCGTAGTTTTGGAGGTCCTCGCAGAACATCTCCACGTTCCGGTCGCAGGTGTAGCCCAGGGTCATGTTCCCGGACACGTGGGGCGTGAGGATCATATTTTTCGCCGTCCAGAGGGGATGGTCCTTGGGCAGGGGCTCCGGGTCCATCACGTCCAGGGCCGCGCCGCCCAGGTGTCCGGCGTTCAGGGCCTCGACAAGGGGCTCCTGCTCCACGGCGGCGCCCCGGCCCACGTTCACCACGTAGGCTCCCTGAGGCAGCAGGGCGATCCGCGCCCGGTTCAGGATATGATAGGTCTCCGCCGTGCCGGGCAGGGCCATGATGAGCGTTCCCGTCCGGGGCAGGACCTCGTCCAGGCGGGAGATGGGCAGCACCTCGTCAAAGCCCTCCTGCGCCCGGCCGCTGCGGCTCAGGCCGGTGATTTTCGCGGCCCCCATGCCCCGGAGGCGGTCCGCCACATTCACGCCGATGTTCCCCGTGCCCAGGATGGTAAATTCGCTGTCCCGGATGGAGCGGATGGGCAGCTGGTTGCTCCACTCCCGGTTCCGGACGATCTCCTCATACTCCGGCATCCGCCGGAACAGCATCAGCAGCACCATGACCACGTGCTCCGCGATGGTGACGCCGTAGCAGTTGGAGTTGGTCAGCAGGCAGTCCGGGTTGGCGAAGAGCGCGGGGTTCTTGCAGTAGGGATCCACCCCGGCGTAGGAGCAGCAATACCATTTTAAAGACGCCGGGGCCGCCCGGAGGAGCTCCGGGTCGTGGGCGTAGAGAATTTCGCAGTCCTGAAGGCAGGCCTTCGCCTCCTCCGCCTGGTCCAGGTTGAAGAAGTGGGGCGCAAAGCCCAGAGCCTCCGCCGTCTCCCGGATTTGGGCCTCGTGGGCCTCGGTCAGGAACTCCTGGCAGATGCAGATATTTCTCATCACAAATCGTCTCCTTGTCGTTGATTCTTCAGCAGGGCCTCGGCGGCCCGCATGCCGTCGGCGGCGGCGGAGAGGATGCCCCCGGCGTAGCCCGCCCCCTCGCCGCAGGGGTACAGGCCCCGGAGGGCGGACTGGCCATCCGGCCCCCGGGGGACGCGGACGGGAGAGGAGCTGCGGCTCTCCACGGCGGTGAGCACGGCGTCCGGCGCGTCGTAGCCCCGGAGCTTCCGGCCCAGGATGGGCAGGGCCTCCTCCAGGGCCGCCGAGACAAAAGGAGGCAGACAGTCGTGGAGGTCCGTCCAGGCGACGCCGGGGCGGTAGCTGGGCAGGACCTTCCCCGGGCCCGTGGAGGGACGGCGGGCCAAAAAGTCCTCCACCCGCTGGGCGGGGGCCCGGTAGCCGCCGCCTCCCAGGGCGTAGGCCGCCGCCTCCAGCCGCCGCTGGAATTCCACCCCCGCCAGGGGGGAACCGCCGAAGTCCTCCGGCGTGACGTTCACCAAAATCGCCCCGTTGATGTTCTCCCGGTCCCGGGCGAACTCGCTCATGCCGTTGGTGACCACCCGCTCCGCCTCTGAGGCGGCGGCCACCACCTCCCCGCCGGGGCAGACGCAGAAGGAGAACACGCCCCGCCCGCTGGGCAGATGGCAGGAGAGCTTGTAGGTGGAGGCAGGGAGGCCGGGATGCCCGGCGTACTGCCGGTACTGGGCGGCGTCGCAGTCCGCCTGGCGGTGCTCGATCCGCAGGCCCACGGCGAAGGGCTTGGCCTCCATGGGCACGCCCCGCCTGTGCAGCATCTCGAAGGTGTCCCGGGCGGAGTGGCCCGGGCAGAGGATCAGGCTCCGGCAGGGCAGGACCTCCCGCCTCGCCGGACCGGAAATTTCGATGCCCGTCAGGGCCCCGCCCTCCGTCCGCAGGTCCTCCAGCCGGGTTTCAAAGTGGATCTCCGCCCCCAGGGCGGCCAGCTCCCGGCGGAGGTTTTGAAGGACCTTGTAAAGGTAGTCCGTGCCCACGTGGGGCTTGGCGTCGATGAGGATATCGGACGGCGCGCCGCAGGAGACCAGCCGCTCCAGGATGAAGCGGTGGCGGGGGTCCTTGGTCCCCGTGTTCAGCTTCCCGTCGGAGAAGGCCCCGGCCCCGCCCTCGCCGAACTGGACGTTGGACTCCGTGTCCAGGTCCCCGGAGGCCCAGAAGCGCTCCACGTCGGCCCGGCGGGCCTCCACAGGGCGGCCCCGCTCCAGGAGGATGGGCCTCTGGCCCGCCTCCGCCAGCGCCAGGGCGGCGAAGA
>CAJUOD010000073.1 GCA_910587875.1 uncultured Oscillibacter sp. | reverse complement strand
AGGGAGGTCTCGGAGCGGAGGAAGCCCTCCTTGTCCGCGTCCAGCACGGCCACCAGGCTGACCTCCGGCAGGTCCAGGCCCTCCCGCAGGAGGTTGATGCCGATGAGCACGTCGAACTTCCCCAGGCGCAGGTCCCGGATGATCTCCATGCGCTCGATGGTCTCCACGTCGGAGTGCATATACCGGACCTTGATCCCGGCGTTCTTGAAATACTCCGTCAGGTCCTCCGCCATTTTCTTGGTCAGCGTGGTGACCAATACCCGCTCGTCCTTCGCCGCCCGGGCGTTGATCTCCTCCATGAGGTCGTCGATCTGCCCGGTGACGGGCCGGACCTCCACCCGGGGGTCCAGCAGGCCCGTGGGGCGGATGACCTGCTCCACCACCTGGTCCGCCCGCTCCCGCTCATAGGGGCCGGGGGTGGCGGAGACGAAGACGGCCTGGCCGATCCGGCCCTCGAACTCCTCGAACTTCAGCGGGCGGTTGTCGTAGGCGCAGGGGAGGCGGAAGCCGTATTTGACCAGGGAGTCCTTCCGGGCGTGGTCGCCGTTGTACATGGCCCGGACCTGGGGAAGGGTCACGTGGCTCTCGTCCACAAACAGCACAAAGTCGTCCGGGAAGAAGTCCAGCAGCGTCATGGGGGCGGAGCCCCGGGGCCGCTCGGAGATGATGCGGGAGTAGTTTTCGATGCCGGAGCAGTAGCCCAGCTCCTGCATCATCTCCATGTCGTATTCCGTCCGCTGGCGGATGCGCTGGGCCTCCACCAGCTGGTTATTGTCCGTGAAGACCCGGACTTGCTCCTCCAGCTCCCTTCGGATTTCCCCGATGGCCCGGTCCATTTTGTCCTTGGTGGTGACATAGTGGCTGGCGGGATAAATGGCGATGTGGTTCAGCACCCGGTTCACGGAGCCCGTGACGGGGTTGAACTCGCTGACCCGCTCGATCTCGTCCCCGAAGAACTCCACCCGGATGGCCTTGTCCTTGTAATAGGCGGGGTAGATCTCCACCGTGTCCCCCCGGACCCGGAACATGTTCCGCTCGAAGGCGATATCGTTGCGTTCATAGCGGATCTCCACCAGGCGGCGCAAAAGCTCGTCCCGGTCCCACTCCGCCCCGGCCCGGAGGGAGACCACCATCTTGGCGAAGTCGTCCGGCTCCCCCAGGCCGTAGATGCAGGAGACGGAGGAGACCACAATCACGTCCCGCCGCTCCAGCAGGGCGCAGGTGGCGGAGAGGCGGAGGCGGTCGATTTCATCGTTGGTGGAGGCGTCCTTGGCGATATAGGTGTCCGTGTGGGGGATATAGGCCTCCGGCTGGTAGTAGTCGTAGTAGGAGACGAAGTACTCCACGGCGTTGTTGGGAAAGAACTCCTTGAACTCCTCGCACAGCTGGGCGGCCAGGGTCTTGTTGTGGGCCAGCACCAGGGTGGGCCGCTGGACGGCCTCGATGACCTTGGCCATGGTGAAGGTCTTGCCGGAGCCGGTGACGCCCAGGAGGACCTGCTCCTTCAGCCCGCTCTCGATGCCCGCCGCCAGGGCGGCGATGGCCTCCGGCTGGTCGCCGGAGGGCCGGTATTCGGATACGACTTGGAATTTTGGCATGGGGACCTCCTGCCGCCTGGTTTTGTACAGGGCCTATCATACCACAGGCCCGCCCAAATTACAACATTTGTTCGATATATTTTTGAGAGATGCGCGGGCCCTCCCGTCAGAGGAAGCCGGAATCGGAGAAGGAGATGAAATCGTGGTCCGCCACGATGATGTGGTCCACCAGCCGCACGTCGATGGCGGCCAGGGCCTCCCGCGCCCGGCGGGTGGCCGTCTGGTCCTCCTGGGAGGGCAGGGCCACGCCGCTGGGGTGGTTGTGGGCCAGGATGACGGAGCTGGCGGAGTACAAAATGGCGTTCTGCACCACGTTGCGCACGTCCAGGGTCACCGCAGAGGCGCTGCCCGAACCCAGGCGGCGGCTGGCCAGCAGCTTGCCCTTCCCGTCCAGGCAGAGCTGATACACCGTCTCATTCCGCTCCTGGGAGAAGAGCTCCAGGAGGTAGTCCCCCACCTGCTTCCGGGTGGTCAGGGCCAGGCCCTCCTCCAGGGACGCCAGCCGTACCCTCTGGCCCACCTGGGAGACCAGGCGCAGCAGCAGCGCCGTCCGCTCCCCCACGCCGTCCACCTCCCTCAGCAGCTCCACGGGGGCGGTGAGCACGCCGGAGAGGCTGCCGAACCGGTCCGTCAGGGCGTGGGCCAGGGGGTTCACGTCTCCCCGGGGGAGGGCGTAGTAGAGCAGCAGCTCCAGAACCTCGTGGTCGGCGAAGCCGCTCAGGCCATTCTCTGAAAAACGCTTGCGCATCCGCTCCCGGTGCCCGTCGTGAACGCCCATAGACTCACCTTCCACCGGCCCCGCACGCCGCCGGGGAGGCGGGGCCGGGGCTTGACATTCGGCAAATATGATAGCATATTTTCCCTCCGCCGTCAATCTTCCGGCGAATTTCCAAAAGTTTTTGTATACAAACGGGTCTTCCTGTGCTATACTATACCGAGTTGACATTCCAGCGGCCTGGAAAACGGCGCCTGGAATGGGTTTTCATCACGTATTTTTCCAGGGCGGGACGCGCTTCCCGGCTGGTCAAATAATAGATAGGGCTTTTCCAGCCCTCAGCGGCTTTCATATCCGGACAAGACAGGACGCAGCCAAACCCCCGCCGGCGTAACGGGGCCGGGCGGACAGAGGGCGTCTCTTCTTTGCTATGCCCAGATTCCGGATACCGGGCCGCGATACATCTTTTTATATTGGTAAGGAGTTTATTCTATCTATGGCAGAAAAACTGAAAATCATCCCCCTGGGCGGCCTGAACGAAATCGGGAAAAACATGACCGCCTATGAGTACGGCGGGGAAATCATCGTGGTGGACTGCGGCATGGCCTTCCCCGGGGACGACATGTACGGAATCGACTGCATCATCCCGGACGTGACCTACCTCATCAAAAACCGGGCCCGCATCCGGGGACTGTTCATCACCCACGGGCACGAGGACCACGTGGGAGCCATTCCCTACGTTCTCAAGCAGGTGAACCTGCCCATCTACTGCACCCGGTTCACCGCAGGCCTCATCCAGCTGAAGCTGGAGGAGCACGGCCTGGCCAAGAGCACCAAGCTCATCACCGTGGAGCCGGGCAAGTCCGTCCGGGCGGGGAAGTTCACCGTGGAGTTCATCCACGTGAACCACTCCATCGCGGACTCCGTGGCCTTCGCCATCCATACCCACATGGGCACCGTGGTCCACACGGGAGACTTTAAAATCGACTCCACCCCCATCGACGGGGAGGTCATCGACCTGGCCCGCCTGGGCGAGCTGGGCAAGGAGGGCGTCCTGGCCCTCTGTGCCGACTCCACCAACGTGGAGCGCCCGGGCTACACCCTCAGCGAGAGCGCCGTGGGCCAGACCTTCATGCGCCAGTTCCAGGGCTGCGAGGAGCGGATCATCGTCACCACCTTCGCCTCCAACGTCCACCGCATCCAGCAGGTGCTGGACGCCGCCGCCGCCCACGGGCGGAAGGTGGCGGTTACCGGCCGGTCCATGGAGAACATCATGCGGGTGTCCACGGAGCTGGGCTATATGAAGGTGCCCAAGAACACCCTGGTGGACATCAACAAAATCAAGAGCCTGCCCAAAAACAAGCAGGTCATCGTCACCACCGGCTCCCAGGGCGAGGAGATGAGCGCCCTGTACCGCATGGCCTTCTCCACCCACAAGCAGGTGGAGGTGGGCCCCGGGGACAAGGTGATCATCTCCGCCTCCGCCATCCCGGGCAACGAGGTGACGGTGAGCCGGGTCATCAACGAGCTCTTCCGCAAGGGCGTCCACGTGGTCTACGACAAGGCCGACATGCTCCACGTCTCCGGCCACGCCTGCCAGGAGGAGCTGAAAATCGTCCACGCCCTCACCCGGCCCCGGTTCTTCGTGCCCCTCCACGGCGAGCAGCGGATGCTCCAGATTCACAGCCAAGTGGCCCAGCAGATGGGCCTGGACCGGAATCACATCGCCATCGCGGAAAACGGAAGCGTCATTGAAATCACCGCCAAGACCCTGAAAATCGGCGGGTCCGTGCCCGCCGGGGAGGTCTTCGTGGACGGCTCCGGCGTGGGCGACGTGGGCGCCGTGGTCATGCGGGACCGCAAGCGCCTGGCGGAGGACGGCATGGTGGTGGTAGTCCTGCCCATCTCCAGCCACGACGGCGGACTCTTAAGCCCGCCGGAGATCGTCACCCGGGGCTTCATCTACGTGAAGGAGTCCGGGGATTTGATGAAGGAGCTCCAGGGCGTGGCCATGGACGCAGCGGACTCCGTCACCCGCAAGCGCGGGCGGGACGACGGGGAGCTTCGCGGCGTGGTGAAATCCGCCGTCAGCAGCTACCTGTTCAAGACGACAAAGCGCAGCCCCATGGTCATTCCCGTTGTGACGAGGCTGTAATTTAATTCTATGTATGAGAAGGCCCCCGGCTTGAGCCGGGGGCCCTCGTTATATCCGGTTTACTTGGCGGGCTTGACATAATCGCTGTCCGTCCAGACGCGATCCTTTGCCATGGTCTCTGCCGGGATCAGGAAGTAGGTATACCGCAGCGTCGGCTTCGGGCCGGGGTCGTCAAAGGTCACGTCCACGTGATACCACTTGCCCCAGAGCCAGACCCGGTTCCAAACATGGCTTATTTCGTCGCTCTCTACCCGTTCGCAGGGAATGCCCGCTTGTTGGCACATAGCAACGAAAAGCGAGGCGTATTCTTCGCAATAGCCATAGCGGGAAGCCAGGGCAACGTTGTTATAAATCTTGTATTTTTCATACATCTGCTCCCGCCGTTCATGGCGCTGGGGGTCCGTCTTCTGGAAATAAGCATTGTCCATAAAGGACTCATGGGTCAGGGTGTTGACCAGGTAGTCATGGAACGCCTTCAGGGTCGCCTTGGTATCCTTTACCCGCAAGCTCTTGGCGGCCTGCCCTGCCAGGTTTTCCTCCCAGACAACAGTTGGAATCGTCTGGTGTTCCGCTGGCGTCTCACAGATGTGAATGCCCGCCTCGTCCTCCCGGTAGCCGAAGTATTCACTAAAGGCTTTCAGCCGCACCATCGTATAGTGTCCGTCCAGGTCATACACCGCGCTACTGGGAATCACGTGAATCTGGTGGGGAAAAGACCGCGTATCGATCACGTTTACCGGAATCTTGGAGGTCGTCACCGTGCCAAGCTCCAAACCCGGTATCGTACACATCACGGGCTTTACCGCCGTGGCCTTGTTATCCTCCCATTTACTGACATAGTAGCCGTAGTTTTGCATCAGGGTATAACAGCCGTCCACACCGCCGGAAAACGCATAGTCTTGAAAATCCAGCGGGAGCAGACATTGTCCATTAGTATTCCTGACATTCAGGAGCTCCATGGGGACATAGTACTCATCGTTGACCACGACCAGCCCCGCCAGGGGAATGGGCCCCACCCACAGTATTTTGTCACAGGTGTAGGCGGTGTTTGGCTTGGCGGCGGGCTCCGCCGCCAGGGCGGGGACCGCCAGCCCCAGGGCCAGGGTCAGCGCCAGCAGCAGCGCGGCCAAGCGCTTTGTGAATGTGTTCATGCTTGCTTCCTCCTTCATTTTGCTCAATGGCTCCGCCCTCCGGGGCCTCGTTCCACCCGGCCCCGAAAGGCGTCTCCATCGAGACAGCAAAAGCGGCGCAGGGAAACGTTCCCTACACCGCCGGAAGCCGCACACACGACAAGCCGGATTCCCCCTCTTGAAAAAGAGCCGGGAACCGGGTATAATGACGAATGGGCGCAGTATACCTGCTGTGTGGGAGGATGTGTCTCCTGCATAGGGGCGCGGGAGGATTAGGCCCCTCTCGTGCCCTGCCTATTGCTTCTGTGTCTCGCTGATATTGTATCGTATCCCGTCGGAAATTGCAAGGGGCTAACAGAAAAAACCGGGCCGGACCCGGGGCTTGACAAAACAGCATCAGATGGGTATACTAAATATATAAGGGCGCTGCCGGCAGACGGTTGCCCCCCTACACTTTGGTCAAGAAGTAACCGCGGCTTGGGGAAGCAGGGCGGTTACTTCTTTTTGTATGCCTGAATGAACAGGCCGCAAATGCCGATGATAACAAGGCAGAACTGGAACAGCTCTGAATATGTAATCATTGCGCAGCCCCCCTTTCCAAGGATCAGGGGGCAAGAAGGTGCCCCCTGTTCAGGGGCCAACCGTCCACCGTCAATGGCAGCGCCAAGGAAACCATACCATATTCCGGCACAAAACGCAAGCACGGCTGCGCGCAAAAAACACGGACAGGAGGCCTTCCTGTCCGTGTTTCATCGTTCCTTGCTGAGCCCCAGCAGATAATCGGTGCTGACGCCGTAATACTTACTCAATGTAATTAAGTGGTGGATGGGCAGCTCGTTGGCGCCCCGCTCATAGCGCGCGTACATCGTCTGGGACGTGCCCAGGACCTCGGCAATCTGTGATTGTGTCTTGTCGGCGTCTTCGCGCAAATCACGAAGAATACGTACATACTCCATATCATCCACGTTCGACACCCCCCCTATTGACTTTTACCCGGTTTGTCTTCCGACTTTAATCTATCATAAAAAAAGGGACTTGTTGGGTTTACAACACACAATTTTACTATAATTTCTTCGGGTTTCCATGTATAATTTGTTGGATTCTCTAGATTTTAATTGATTAAAGTTCTAAATTCCTCCAAAATCATCGGACTTGTAAGGCCGGACCGCTTTACAAGCGGCCTCTTTTTCTGTATAATATCGTTACCCTGTTTCTATGGATCCAAGTCCATTTTATCATACGCCCCCACTACGTGAAAAGAGGAAATATTTATGGAATATACAGAAGGCGTCCGGTTCGACAGCCTGGGGCTGTCCCCGGAGATCATGCGCGCCATTGAAAAGCGGGAGCTGGAGGTCACCACCCCCGTCCAGGCGGGCTGCATCCCGCCCATGATGGCCTGGCAGGACGTCATCGCCAAGGCCCCCACGGGCACGGGGAAAACCTTTGCCTACGGCATCCCCATCATCGAGCACGTGGACCCGGAGGACGACGCCGTCCAGGCCGTCATTCTGGCCCCCACCCGGGAGCTGGCGATTCAGATCACCGACGAGCTGCGGGACATCTCCGCCTTCCGTCCCGGGGTTCGCTGCGTGTGCCTCTACGGCGGCCAGCCCATCGGGAAGCAGATCGACGCGCTGAAAAAGCGGCCCCAGATTGTAGTCGCCACGCCGGGGCGGCTCAGCGACCACATGAAGCGCCGCACCGTCCGGGTGGACAGCGCCCAGACCGTAGTTCTGGACGAGGCGGACCGGATGCTGGACATGGGCTTCATCCACGACGTGACCCGGCTCCTGGACAAGATGAACAAGCGGCGCAACCTGGGCCTCTTCTCCGCCACCATCTCCCGGGAGGTCATGGACATCGCCTGGGTCTACCAGCGGGACGCGGCGGAGATCACCGTCCGGGAGGACGAGCAGAACAAGCCAGACATCAAGCAGTTCCGCATGGACGTGGCCCAGAACGAAAAGGCGGACGTCATCGCCCGAATCCTGGAGGAGACGGGCTTCGACCGCTGCATGGCCTTCTGCAACACCAAGGGCTCCACGGAGCGGATCTGCAAGTTCCTGCAAATGCGGGGCATCGACGCGGAGTGCATCCACGGGGACATCCCCCAGAAGCGGCGGGAGCAGGTGATGAACCTCTTCCGGGAGGGGAAGCTCCGGGTCTTCGTCTCCACGGACGTGGCGGCCCGGGGCATCGACGTGGATGACGTGGACATTGTCTTCAACTGCGACGTGCCGGACGAAAACCAGGACTACGTCCACCGCATCGGCCGGACGGGCCGGGCCAAGCGCCAGGGCGTGGCGGTGAGCCTCATCGCGGACTACCCCTCCAAAATGCGCATCGACGACATCGCCCAGAAGACCCGGAATGAGATCGTCCCCGTGAAATTCGGGGAGGACGGGAAGCTGGAGGTCATTGAATAACAGAGAAGCGCCGGGACTTTCGCCCCGGCGCTCTTTTTGCTTGTAAAACGGGTTCAGCTCAGGGAGGCCAATTCCTCCGCCACGCAGGCCTCGCTCTCCCGCATGGCCTGGATGGTCTTGTCCATCAGGGTCTCCAGCTCCCAGCCAAGGCGGGCCGCGCCGTCCTTGATGACGTCCCGGGAGCACCCGGCGGCAAACTTCTTGTCCTTGAACTTCTTCTTGAGGGAGGACACCTCCATGTCGGAGCAGGACTTGCTGGGCCGCATCCGGGCCGCCGCGCCGATGAGGCCTGTCAGCTCGTCGGCGGCGAAGAGGACCTTTTCCATCTCGTGGGCCGGCTCCACGTCGGAGCAGAGCCCAAAGCCGTGGCTGCACACGGCGTGGACCAGCTCGTCGGAACAGCCGATCTCCGCCAGCAGCTCCGGGGCCTTTTGGCAGTGCTCCTCCGGCCACTTCTCGAAGTCCACGTCGTGGAGCAGGCCGACGATGGCCCAGAAGTCGGCCTCCTCGCCATAGCCCAGGTCCTGGGCGTACCAGCGCATGACGGACTCCACGGTCAGGGCGTGCTGGAGGTGGAAGGGCTCGGTGTTGTACTTGCGCAGCAGCGCCAGGGCCGCCGCTCTGTCGGGACAGGGTTTCATGGGGGTTTTCTCCTTTTCGTTAAAATTGAACTGTAAGAAATCAGTTGCTTTTTGCCACGGGATATGATAGGGTAAATCAGCGTTGCCGACAACGTTCGCCCTCTCGACAGGGGGCAGCTTCTTGCCCCCTGATTTTGCGAAAGGGGGGCTGCCCAATGAGTACATCCGAAGTGTTACAGCTTTGTCTTGTGATCATCGGCATTTGCAGCCTGTTCATCCAGGCATACAAAAAGAAGTAACCGCCCCTGTCCCCACAGCGCGGCGGTTACTTCTTTTTGAGTAACTAGCAGAGGGCGAACCGCTTGTCGGCAACGCCTTTTCCACGTTCAGTATAACCCCTCAAGCCGGACTTGTCAAGAGTCTTTGGCCGCCTGTTCCCGGGGATCGGGATCCCCGTCCAGGGTGACGAAGTAGTCGTAGTAGGGCAGCAGGAAGGTAAAGCCCTGTTTCAGCCGGTCCACGATGGCGCGGGAGAACAGGTCCTCCGTCAACTTCTCCTCGTGGCAGATGGTGAAGGACTTGGCCTGATACCAGGGCTCCAGCAGGGGCGAGGGCGCCGGGCCTTTGGGGCGCTTGTAGGCCTCCGTCAGCAGGGCGAACTCCTCCTGTTTCTCCAGCGCCCGGGTCAGGGCCTCCATAGTCTTGGGGTCCCGGTCCAGCCGGGCCCGGAGCTTCGCCATGGTCAGGGCCTTGGGGAGGTAGTACCCCATGCCGTAGGTCCAGCTCTCCGGCATCAGCTCGAACCAGAAGGTGGGCTTGGCCGTCCACTGCTCCGAGGGCTCCTCCACGGAGAACCACAGGCTCTCCTTATAGGGCCCCCGGCCGTGGAGGCGGCGGGCGTCCCGGTAGATGCGGGTCACCTTGTGGATGAGGTCATAGTCCGGGCGCTTGTCCCGGATAAACTCGTAGATCTCCGCTCCCAGGGCCTGCATGGGGCGGTAGAAGTGGTTCAGGTAAATCTCCTTGTGGGCCTCAAACCAGGTCCGCTCGTTGTTGAAGCGGATGCCCCACATGAAGTCCACCGTCTCGTCGGTGAAGCCGGTAAACATCAGCTTTCCCCCCCTTCCGGCGGATAGGGGATCCGGTAGGGCTCCGTCCCCCGCTCCGCCAGCTTCCGCCCCAGCCAGGCCTTCAAAGAGGCAACCCCTTCCTCTGTCCAGGGGAAGGTCTCCGTCTCCACGTCCTTCGCCAGCTCGAAGCAGACGTTCTCATACACCCAGGCCTGAAGCTCCCCGTCCCCCATCCAGCCCGTGCGCTGGAAGCGGTAGCGGAAGGTCCCCAGGCTCCCGGGGAACACCTCCGCCCGGGTGAAAAAGTCCAGGGTCAGGAAGTCAAACGCGCCGTCCATGCTGCGCCTCCTTTTATAGATACTTTTTAAAAGCTACATGTGTTCTTGCAGGGCCTCCAGGTTGGCCCGCATCAGGGAGAGATAGGTGGCCCCGGCCTCCAGGTCCGCCTTGGAGACGTTGTGGCAGGTGTGGAACTGGGCCGTCTCCACCCCGGCGGCCTCGGCGATGCTGTCCGCCACCAGGTGGTTGGAGAACTCGATATACCAGACGGCGGGGAGATGTTCCTCCCGGACCTTCTCCGTCAGGAAGGCCACGGTGGCCGCCGAGGGCTCCGTTTGGGCCCCGCAGCCGGGGAAGGCGGCGTAGTAATCCAGATCGTAAGCGTCGGCAAAATACAGCAGGGGAAAGCGGTCCCCGAAGACGATGGTCCGGTCCGCCCGTCCGTCGAAGAAGGCGGCGAAGTCCCGGTCTAGGGCCTCCAGCTCCAGGGCGTAGGCCTCGGCGTTGGTGGCGTAGGTCTCCCCGTTCGCCGGGTCCAGGGCCGCCAGCCGCTCCCCGATCGTCCGGGTGACGGCGGCGGCGTTCAGCGGGGCGGTCCAGACGTGCTCGTCCATGCCCACCACCTCGCCCAGGTGGTCGTGGTCCTCCTCGTGTTCATGCTCGTGGTCGTGGCCCCCCTGCATGCCCTCCACGGTCTCCTCCTCCAGGAGGTCCACGCAGTCGATCATCCGCAGAGCCTCCCCCCGGGGCTCCACGGCGGAGAGAATGGTGTCCACCCAGGCATCGGACTCGCCGCCCAAGTAGATGAAGAGGTCGCAGCGCTGGACCCGGAGGATGTCCGCCGGGGTGGGCTCATAGGAGTGGCTTTCCGCCCCGGGGGGCAGGAGGAGCGTCACGTCCGCCAGCTCCCCGGCGGCGGCCCGGGCGAAGTCATAGGCCGGGAAGACGGCGGCAACGATTTGCAGCCGGTCCGAGTCCTCCGGCGGCAGCTCCGGGCCGCAGGCCGTCAGCAGCAGCAGGGCGCAGAGGGCGGGAAATATCCGTTTCATGGGCGGTCCCCTTTTCCATTCAGCAGTCTCATTACTATACTACAGCGCCGGGCAAAATGCAAGGCGGTAAAAATTTTATGTAAAGGACCCTTGACAAATTCGGCAGGCTGTGGTAGGTTATAGGTAAAGGAACCTTTACATAGCAGGGGACGGCCGCTCCAGTGTGTAAAAGTACCTTGACACCGAAAGGAGGCGGCTATGAGAAACCGCGTGGAAGAGCTGCGGAAGAGCCGGGGCCTGAGGCAGGAGGAATTCGCCAAGTCCATCCGGGTCTCCCGGCAGACCGTCAGCTCCATTGAGAACGGGCGCTACAGTCCGTCTTTGGAGCTGGCCTTTACGATTTCGGATTTTTTCGGGCTCCCCATTGAGGAGATTTTCATCTGGGAAAGGAGCGATGCGCAATGAAGAAAAGTTACCTTTGGTCCGGCCTGGGCATGATCGCCCTGGGACTTGGCTTTCTGGCGGCGGCGATTTTCTGGGACACGCCGCTGGGCAGCTTGTTCTGCGGATTTTGCGGCGCGTTCACGATGCCGGGCATTGTCCAGGTCGTCAAATACTTCAAGTGGACCAGTCCCAAGAACGCCCCCCTCTATCAGGAGCGGCTGGAGGAGGAGCAGATCGAGCTCCGGGACGAGCGGAAGGAAATGCTGCGGAACAAGTCCGGCCGGATGGCCTATATCCTGGGACTGGTGCTGATGTCCGGCTCCATTGTGGCCTTCACTATCCTGGGCAGACTGGGTGTGGTGCGGGAGGAAAGCGCCGACCTGATGGTCTTCTTCCTGGCGGCGCTCCTGGTGGTCGAGTTTGTGTCCGGCATCCTGATTTACAGGCGGCTGGAAAAGCGATATTGAGGGCAGGGGGCCGTCCCGGAGGGGGCGGCCCCTTTATTCACAAAAACTTAACGCCCCTGGAAGTACAAAACTGTTGACAGCTCTGTTAGCGCTGACTATAATAAGTGACAGCTTGTCATAAAATGACAGAGTGTCATTTCTGCTGGGAGGGATCGATACATATGTGTACAGAGACCTTCCTCCGGCTGCCGGAGGAGAAGCGGCGCCGATTCCTCGACGCCGCTTGGGAGGAGTTTACCTCCGCCCGCTTCACCGACGTGTCCATCAACCAAATCGTCCGCCGGGCGGGCATCCCCCGGGGGAGCTTTTACCAGTACTTCGCCGGGAAGGACGACCTCCTCGCCTACCTCCTGGAGGAGGTGCGCAACCACGTGAAGGAGGAGTACCGCCGGGTGCTGAAGGCCAACGGCGGGGACATCTTCCAGGCCCAGCTGGACTGCTTTGACCGCATGTCCTGCCAGGACCTGGACCCGGTGATGGACCGGTGCATGCTGTTTGTGAAGAATAACCAGGGGTTGGACATCCAGAAGCTCCTCCCCACCCGGCCGGGCCAGCGGCTGCTGGACGGGCTCTGGGACGTCATCGACTTTTCCAGCCTCCGGGAGCCCACCCAGGACTACTGCCGAATCGTCTTCTGCCTGCTGATGGCCGCCCTGGGCAGCGCCTTCATGGACGCCATGCTCTGCCCCGAGGAACAGGCGCTCCACCGGCAGGAGCTGGCGGCAAAGCTGGAAATCGTCAAGCACGGGAGCCTCGCGTAAAAATTTTCCTTGACCTTCCCCCAGGTGGAAGGTGTAAAAAGAGACTGACGAACCATATAGAAGGAGGACCACATGAGGAAACAATGGATCGCGCTGCTGCTGGCGTTGGCTCTGGCCCTGACGCTGTGCGCCGCGCCCGCCCTGGCCCAGATGGGCCCGGAGCCCCCGCCCCAGGCCGGGGCGGAGAAAACCGCCCGGGACGCAAAGCCCTCCGGGGAGGACCCGGCCCCCGCCGAAGCCCCTGTGGAGGACCGCGCCGAGCCCGAGGAGGCCCCCGCCGCCGAGGCCAGCCCCATCGTGGTACAGCCCGACGGCCAGCCGGTCACTACGGCGAAGGACAGCGGCATGGACGACGAGCTGGTCTTCACCGGGGAGGACGACTTCCGGTATCTGGCCTTCGAGGACCTGCGGGACCGGGTGCTGGAGGGCAGCCTGACGGCAAAGATGCTCCAGGAGTCCATCGCCTCCATCGACGCCATGGACTACACCGACATGTACCAGAGCCTGAACGCCCAGATGACCAGCCTGGAGGCCGCCCAGATGATGTACGCCCAGATTCCCGTGGCCAGCGAGATGGAAGGGGCCATGCAGGGCTTCATCCTCTCCAACCTGGCCAGCTCCTACGCCAGCCTCAGCGCCACCGTGTCCGACCTGGCCTCCGGCAAGCTCCAGAAGGACTCCGCCGCCGCCAGGAAGCAGCTGAAAAACGCCCAGGAGCTCACCGTGGTGGGGGCCGAGTCCCTCTACTTCGCCATCCTGGAGCTGGAACAGACCAAGGGCACCCTCCGGCGGAACCTGACCGCCCTGGACCGCAGTCTCCAGGAGATGGAGCTCCGCTATGAGCTGGGGCAGGTCTCCGCCCTGACCCTGGAGCAGGTGCGCAACGGCCGGGCCACCCTCCAGAGCAGCCTCAGCACCCTGGAGATGAACCTCCGGCGGTGCAAGCTCCAGATGCAGTCCATGATCGGGGCCAGCCTCAACGGGTCCCTGGTCCTGGGTCCCCTGCCGGCGCTGAGCCAGGGGCTCCTCGACTGCATGGACTACAAGCCGGACCTGGAGGAGGCCAAGACCCGGAGCTACGACCTCTTCGCCGCCAAGAAAAAGCTGGACGAGGCCAGCGACTCCTATGACGACACCCGGGCCAGCTACGCCCAGGATACATACAACGTCCGCAGCGCCCGGCACACCTACGAGGCGGCCCTGTACGAGTACAAGATGGCGGTGCAGAGCTTCGAGATGAACTTCCGCAACGCCTTCGACTCCATCAAGGACTACCAGCAGGTCCTGAACTCCGCCCAGACCTCCCTGGCCTTCCAGGAGAGCACCTACGCCTCCATGGAGCTGAAGTACCGCCAGGGGACCATCTCCCACAACGCCCTCCTGGACGCGGAGGACGAGCTGACGGAGGCCAAGGACGCCGTGGAGACCGCCCGGCGGAACCTGTTTACCGCCTACCGGACCTACTACTGGGCCGTGAACTACGGCGTGATGAGCTCCGGCCAGTCCGGAACGTAAGAACCAGCGACGATGATTTGGAGGAACTACATGACGAAGAAAAAATTCCTGGCGGCGGGGCTTGCCGCCGTGCTGGCGCTGTCCCTGGCCGCCTGCGGCGGCGGGACGGACGAGACGCCGGAGGAGGAGCCCGCCCAGGCGGGCGTGGCCGTCCAGGTCCAGGAGATCGGGGCGGATACCATCTACACGGAGAACACCGTCTCCGGTCAGCTGGCGGCGGAGGACCAGTCC